>NZ_JAUQOQ010000006.1:0-313384 GCF_030580795.1 Pseudomonas boreofloridensis | reverse complement strand
GGCGGTCATTCGCTGTTGGCCACGCAAGTGACCTCACGCATCCGCCAGCGCCTGAACCTGGAAGTACCGCTGCGGGCCTTGTTCGAATCTGCGGATCTGGCGACCTTCGCCCAGGCCGCCGCCGAGGGCAGCGCCAGTCAGGCACCAGCACTGATCCCGGTAGATCGCAGTCAGCCCCTGGCGCTGTCCTACGCACAGCAACGCCAGTGGTTCCTCTGGCAACTGGAGCCCGACAGCGCGGCCTATCACATCCCGGCTGCGCTGCACCTGCGCGGTCGGCTGAACGCCGAATGGTTGCGCCAGGCCTTCGAGGCGCTCATCGCCCGGCATGAGACCCTGCGCACCACGTTCCATGCCGAAGGCGAGCAGACGCTGCAGCGCATCCATTGCCCTGCGACCTTCACGCTGGTCATGGAAACCCTGGAAGACACCTCGCTGCACGCCGTGCGCGAGCAGGTGGCCCGTGAGGTGCGCCGGCCATTCGACCTGGCGCGCGGTCCGCTGCTGCGCGTGCGCCTGCTGCGCCTGGCCGAGGACGAGCACGTGCTGGTGCTGACCCTGCACCATATCGTCGCCGACGGCTGGTCGATGCCGATCCTGGTGGACGAAGTGGTCGGTCGCTACCTGGCGCTCGGCCAAGGTCAACCGACCGAATTACCGGTCTTGCCAGTGCAATACGCCGACTACGCCGCCTGGCAGCGTCAGTGGATGCAGGCTGGCGAACAGGCGCGTCAGTTGCAGTACTGGCTGGCGCACCTGGGCCAGGAACACTACGTGCTGCACCTGCCCACCGACCGCTCGCGGCCCAGCGTTCAAAGCCATGCCGGGCGCAGCCTGGCGGTCAGCGTGCCGCCTGCCCTGGCCAGTGCCCTCAAGGCCCAGGCCCGCGAACAGGGCGTGACCCTGTTCATGCTGCTGCTGGCCTCGTTCCAGAGCCTGCTGCACCGCGTCTCCGGTCAGGACGACATCCGGGTCGGCGTGCCGGTGGCCAACCGCACCCGCGCCGAAACCGAAGGCCTGATCGGCTTCTTCGTCAACACCCAGGTGCTCAAGGCGCAGTTCACCCCGCACACCACCTTCAGCGCGCTGCTGCAGCAGGTGCGCGAAACCGCCGTTCAGGCCCAGGCGCACCAGGACTTGCCGTTCGAGCACCTGGTCGAAGCCTTGCAGCCTGAGCGCAGCCTGAGCCACAACCCGCTGTTCCAGGTGATGTTCAACCATCAGACCCACGCGGCAGCGCCGGTGCGTCAGGTGCCGGGCCTGGCGATCGAAGGCCTGGCCTGGGACGAGGTCACCGCCCATGTCGATCTGTCGCTGGACACCTTCGACAGCGAGGACGGTCTCGGTGCCACCCTGACCTATGCCAGCGACCTGTTCGAGACCGCGACGGTCGAGCGTCTGGCGGGTCACTGGCTGAGCCTGCTGAATGCGGTATGCATACAATCGTCCCAGCGCATTCTCGAGCTGCCGCTGCTGGAGACGCCGCAGCGTCGGCAGATCCTCGAACAGTGGAGTCAGCACGCACTGCAGGGCGCCGACCCGCGCCCGGTGCAGTACCTGATCGAGGACCAGGCCCGACGCACCCCCGAGGCCATCGCGCTGAGCTGCGAAGGTGCGCATCTGAGCTATCGAGCCCTGGACGTGCGAGCCAACCAACTGGCCCATCGCCTGCGCGCGCTGGGCGTCGGTCCCGAAGTGCGGGTGGGCATCGCCTTGCCCCGCAGCCTGGACATGGTGGTCGGCCTGTTGGCGGTGTTGAAGGCAGGCGGCGCCTACGTGCCGTTGGACCCGGACTACCCGCAGGCGCGGCTGGCGCACATGATCGAAGACAGCGGCATCGTTCTGCTGCTGTGCCACGCCGACGCGCTGCAACTGCAGCAGTTGCCGGCCCAGGTGCAGAGCCTGTGCCTGGACCGCGAGCCGTTGCAGCCGCTGCCCGAGCACGCGCCGACGCCGCTCGGTGGCCCGGACAACCTGGCCTACATCATGTACACCTCCGGCTCCACTGGCCGGCCCAAGGGTGTGGCCATCAGCGCCTCGGCCTTGAGCCTGCATGCCCAGGTGGCCCGCGACTTCTGCGAGCTGCAAGCGAGCGACTGCGTGCTGCAGTTCTCCACCTTCAACTTCGATGCCTTCGTCGAGCAGCTGTACCCCGCGCTGATCCGTGGCGCCCGCGTGCTGCTGCGTGGCCCGGAGCTCTGGGACAGCGAAACCTTCTATCGCCAGGTGCTGGCCGAGGGCGTGACCTTCGCCGACCTGCCGACGGCCTACTGGTACCTGCTGGCCAAGGATTTCGCCGCGCGCGGTCCGCGTGACTACGGCGCACTGCGGCGGATCCACATGGGCGGCGAAGCGATGCCCGCCGAGGGTGTGCTGGCCTGGCAGCAGGCCGGGCTCGCGCACGTGCGCCTGGTCAACACCTACGGTCCGACCGAGGCCACGGTCAGCGTCACGAGCCACGATTGCAGCGCCTACGTCAGCGGCCAGCAACCGCTGCCGGGGCAGATCCCGATCGGCACACCGCTGGCCGGGCGCGCCATTCATCTGGTGGATGGCGGGCTGGACCTGGCCTTGCCCGACGGCCTGGGCGAACTGCTGGTGGGTGGCGAACTGCTCGCCCGTGGCTACCATGGCCGCCCTGGCCAGACCGCCGAGCGCTTCATTCCCGATCCGTTCTCGACCACCCCGGGCGCACGGCTGTACCGCACCGGCGATCTGGCCCGCTATCGCGGCGAGCAGGGTGTACTGGAGTACGCCGGGCGCATCGACCATCAGGTGAAGATCCGCGGCTTCCGCATCGAGCTCGGCGAAATCGAGGCGCGGCTGCGCGAACACCCTGCAGTACGTGACGTGCTGGTGCTGGACATTCCCGCAGCGACCGGCCGGCAGCTCGCCGCCTACCTGGTCGCCGAGGCCTGGCAAAACGGCGACGAGGCACTGCGCCGCGAGTTGCGCACGCACCTGGCCGCCAGCCTGCCGGACTACATGGTGCCGCAGCACCTGCTGGTGCTCGAGCGCATGCCGCAACTGCCCAACGGCAAGCTGGACCGCTCGGCCTTGCCGCTCCCGGATACCGAGCAGGCGCAGACGGCCTACGTGGCCCCGGTCAGCGAGCTGGAACAGCAATTGGCGGCGTTGTGGGCCGAGGTGCTGAAGGTCGAGCGGGTGGGCCTGAATCACGACTTCTTCGAGCTGGGCGGGCACTCGTTGCTGGCGGCACAGCTGATTTCCAAGATCAACACGGGCCTGGGCATCGACGTTGCCCTGCGCCTGCTTTTCGAGAAACCGCAATTGAACGAGTTTGCTGCGGCCTGCGCCGCCACTGGCCTGTCGCTGAGCGAGGATGGTCTGTCCGATATCGAACGCATGATGAACGAAATGGCGGGTGTCTGAGATGGACAAGAGCACAGCAGAACGTATCGCCAAACGCTTCGTCGGCCTGGCGCTGGAGCAGCGCCGGCAGATCCTCGACAAGATGCACGAGACTGGGCAGAGCTTCCGCCTGCTGCCCATCGCCGTGACCCGTCACGACAGCCCGCGCATCCCGCTGTCGTATGCCCAGCAGCGCATGCTGTTCCTCTGGCAGTTGGAGCCGCACAGCAGTTTCTACAACGTGCCCACGGCCGTACGCCTGGATGGGCCGCTGAACCTGGCGGCGCTGACCCGCGCCCTGGAGGCGCTGGTGCAGCGCCACGAAAGCCTGCGCACGCGCTTCGTCAGCGAGGACGGCGAGTACCACCAGCAGGTGCTGGATGACGCACCGCTGGACCTGCAGGTGATCGAACTGCAGCCGGTGGCGGGTGAGGAGCCCGAGCAGTGCCTGGCCCAGCATGTGCGTCAGGCGCTGGAGGCACCGTTCGATCTGCTCGAAGGGCCGCTGCTGCGGGTGCGCCTGCTGCGCGTGGCCGCTGACCAGCACGTGCTGGCCGTGTGCCTGCACCACATTGTCTCCGACGGCTGGTCCGGCGAGCTGATGGTGCAGGAGTTCGTGCAGCTCTACGAAGCCTTGTCCGAAGGACGTGACCCGCAACTGCCGGCGCTGACGGTGCAATACGCCGACTACGCGATCTGGCAGCGCGCCTGGCTGGAGGCCGGGGAGGGCGAGCGTCAGTTGCAGTACTGGCGCGAGCAACTGGGCGATGAGCACCCGTTGCTGGCGCTGCCGCTGGACCACGAGCGTCCGGCGCAGCCCAGCTACCGGGGCGCGACGCTGCGCTGCGACGTGCCCGCCGAGTTGACCGAGCGGCTCAAGGCCCAGGCGCGCGGCAACGGCCACACCCTGTTCATGCTGACCCTGGCGGCGCTGGCGGTGGTGCTGTCGCGCTACAGCGGTCAGGCCGATATCCGCATCGGGGCGCCCAATGCCGGGCGCAACCGCAAGGAAGTCGAGGGCCTGATCGGCTTCTTCATCAATACCCAAGTGCTGCGCATACAGGTGGACGAGCGCCAGAGCGGTGCGGCCTTGCTGGAGCAGGTCCGCCAGGTGGTCAGCGGCGCGCAGTCGCACCAGGAACTGCCGTTCGAGCATCTGGTCGATGCCCTGGCGCCGGAGCGCAACCTGGGCCACAACCCGTTGTTCCAGGTCAAGCTCAATCAGAACCTGAGCGACGGCGAGGACGCCGCGCAATCGCGTCAGACCCTCGGCGAGTTGACCGTCAGCGGTTATCCGCTGGAGGGCCGCGATGCCCGCTTCGACCTGGCCTACGACTTCAGCGAGACGCCTGACGGGCTGCTCGGCTATTTCAACTACAGCACCGATCTGTTCGAGGTCGCGACCATCGAACGCCTGGCCGCCTCGCTGCAGCGCGTGCTGCAAACCCTGGCCGATCACCCCCACGACGCGTTGCTCGCGCATCCCGATCACCAGGCGGTACAGCTCCCCGCCTCGCATCGAACCTGGCCCTGCGCCGACTTCCTGGCCCTGTGGCGCCAGGCCCTGGCGGCCGGTGACGAGCGTCCGGCGCTGCGCGAAGGCGAGGTGCAGATCAGCTATGGCGAGCTGGAGCGAAGGGCCAACCGCTTTGCCCATCACCTGAGCGAGCAGGGCATCGCCGCCGGCATGACCGTGGCGCTGTGCCAGGAACGGACGATCGATTGGGTGACCAGCCTGCTGGCCGTGCTCAAGCTGGGCGCCGCCTACCTGCCGCTGGACGGCCGCCAGCCGCCCGAGCGCTTGCAGCACCTGCTGCGCACCAGTGCGGCGCGTCTGCTGGTTCATGCACCGGGCGATGCCCAGGCAGCCGCCTTGGGCGTGTGTCCGGCGCTGGCGTTCGACGCGGCGCGCCATGAAGGCGGCAGCGAGCGACCGCCCGCGGTGTCGATTCTGCCCGGCCAGGCCGCCTACATCATCTACACCTCCGGTTCCACCGGGCAGCCCAAGGGCGTGGTGGTCAGCCACGGTGCCCTGGCCAACTACCTGCAAGGTGTGCTGCAACGCCTGGACCTAGCGACCGACGCCAGTCTGGCGATGGTCTCCACCGTGGCCGCCGACCTGGGGCACACGGTGCTGTTCGGGGCGCTGGCGAGCGGCCGTTTGCTGCACCTCATGGATCACGACCAAGGCTTCGATCCGGACGCCTTCGCGCGCTACATGGACCAGCATCAGGTCGATGTCCTGAAGATCGTGCCGAGCCACCTGCAAGGCCTGCTGCAGGCCACCGACCCGGCGCGGGTGCTGCCGCGTCAGGTGCTGATCCTGGGTGGCGAGGCCAGCAGTTGGGCGCTGGTCGAGCAGGTGCAGCGGCTGCGGCCGGGCTGCCGCATCGTCAACCACTACGGGCCGACGGAAACCACCGTCGGTATCCTCACTCACGAAGTGGGCGAGACGGCCGGCGCTTGGCGCAGCGTGCCCGTGGGGCAAGCCCTGGACAACGGCCAGGCGCGGGTGCTGGACGCGTACCTGAACCCCTTGCCCGAGCGAGTGGCTGGCGAGTTGTACCTGGGCGGCGAGGGCTTGGCCCAGGGCTATATCGGCCAGCCAGGATTGACCGCCGAACGCTTCGTGCCTGATCCGCAGGCGCGCCACGGTGAGCGTCTGTACCGTGCCGGTGACCGCGCCCGGGTGCAGGCGGGTGTGCTGGAGTACCTGGGGCGCGGTGACGACCAAGTGAAGATCCGCGGTTACCGGGTCGAGCCAGGCGAGATCGGCCAGCTGTTGCGCACTCAACCAGGGGTGCAGGACGCCGTGGTGCTGGCCGTGCCCTTGGAAAGCGATGCCGAGCGCCTGCAACTGCTGGCCTGGGCAGTACCGGCATCCGGCGTCGAACTGCAGGCCGAGGCGCTGCGCGGGGCCTTGCAGGCGCGCTTGCCGGATTACATGGTGCCGGCGCAGATCCTGCTGCTCGAACGCTTGCCGCTGACCGCCAACGGCAAACTGGACAAGCGTGCGCTGCCCAGGCCCGATGCGGTTCAGCAGCGCTACACAGCGCCGGTGGGCGACATCGAACAGACCCTGGCCGCGATCTGGAGCGAGGTGCTCAAGCGCGAGCCGATCGGCAGCACCGACAACTTCTTCGAGCTGGGCGGCGACTCGATCCTGAGCTTGCAGATCATCGCCCGGGCCAAGCGCCAGGGTCTCAAGCTCAGCCCCAAGCAACTGTTCGAGCAGCAGACCATCGGTCAACTGGCGGCCGTGGCCAAGCGCATCGAGGCCAAGCCGGCGCCGGTGGCGCGTGAGGCGCTGGACGGTCGGGTGCCGTTGCTGCCCATTCAAGCGCGTTTCTTCGACACCGAGATTCCCCAGCGCCAGCACTGGAACCAGGCGGTGCTGTTGACCCCACGTCAGCCGCTGAGCGTGGCCCAGGTGCACATGGCGCTGGCTGCCGTGGTCGAGCAGCATGCGGCTTTGCGCCTGCGCTTTGTGCAGGACCAAGGGCGTTGGCACGGCGAGTACGCCAGCCTCGACCTGTCGCAGGTGCTGTGGCACCACCGCCTGGACGATCCGGCGCGCATCGCCGAACTGGCCGACGAGGCCCAGCGCAGCCTGGACCTCAAGCACGGCCCGCTGCTGCGGGCGGTGCTGATCGATCTGCCGCATGAGCAGCAGCGTCTGCTGTTGGTGATCCATCACCTGGTGGTGGACGGGGTGTCCTGGCGGGTACTGCTCGAAGACCTGCAAACGGCGTGTCTGGCTGCAGCAGCGGGGCGGGCGCTGTCGCTCCCGGCCAGCGGCAGTTCGCTCAAGGCCTGGTCCGAGCACCTGCAGACCTATGCCCGCAGTCCGGCGTTGCAGGCCGAGCTGGCGTATTGGCAGGCGCAGTTGGGTGGTCTGTCCGACGATTTGCCCTGGGATGATGCCCAAGGGGGTCAGCAGCGCCGTCATGAGGTGTCGGTGCGCACCGAGCTGAGCGCCGAGCTGACCCGGCAATTGCTGCAGGACGCACCGGCGGCCTACCGCACGCAGGTCAACGACCTGTTGCTGACCGCCCTGGCGCGGGTCATCTGCCGCTGGACGGGCGAAGACCATGCGCTGATCCGCTTGGAAGGGCACGGCCGTGAAGACCTGTTCGACGATCTGGACATCACCCGCACGGTCGGTTGGTTCAGCAGCCTGTACCCGCTGAAACTGACCCCGGTCGAGGACCTGGGCGCGGCGATCATGACGGTCAAGGAGCAACTGCGGGCAGTGCCGAACAAAGGCATCGGCTACGGCCTGCTGCGCTACCTGGGCGAGGCGTCTGCGCGCGAGCGCCTGAGCGCCTTGCCCCAGGGCAATATCGTGTTCAACTACCTGGGCCAGTTCGACGGCAGTTTCGACAGCCAGACCAGCCTGTTCGCCCTCGCCGCCGAGGGCGCCGGGCAAGGGCAGAGCGACGAGGCGCCGCTGGGCAGCGCCATCAGTATCGACGGCCAGGTGTATGCCGGGCGCCTGACCTTGGACTGGAGTTTCAGCCGCCAGCGCTTCGAGCCGGCGCGCATGCAGGCGCTGGCCGACGAATTCGGCCAGGTGCTGCGCGAGCTGATCGCCCATTGCGTGCGTCCCGAGGTAGCGGGCGTGACGCCTTCGGACTTCCCCCTGGCACACCTGACTCAGCCGCAACTGACGGCCTTGCCGATGCCGGCACAGTCGATCGAGGACATCTACCCGCTGTCGCCCATGCAGCAGGGCATGCTGTTCCATAGCCTGGCCGGCGAGGCGGCGAGTCAGTACGTCAACCAATTGCGCCTGAGCGTGCAGGGGTTGGACGTGCCACGCTTCATCGGCGCCTGGCAAGCGACGATCGACCAGCATCCGATCCTGCGCAGCAGCTTCATCAGCCAGTTCGACCGTGCCGTGCAAGTGGTGCAACGTGACTTGGCGCTGCCGGTGATCCAGTTGGATTGGCGTGACGAGGCGGATCAGGCGCGGCGCATGCGCGAGTGGGCCGAGGCGGACCTGGCCGCGGGCTTCGACCTGGCCCGCGCACCGCTGCTGCGCCTGGCGCTGATCCGCACCGGCGAGCAGCAGCACCAGTTGGTGTTCACCAATCACCATATCCTGCTCGATGGCTGGAGCAGTTCACGGTTGTTCGGGGAAGTGCTGCAGCGCTATGCCGGACACGCCCCGGCCACCTCGTCACGGCGCTATCGCGACTACATCCAGTGGCTGCAAGCGCAGGACGCCACGCTCAGCGAGCAGTTCTGGCGCGAGCGCGTCGCCGGGCTGGACGAGCCGACCCGCTTGGCGCAGGTCCTCAAATGCGCGCGGCCCGCAGAGGGGCAGGGTGAGTGCAACGCGGTGCTCGATGCGCCGCGTACGCAGCGTCTGGCCGAATTCGCCCGCGAGCAGCGGGTGACCCTCAATACCCTGGTGCAGGCGGCGTGGCTGATGCTGTTGCAGCGCTACACCGGGCAGTCGAGCGTGGCCTTTGGTGCCACGGTGGCGGGGCGTCCGGCGGACCTCCCAGGTATCGAAGAACAGCTCGGGCTGTTCATCAACACCTTGCCAGTGGTCGCCCGTCCACGTCCTGAGCTGAGCGTGGCGGACTGGGTGCAGCAGGTGCAGGCGTTGAACCTGGCCTTGCGCGAGCACGAGCACACGCCGCTGTACGACATTCAGCGCTGGGCCGGTCGCAGCGGCGAGGCGTTGTTCGACAACATTCTGGTGTTCGAGAACTATCCGGTGTCCGAGGCGTTGCAGGAAGACGCGCCGCAAGGGCTGCTGTTCGGTGAGGTGCAGACCCAGGAACAGACCAACTATCCGCTGACCCTGGTCGCTCAGGTGGGCGACAAGCTGCTGGCCAGCTTCAAGTTCGACCGGGCGTGCTTCGATGAATCGACTGTCGAGCAGGTGGCGGGGCATTTCCTCGAACTGCTGGAGGGGATGGCGCAGGGGCCGCAGCGGGCCTTGGGTGAATTGGCGTTGGGCGGCGTGGTGGCGCAGGAGGTTGCGCGGTTTGCGAGCACTGATTCTATTCAGGGGTTGATCGAAGCCCAAGCGGCGCGGGCACCGCAGGCCATTGCCCTGACATTTGCCGAGCAGTCGCTGAGCTACGACGGCTTGAACCGCCGTGCGAACCGCTTGGCGCACAAGCTGCGCGAGCAGGGCGTGGGGCCGGATGTGCTGGTGGGCCTGGCGGTGGAGCGCGGGATCGAGATGATCGTCGGGTTGCTGGCGATCCTCAAGGCGGGCGGGGCGTATGTGCCGTTGGACCCGGAGTATCCGCAGGACCGTCTGAGCTACATGATCGAAGACAGTGGTATTGCGTTGTTGGTGACTCAACAGCATCTGCTGGCCGATCTGCCCGTGCCGGCTTCGGTGCGTAGCCTTGTGCTTGACGCCGATCTTGATGGCTACAGCGATGAAAATCCTGAGCACCTGACTCAGCCGGATAACTTGGCGTATGTGATCTACACCTCTGGTTCGACTGGCAAACCCAAGGGGACCTTGCTCCCGCATCACAACGTGTTGCGCCTGTTCAAAGCGACGGATGAGTGGTTCGGTTTCGGCGCTGATGATGTCTGGACTCTGTTCCACTCGTACGCCTTCGATTTCTCGGTCTGGGAAATCTTCGGTGCGCTGCTGCACGGCGGGCGCCTGGTGATCGTGCCGCGTGAAGTGACGCGCTCTCCAGAGGACTTCCACCAGTTGCTGGTCGAGCAGGGCGTCACGGTGTTGAACCAGACGCCGTCGGCGTTCAAGCCGTTGATGCGTGTCGCGTGTGAAAGCGCTTCCGACCTGGCCCTGCGCTCCGTCATCTTCGGTGGCGAAGCTTTGGACGTGCCTGCTTTGCAACCTTGGTTCGAGCGTTTCGGCGAAGACTGCGACAACCTGGTCAACATGTACGGCATCACCGAAACCACGGTGCACGTGACCTACCGCCCGATTCGATTCGAAGACACGCATCAGAGCAGCAGCCCCATCGGCGCTGCGATTCCTGATCTGTCGATGTACGTACTGGACGCCGATTTCAACCCAGTGGCCCCAGGTTGCAGCGGCGAACTGCACGTCGGCCACGCGGGCTTGGCACGCGGTTACCACAACCGTCCCTCGCTCACCGCCGAGCGCTTCGTACCCGATCCATTCTCTAGCGAGGGCGGTCGTCTGTACCGCACCGGCGACTTGGCCCGCTACCGCAGCCAGGCAGTGATCGAATACGTCGGCCGCATCGACCACCAAGTGAAGATTCGCGGTTTCCGCATCGAGCTGGGTGAAATCGAAGCCCGCTTGCATGCCCACGAGGCGGTGCGCGAAGTGCTGGTGCTGGATATCGACGGGGCCGGGGGCAAGCAGCTCGCGGCCTATCTGATCCCGCAGGATGCGCAGGTCAATCACAGCGAACTGCGCGAAGCGCTCAAGCAGCACCTGAAAGCTCAACTGCCGGATTACATGGTCCCGACCCATTTCCTGGTGCTGAACGCCTGGCCGCTCACCGCCAACGGCAAACTGGACCGCAAGGCCCTGCCCAAGCCAGACGCCAGCCAATTGCAAAAAGGCTACGTCGCCCCGCGCACGGCACTGGAACAGCAACTGGCTGCGATCTGGAGTGAAGTGCTCAACGTCGAGCAGGTGGGTCTGCACGACAACTTCTTCGAATTGGGCGGCCATTCGCTGCTGGTCATCACGCTGGTCAACAAGCTCAGGGCAACCTTCTCTGCCCAGATCAGCCTGCATGAGTTCATGCTGATGCCAGACTTCGAAGCGCTGGCGAGCTTCATTGGCGGTGGCAACGATCGGTTGTCCTCGCCTGTGGTCGCCCTCAACGCCTGCACGCTGGACCGCCCGGCGTTGTTCTGCCTGCCACCCGGCGGCGGGGCTGCCTATGCCTACTACCCGCTGGCCAGGCGCCTGGCAGCGCAGCGTCCGGTGTACGGCGTGGTCAATAAAAGCTACGCCGTGCCAGGCTGGGTCGACCGCTCGTGGGAGGACATGGTGGGCTACTACGTCGAGCAGATTCGCGCCACCCAGGCGCAGGGGCCCTATCATCTGCTGGGATGGTCGCTGGGCGGTGCGCTGGCGTTGGAAGTGGCGCATCGTCTGGAGCAGATGGGACAGCAGGTGGGCTTCGTCGGCTTGGTCGACAGCCTGCTGCCAGCGGACGTCAGCGGACTGCAGGACAGCGAGACCGACGTGGCCGAGCCTGTCGTGCAAGCGGCGGACGAAAGCCTGCTGCGCGCCTTGCTGGCCTTCGCTCCAGGCGTTGGTGAGGCGCGCATCCTGGCGTTGATCGCCCAGGCGCAGGCGTTGCCGGCCAACGTCGACCGCGCCGAGTGGGTGATCGAGCGCGTTGCGGCGCTGGGCGAGGTCAGCGCCGAGCAATTGCGCGAGGTCCATCGGAACGTGAACCTGCAACGCGACATTGTCGACGGTTTCGCGTTGCTCGAGCACAACTCGGCGCTCAGCGAAGCGTTCCGACTGCGGCCATTGCAGGTTCAGGTGGACTGCTGGTGGGCGAGCCAGAGCCGCAGTGCCGAGCGTGTGGCCAAAGGCGAGGCTGGATTGGTGACACAGGCGTCGATCAATGGACTGGCCAGTTCGACGGTGGTTGCCGATGGGCATGAGGGTATCGTCAACGCGGCCGAGTTCATGGATGGGGTCGTGGCCCGGCTGGCACGGCAGCGCTGACGGGCTGGCGTTTGGCGGTCTCGGGTTGCTGACATTCCCGGGACCGCTTTGCGGTCCAATCGCGACGCGAGGCCGCTCCAACAGAAGCCGCGCTGGCTTCTGGAAATCATGCGCTGCAGACGAACAACGAACGCATGATCACCCGGTGTCGCATACTGTGCCCATGAGGTGAATCGGGCTTTGACACTGCAGGTTCACAGGCAAACAAAAACGCCCCCTGAAGAGGGGGCGTTGCGTTTGCATCTTTCAGCCGATCAGAAGTCGCCTCGCAGACTGAGCATATAGCTGCGTGGGGTGCCGTAGGTGGTGCCACGGGTCCAGTAGCCCAGCGAGTCGAAGTACTTCTTGTCGAACAGGTTCTCGACGTCCACGCCCACGGTCCAGTGCTGGTCGATCTTGTAGGCGGCACGCGCATCGAAGATCGCTCGGCCGCTGTTGCGGGTTTCGTTTGCCGCGTCGTCGTAAGCGTTCTGCGCCGACATGCCGCCGCCGACGCTCCAACGGTTCCATTCGCCCGGCAGGGTGTAGTTGGTGTTCAAGCGCACCATGTGCTTGGGGGTCTGCGCCGAGATCGGGCCGCCACTGGAAAAGCTGGTGGTGTTGTAGGTGTAGCCGGCCGCCACCTGCAGACCGGGCAGGACTTCACCGGTGGCCTCGGCTTCGAAGCCCTTGCTGCGGCTGATGCCGTCGTCGTTGAGCCAGCAGCGTCCTGCCGGGTCGGTGGGGCAATTGCCGCGGTTTACCACATCCTGAACGGCCCTGTCTTCCTGCTCGATGTAGAACACGGCGAAGGACACATTCAGGCGCTTGTCGAACAGCTCACCCTTGATGCCGGTTTCGTAGTTCGACCCGATCGATGGATCCAACACGCTGCCGGAGACCGTACGGTACTGCGACTGCGGCAGGAAAATATCGGCATAGCTGGCGTACCAGGACCACTGATCGTTGAGGTCGTAGATCGCACCGACGAAGGGGGTGAATTCCTTGTCCTGGCGGCTGGTGGTGACCGTAGGGCCGTCCCAGGCTTCGTTCTTGTACCAGCTCAGGCGTCCGCCGAGCACGAAGCTGAGGGCTTCGGTGGCGTGCAGGCGTGTGCTCAGGTAAACGCCATAGCGGGTATCGATGGTGTCGTCGGCATAGTCCCAGCCCTGACGTGCCAGCTCGGGAATGTTGTTGTGGCTGGGGTTGTAGACGTTCAGCGGGATGGGGTCGGGCAGTTCTTCCTTGCGGTCCTTGTCGTTCATCTTGCGCTTGGACCAGTTGGCGCCCAGGGTCACTTGATGGGTCAGGCCGAAGGCCTCGAAGGTGCCGTCCAGATGGCCATCGACGGCGTCGGAGGTGACGTCGAACTTGTGGTAGCTGACGTCATTGACCACCGGCCCGCCGGGCGCACCGTACTCCAGCGTGTCGCCCGCATCCCATTCGATGGCGCTACGGTTGTAGCCGCCTTCGGAATGGGACATCGCCAGCTTGGCGCTCCAGTTGTCGTTGAAGTGATGGGTGAGGTCGGCGAACACTTCGTCGATGTTGGTCTGCAGCGTGGTCCAGTCCTGGCCCAGGTAGGTCGAGCGCTTGAGGTGCGGATTGCTGCCATCCGGGTTGTTGGGAATGCCCAGCACGCTGTAACCGTTGGTACGCGAGGTCTGCCGGCGCAGGCCGACGGCCACGGTGGTGGCGTCGCTCAGATCGCCTTCGAGAATGCCGTACAGCAGGGGCCGTTTGGACTTGGTGACATCGGTGAAATAGCCGCGGTCCTCGTAGGAGGCGACCATGCGGCCACGCAGGGTACCTTCGGGGTTGAGGCGGCCGCTGGCGTCCAGGTCCAGGCGGTAGTTGTCCCAGGAGCCGGCGCGGGTGATCACGGTGAAGCGCGGATCGGCGGTGGGGCGCTTGCGTACCAGGTTCACCGCGCCACCGGGGTTGCCGGCGCCGATCAGCAGGCCGGAGGCGCCGCGCAGCACTTCGACGCGGTCGAACATGGCCATGTCCGGGGACATCCAGCCGGTGTAGGCGTAAGCCTGACCAGGCACGCCGTCGACCATGTAGCTTTCGTCTTCGAGGTCGAAGCCGCGGGAGCTGAAGTGGTGGTTGCCATAGCCGCGGTTGGCGCGGGTGATGCCGGTGGTCTGGGCCATGACCTGGTCGAGCGAGACCAGGTTCTTGTCATCCATCAATTTACGGGTGACCACGGTCACCGACTGCGGCGTTTCGCGCAGGGTTTGCGCGGTCTTGCCGATGGTCACCGCACCTGTGGTGTAGGAATTGCTGCCCTCGGTGGTGGTGCCCAGGGTCTGCCCGGAAATGGTGGTGGCATCCAGGGTCATGGCCGCGCCGGATTCCGCCGCGCCACTGATGATCAGGGTGTTGCCCTGCACGCTGAAGCGAATCCCGCTGTTCCTGAGCAGCTCCCCAGCTGCCTGGGTAGGCGTGAAACGGCCTTTGACTGCGCTGCTGCGCAGGCCCTGCACGCTTTCCGGGCTGAATAGCACCTGCAGGTTGCCCTGGCGGCCGAGGGCTTGTAGGGCGCTGGAGAGCGATTGGGCAGGGATGTCGAAGTCCTGTTCCTGGGCCTGCACCTGGGCGGCCAGTGGCATCGACAGGGCCAGGCCCAAGGCGGTCATCGCCGGAGCGCCACGCAACAGCTTGCGCAGCATCAGGGCTTTGCTCAGGGGGCTCAGTGTGGAGTGTGGTGTTGGCATTTTTTGTCGGCTCGATCCAAGGTACGCAAGTAAATGAAAATTATTCCGTTGCGAGTGAGACGCGTGCGCAGGCCGAAACCGGAAAGAAAAAGCCTTCCGGTCGCGATTTTTCTCTGCGACTGCTTCCGAGCAGGTGCGGATTCTGCGGGCGGCACTGGGAGAACGAGTCGAGCGCGGGGGAATTTAACCCAGGCGGGGCGGCGGTTGCGCCGCCCCGAGGTCGGTCACGCAGGCAGGGGGGAGCGGGGATTGTGCTCGACCATGATCTGGCCGGCGTGCAGGCGGACCAGTTGGTCGGCGATGGGGAAGTAGCGGTCGTCGTGGGAGATGACGATGAGGGTCTTGCCCTGCTGTTTGAGCTCGGGCAGCAGCTCGGTGTAGAACACGCGGCGGAACGCCGGGTCCTGGTCGGCGGCCCACTCGTCGAACACCAGCACCGGGCGTTGATCGAGCCAGGCGTTGATCAGCGCCAAGCGCTTGCGCTGGCCGGTGGACAGGTCGGTGGTGGTGAAGCTGCCGTCGCGGATGCTGACCTTGTGCGCGATGTCCAGGCGTTCCAGGTACTTGCTGGCCTCTGGCGGCAGTTCGGCCTGGCCGGGCAGCGGTTCGTCGAACAGGTAGTAGTCGGCGAAGATGGTGGTGAACAGTTGGCGATAGTCATCCAGACTTTGGGCTGTGACGGGCTCGCCATTGAGCCGCACTTCGCCCTGTTGCGGGGTATAGAGACCCAGCAACAGCTTGATCAGGGTGGTCTTGCCGCAACCGTTCTCGCCGACGATGAAGACGATGTCGCCCTGTTTGATGGTCAGGTCCACCGGGCCCAGGTGGAACGGCTGGCTGCCCTCTACCGGTGGGTAGTCGTAGCGCAGTTGGTGCAGTTCGATGGAGCGCACCTGGGTCACGCTCGGGATGCGGTCGCTGACCAGCAGGTGCGGCTCGGGCGAGGAGAAGCGTTGGGAGAGCTCGGCGATGCGGCGCAGGGCAATCTGCGCCCGGCTGATGGCGGGCAGATTGGTGATCAATTGCTCCAGCGGGCCTTTCATGTAAAGCATGACCAGTACGAAACCGCCGAGCACGCTGCGCTCGGTGCTGGGCCAGAACGCCTGGAAGGCGATGGCCACGCCGATCACGGCGAAGAACAGCATGGAGCCGAAGGTTTCGGCGCTGACGAAGATGTTGGCGGCGCGGATATTGGCCTGGCAGATGCGTTCGGTGGCGCCATGGATCGCCTGGTCGTGCATGTGCTGGCGGCGACGACGCTGGATACGCAGTTCCTTGGCGCCGCCGGACAGCGCCTGGTAATGCTTCTGCAGGTCGTCTTCGGCGTTGCGGGCCTTGAGGATGTTGTGCATGCCATAGCGGTGAGCGAGGAACTGCGCGCCGGTGCCGACCACGACGGTGAGCAGGGTGATCAGCAGGATCTGCCAGGACAGCAGGGCGAGGTAGGCCAGGCAGCCGAGGGTGACAGTGAAGGCGATGACCATCGGCGCCACGGACAGGGCGAAGGTGCTGAGGGTACTGACGTCGTTGAGCAGCACTGGGATCAGACGGTGTGCGCGATAGCGCTCGAGCTGGGCGATGGGAGCGACCAACACCTTGGCCGAGAGCTCGCGGCGCAGCCTGGCTACCACGTTTTGGCCGACGTAGTTGGTCAGCAGGTTGGAGGCGGTCGAGCAGGCCAGGGTGAGCAGGCACAGGCCGGCGAACAGCAAGGCGATGTCGGTGCCGGGGCCGGTTGCGGAATTCATGGCGCGGTTGATGGTCGCCAGCAGGGCCGTGACGCTCAGGCCGCTTATCACGCCTAGGGCGGCTGACAGGGCTACCAGTGACCAGAACGGCTTGAGAAGGCGCAGGGTTTCCTGGGCTAGGCTGGGGGGCTTGGGGGTCATTGGGGGTCTCTTGGGTGAGCGTTCGTGCTGGGGGCTGCTGCGTTCTCCTTAGACGACTTTTTTGGGGGGGGATTTAGTTGGCTTGAGGATTTTTTGGGGGAGGGTTGAGGTGGGGGACTGGTGGTTTGGGGGCTTATCCGGTGGCTTTGGTGAGGCTTAGTCACCTTTTCGCCTTTACGGCGACCCCCTTTTTTTCTTGGAAAAAAGGGGGGCAAAAACCGCCTGCTCCCGCATCCGGCCCCTTCGCTGCGCTGCGGGGTTCCCTCGCGCCGGTGGCACTCCGGGGGTACCGCGCTTAGGGGCCATCCATGGCCCCAAGCGCTTGACGGGCATCCATGCCCGTCAACCCCCTCCGTGCCACCTCTGCTCGGCCTCCTGAGGTCGCGATGGGCGGCGTCTGAACTGGCGCGCGCTTAGAAGCAGGGCGGTGGGGCAGATTTATCCGAGCGCTGCGCGATCAAATCGCCGTTGCCGTTGCCGTTGCCGTTGCCGTTGCCGTTGCCGTTGCCGTTGCCGTTGCCGTTGCCGTTGCCCTTGTTTTGATCTTAGTGCGCGGTAGCTCAAACACCGCCCACCGCGACCTCAGGAGGCCGAGCAGAGGCGTTGCGCAGGGAGGTGACGGGCATGGATGCCCGTCAAGCGCTTGGGGCCAGGACGGCCCCTAAGCGCGGTCCTCCCGGAGCGACGCCGGCGCGAGGGAACCCCTGCGCGCAGCGCAGGGGCCGGATGCGGGAGCAAGCGGTTTTTGCCCCTCTTTTTTCCAAGAAAAAAAGAGGGTCGCCGTAAGGGCGAAAAGGTGAATCAGCCTCACCAAAGCCAACGGATAATCACCCAGAGCCCAGAGCCCAGAGCCCATGTAGCGCACCGCCAGCAGATCGCAGGTGTGTCGCTGGCACAGACGCCCAGGTCCGCCACACCACCGAACAGACCTGCATGTCTGCTCCTCAACCGCCCCGGGTCGCCGCGCGGCCACGCAGCACGGCTGCCAGCCCCAAGGTCAGCGCCACTGCCAAGCCGATGGCCAGCAGGAAAGTGAGGGCGATCCCCACAGACGCGAGCAGCGCGCCGAGGCTGAGGTAAAAGGCGATCACGCCGACACCGCCGATGGCATTACCGCGGATCATGCCGGCCATGGTGAAGCGTCCGCCTTGAACATGCGAGAACACCACCAGCGGCCAGGCGATCACCGGAATCGGCGCGAGCATGCCGCTGACCGCCGGGCCCAGCCAGTGTGCCGCGCCCGTGGTGAGCATCAGCAGCGCTGTCGCGGCGACCATGCGCAGGGGAATCTCCCACCAGCGATGGCGAATCTGCGCCAACTCCGCCGGTCGCGGCTCCCGGTCCGTGGCCCAGACCAACAGCGCGATCAATGCCAGTGCCAGGCCGATGGACAGCGGTAAGCCACCCCAGTGGGTGAGCACATAGGACGCCACCGCATACAAGGCCAATGCCAGCAGCGCCGAGTGCGCGACGCCGAAACGCCGGGTGGCGAACAGGTAGCAGGCGTAGCTGCCTTGCACCGCTGCCAACCCGCCCAAGGCGCCGGGTACTGCATTCAGGGAAAAGGCCGTGCCCTGTTCCAGGCACAGGAACAGCATGACCAGCGCCGAGGTGATCGGCATGCCGGACAGTAAGCCACCGAGCAGGCCACCCCAGCGCCGCGAGGCAAGGGAGACGGCCCACATCAGGAGCGGGGTGACGATGAGCTTGAGGTAGAAGAGGGTCATGGCGCGCAGCGATCCGGTTGTTCTTGTTCGGCCGCAGGTCAGCGCCTGCGGCCGCGCCATTGTCGGTCATCCGTTGCGCCAGGGACACCGCTTTCACGCCGCGGGCGTCATTCCCACTCGGCTTTGCCGATGGCCAGCCCATGCAGCCCGTTGTAGCTGGCGCGCTTGGGCGACGCCCAGCCTTCGAGCAGGCTGTCGTCGAGGCTGTAGATTTCCACCCCCAGCGGCCGGCAGACCGACAGCGGATCCTGGGCTTCGGGTCCCCACATCGGCAGCGACAGGTCGCCGCCCGGGCAGGTCGACAACGCGCACAGCACATCGATTTCGGCGAAGAACTCCAGATAGTCGCCTTGCTTGGCCGGGCAGGCTTTCATGAAGTACATATCGTCATGGTTCAGGCCCGTGCACTGGAAGATGTTCAGTACATCGTGCACATCGAACTCGGTCAGGCCATGGGGCAGCACGGCGCGGGTCAGGTTGGAATGGCAGTGATGGTGGAAATCCTCGCCGGTGAGCATCTTGTTCACGTAGGGGTCGCAGCGGGTGCCGAGCAGGTCGTGGACGCGACCGCCGTGTTCGTCGATGCCGTAGTCGGCCAGGCTGTCGTCGGTAATGGTCACAAGCGGACGCAGGAACGGCAGGTTCGACCACAGGCGGTCGTAGGTGGTGACGTGGGCGCCTTGCAACTGGCGGGTGCGCGCTGCCCACAGGCGCTCGCGCGGATCGTGGGCGTTCCAGATGTTGAAGTCGCCGACCTGCGGGCCGACGGGGGTGGTGACGCGGAACACGTGACCGGCTGGCACTTTCCAGGCCCGTCCGGTACGGATCGGCACGTCGAACTGTTCGATCAAGGTGCGTGCATCCTGACGCTCGCGCACGCGGTCGTAGAAGGCCTTGTCCACTTGCAGGGCGGCGCCTTTGCTGACTTGGTAGGCTGCGGGGTAATCCTTGTACATGGGTAAGTCTCCGGTTTCAGGAACGGGGTGGGTGACTGAACAGGTCGAGCAGGGCGTGCTCGGAGTCGTCCAGGTAGCGGGTCATGGCTTCGGCAGCGTCCAGGCGCAGGCCGTCGGCGAGTAGGTCGTGGATCTGCCGGTCACGCTCTAGCCAAGGGCTCTGGAAGTTCTTTTCATCCGGGGCCACGGCAAACACCAGGCGCATCTGCGCCGCGATGTTGGTGAAGAAGGCGTCGAGCAGCGGGCTGCGCAGCAGGCCGACGATGTGCTGGTGAAAGCGCAGGCTGTGGGTACCGAAGGCCTGCCAGTCTTCGCGCTCGCGGGCCAGCTCCGCGGCCTCGATGGCATCGAGCATGCGGTCGGACTGGTACTCGCGCAGCGGCTTGCTGCCGTGGATCGCCTGCACCTCCAAGGTGCGCCGCACCAGGAAGATATCGCGCACTTCGGCCACCCCCAGGCGCCGGACCATCACGCCTTTGTTGCGCACGTAGGTGGTCAGGCCCTCGTGGCCCAACTGGTGCAGGGCTTCGCGCACGGTATTGCGCGAGGCGTTGTAGCGACCGGTGAGGTCCGCCTCGACCAGCGCCATGCCCGACACCAGGCGTCCACCGATGATGTCCTCACGGATTTCGCAGGCCACCTGATCGGCCAGGGACAGGCGCTCGTCGGTCTTTTCCGAGGTTCGATTGCTCATGCCAGTTGCACATCCTTGAGGAAGCGGCCCATGCGCTCGCTGCGGTTGTCGAGCAATTCGCGCGGCGCGCCGGCCTGGATGATTTCACCGCGTTCCATGAACACCACGCGGTCGGACACCTGAAAGGCGAACTTCATTTCGTGGGTGACGATGACCATGGTCATGCCTTCGCGGGCCAGGTCTTCGATGACCTTGAGCACATCGCCTACCAGTTCCGGGTCCAGCGCCGACGTCGGCTCGTCGAACAGCATCACTTGCGGGCGCATGGCCAGAGCGCGGGCGATCGCCACCCGTTGCTGCTGACCGCCGGAAAGCTGGTGTGGGTATTTGCCAGCGTGCTCGCGCAGCCCCACCTTGCTCAGCAGTGACAAACCGAAGACGCGCAGCTCGGCGGCACTGGCGTGGCCGTGATGCTGCGGGGCGAGCATCACGTTCTCCAGCACGGTCTTGTGCGGGAACAGGTTGAAGCCTTGGAACACCATGCCGACCTGGACGATGCCTTCCATGTGCAGGCGACTGCCGAGGCTGCCACCTTCCTCATCATGGCCGCGCAGAAACGGTGCGCCGCACAGTTCGACCTGGCCGCGATCCAGGCCTTCGAGACCATTAAGGGTGCGGATGAGCGTCGTCTTGCCCGACCCCGACGGCCCGATGATCGATACCACTTCGCCAAAGCGGATATCCAGGTCGATGCCCTTGAGCACCTCCAGTGGCCCGTAGTGTTTGCGCGCACCGAGCACACGCATGGCGAACTCGCCCCGCCGCGCGGGGCTGGCACGGTGCGCCGGTACGGCCTGCGCCGTGTCGTCGGCAACGACCTTGGGCAAGCGCTGGGTAACGTCCAGGTAGCGCTCCAGGCGGCGCAGCAGGTAGCTGAACACCGTCACGATCAGCACGTAGTAGAAGGCCACCGCGAGCATGGTCTCCATGACCAGGAAGTTCTGCGTGTACAACTGCTGGCCGACCAGCAGGATCTCCGATAGAGAAATCACCGACACCAGCGAGGTCAGCTTGACGATGGTGATGTACTCGTTGGCCAAGGTCGGCAGCGCCACGCGCAAGGCCTGCGGAATCACGATCAGCCGTTGCACGCCGGTATAGCGGATGCCCAGCGCCTTGCCCGCTTCCAGTTGACCCTTGGCCACCGCCAGCAACCCGCCGCGATGGATCTCGGCGATGTACGCGGCTTCGCTCAGTACCAGGGCGATCAGGCCGGCAGCATAGGGGTTGGACAGCAGTACGCTGGTGCTGGGAAATACCTGGGGCAGGTTATAGACGAAGATCAGCAGCACCAGCAGCGGCAGGCTGCGGAAGAACCAGATGTACAGCGCCGCACCACGGTTCAGCGCGCGGTGGCGAGATTGCCGTGCCAGGGCCAGGACGAAACCGAACACGATGCCCAGCAACCAGGTCTCGACGCTCAACTCCACCACAGTGCCGACCGCTTTCCAGAAGTCGCCGTTGACCAGCAGGCCTGCGGCGTAATCCCAATCGAATTGCATGCTTGACGCTCCCGCTTACTGGGCTGCCGCTTGAGGGTTCTGGCCCAGGGCCTGGGCCACTTCGGCCGCGCTCGGTTCAGCGAGGTTGTAGCGGCTGAGCAAGGTCTGGTATTCGCCGCTGGCCTTCATGTCGGCGAAGCCTTGGCGCAGCTCGCTGAGCAGCGCCTCGTTGCCCTTGCGCACGGCCAGGCCGATGACCACGGGGTAGATGAGTTCGTTGGAGCTGATCAGCACGCGGCCCTTGAGCTTGTCGGCGGTAATGGCGGCCACGGCGGCGTCTTCGAACTGCACGTCCACGGCCTTGGCCAGCAGCGCCTGCGCCGCTTCCGGCGAGGTGGGAAATTCACGCGAATCGATGGCCGGCTGACCATTGGCTTCGCAGTGGCTCTTGGAAAGCGCCATCAGCTTGGGAATCCACGAGCCGCCCTTGATCGAACCAATGCGCTTGCCGCACAGGTTTTCTGGCCGCTGGGGGCGGAAGCTGTCGTTGGCACGTACCATCAGCGAAGCGCCGCTCTTGAGGTACGGCAGGAAATCGACCTGGGCCGCGCGCTCGGGGGTAACGTACAGCGCCGACGCCACCACATCGAAGCGCCGAGCGTTGACCCCCATCACCAGGTTGGCGAAGCGAGTGTCCTGGAACTGGGTGGTCAGCTTGAGGTGCGCGCCGAGCAGGTTCATGAACTGCGGGTCGAAACCGGCAGGTTTGCCTTGATCGAGGTAGGTATAGGGCGGGTAGGTGAGGTCCGAACCCACGGACAGGCGATCAGGTTGCAGGGTGCCGTCGGCGGCCTGGGCGGCAGCGCTGAGGGTCAGGGCGAGGGTGAGAACGGTAGCTCGGGACATGAGGGCTGCTCCACGTGGGATTGTTCAACAATCGTTGCAGAGTAGCTAATCAATAGCCGTGCCAACTATTAAGTTGCGCGCGTTGACAAGGATGATTTCGGCAGTGTGGTTGGAAGATCGCGGGCGACGTGCACGCTTTTCGCGCATCCGTGTCACCTCGTGACACACCTGAGTGCCGGGGCCGAAGGTCAGCCCCGGTCTAATCAAGGCTTACTTGAAGTCCCACTGCATCTGCGTGGCGATACTGACGCCGCTGGAGGAGCGCACGCACACGTCCAGGTAGTCGGTGAAACGTGGCGGAACGGCAATGCCCTCGTCGAGCAGGCGCTGATTGTCGAACAGGTAGTTCAGGTCAGCGAATCCGCTGTACAGGCGCAAGGCGCGCAGTACCAGCCGTGGGTTGGCCGGGCCGATGCGCGACTCGAAGCTCACCGCCAGCTCCTTGAGGTTGTCGACGTCGATCTTGCGGTAGCGCTCGCCCACCGGGTCCGCACCATTGGCCAGGGCGAAGGCACGGTCGATCTCGGCGAAGGTACAGGCCGAGTCATGGCCGGCCGAAATGTGGTACAGGTCGTGATTAAGGCGCGGCTTGAGGGTCAGGCCGATCAGCGCTTCGGCGCAGTAGTCCACCGGGATCACGTCGATCTGTTCGTCCAGCCCGCAAGTGAAGCTCTCCAGGGCGAAGCCCATGCGGAACACCCAGAAGATGCTGCCAGAGGCCTGGCAGCCCAGGCTGCGGTGGCCGACCACGATCGAAGGGCGCGCCACCACCAGGGGCAGGCTGGGCAGGTCTTCGCGCATGCGTCGCTCGATCTCGGCCTTGGAGGCGGTGTAGTCCACCAATTGCTGCTCGGCCTCGGGGAATTCCCACGACTCGCTGATCGGCGACTCGCGCTCTGGCCCGCAACACATGGCGGTACCGACATGCAGGAAGCGTTTGAGGCGCCGCGAGCGGCTCATGACCTCGGCGAAGGCGAAGGTGCCTTCGACGTTGACCGGCCAGATGGTCGGGTTTTTCGAGAAGGAAGCGACGGCGGCGCAGTTGATCACGCGGTCCACCGTCATCAGACGCGGCGTTTCGCGCGCCAGCCAGGTGGTGTCGAGGAAGTCCCCGCAAATGATCTGCTCGGCGCGCAGCGCCATGCGCTCGGCCAGGCCGACGCCATGCTGTTGCAGGTTGGCGCGCAGACGCTCCAGACCCTGTTCGGCCTCATCGGCACGCACCAGGAACATGAGCTGCGCAGCCTGGCCGCTGGCGATCAGTTGAGCGACGACCGACCCGCCCAGAAAACCGGTGGCGCCGGTGATCAGGATGCATTCGGGCAGCGTGGTAAAGGTGATGGGTTCACCGGTGGCGATCATGTTCATAATTATCCTCAAGGGCGAGTAGGCCGCCGTTGAATGATAAGTGTGCCGTTCGGAACACGTAATGAACTAAAAGTCATCCGTACGTTCAGTAAAAAGTTACGCCCCAAGTGGAGGACAGCGTAACTGCGGCCTTCAATCCGCACTGAATACACCGCGCGGATTAACTTCAGATGAAAGAAAGTTTACAACTCACCACCCACGCTCTCGCCTGCAAGCACAATCGTGCAGACGCCGCCCATCGCGACTTCAGGAGGCCGAGCAGAGGTGGCATAGAGGGGGTTGACGGGCAGGGATGCCCGTCAAGCGCTTGGGGCCATGGATGGCCCCTAAGCGCGGTACCCCCGGAGTGCCACCGGCGCGAGGGAACCCCGCAGCGCAGCGAAGGGGCCGTATGCAGGAGCAAGCGGTTTTTGCCCCCTTTTTTCCAAGAAAAAAAGGGGGTCGCCGTAAAGGCGAAAAGGTGACCCAGCCTCACCAAAGCCAATGGATAATCACGCCACCCAAGCCCACCTAAACCACCCAGCTCAATTCAAGCCCAACTTCCCCCGCAACGTCGAAAGATCCTCAGCCAAGGTATTGACCGGCCCAATCATGGCCTTGCGATCCCGCTCAGCAACTTTGTCATAAGCCTGGAACCCGCCGTCAGCCGTCTTGTACTTGGCCAGCAACCCATTGACCGTCGCAAAGTTCTTGTCAACTTTGGCGACAAACCCCTGATCTTGCGCCGCCAAATGCGTCCGGAACAGCTCGAAAATCTTCTGCGCGCCGTCGATATTGCCCTGGAAGTCGTACAGATCGGTATGGCTGTAGCGATCTTCCTCTCCCGAAACCTTGGTCGCCGCCACTTCCTCGAGCAGCGCCGCCGCCCCACCCACCACTTTCTCCGGCGGGAAGGTCAAGGTGGCGATGCGGTTCTGCAGGTCTTTGACATCGGCGATGAGTTTATCGGCAATTGCCCCCTGGCCCTGGGTCGTATGCTGGTCGAACAGCGCATATTCCAGGCGATGAAACCCGGTGAAATCCTCGGCAGCCACGCCTTTTTCGTGATCGTCCACCCGTGAGTCGATGGCCGCGTCGAGGTCGCTGAACAACTCGGCGATCGGTTCGATCGTCTCGTAGTTGACGCGGGTGGTGGCATACAACGCCTGGGCCTTGGCCAGATCTCCCTGCTTCACCGCCTGGGTGAACAGCTGGGTGTCGCTGACCAGTTGATCGACTTTCTCGGTGACGTAGATCTTGTAGTCCGAGACTGGCTGGACCAGGGTCAGCGGATCCACCGTGGCGGCATTGGCCAGCAGCGGGGCAACAGCGAGCAGCAGGGCGAGACGGGTGTTGTTCATGGTGTGCGTCCTGGTCCAGGTCATACGGGTTTGTAAGAGGCGGCCGCGCCGAGCAGCGAACGGCCGATGAAGTCCTGCGCGTGCGTCACGCCCGGCAGGACGAAGAAATAGCCACCGCCCACCGGCTTGATGTACTCCTCCAGCGGCTCGCCGTTGAGGCGGTTCTGCACTGTGATGAAGCCTTTTTCCAGGTCGGCCTGGTAGCAGATGAACAGCAAGCCCATGTCCAACTGACCGTTCTTGCCGACGCCTGAGGAATAGTTGAACGGGCGGCGCAGGATCAGGTTGGCCTGGCTGCCGGCATCGCGTGGGTTGGCCAAGCGAATGTGGGAGTCGAGTCGCGTCAGCTTGCCGTGCGGATCTTTCGGGTAGTTCGGTACGTCGGTTTCGCGCTGACCGTCCATGGGCGCACCGCTGGTCTTCTTGCGGCCGAAGATCGATTCCTGCTCTTGCAGCGGCGTACGGTCCCAGCGCTCGACCAGGTTGCGGATGATGCGCACCACTTGATAGCTGCCATGCGCAGCCCAAGCCGGCTCCTGACCCGCACCGACCCAGACCACACGATCCATCAGGCCCGCGTCGCTGGAGTCCGGGTTGGCCGAGCCGTCACGAAAGCCCAGGAAGTTGCGTGCACTCTGTTCGGGGTCGCCGGCCTTGTGCGGTGCCTGGGGCGGCACCGAGCCTTCCTGCTTCCAGCGCACGTAGAGCAGGTCCGGCAAGGTCTTGATGATGTCGCGCAAGGCGTGGATGTTGGTGTCCGGCGAGTTGGAGCAGAACTGCAGGCCCAGGTCGCCGTGGCAGCGCTCGGCCTCCAGGGCGTCGTTGGGAAAGCCGCTCATACGGCTCAAACGCACCGGTTTGGCAGCGGCCAGGCCATAGCGGTCGTCGAACAGCGATTCGCCGACCGACACGGTGATGGTCAAGTTGTCGGGCGTGACCACTGGACCCAGGATGCCGGAGTCGACCGGTGGCAGCTTGGGGTCCACCTGCGGCACCGGGCCTCCGGCCATCAGGAAACGGATGCGCTGCTCCAGCGTGCGGAACAGCCGTTCGAGGTCCTCGGCGTTCTGCGCCAGCACATCGAAGGCAACGAACATGCCCGCCGTCGGGCGCGGCGTGACGATGCCTGGCTGGTGGGCACCGAGCCAGGTCTTGCGTTCCTGGGTGCGGTCGCTGTGCGGGGCCTCGGTGACCTTGGCCGGGGAGGGCGCGGCCAGGGCAGTGCCGCTCAGCCCGGCGCCGGCGATGGCCACCCCGGCGGCACCCAGGCCTGCCAGGAGGCGTCGACGTTGTGGGCAGAGCGGGGCGTTGGCGGTGTCGCGGTCGGTCATTGGGGGCTCGCTTGTGTCGGCAAATCGTCCAGTCCCAGTGCGGGATTCAGGGCCGTGATGGCATTGGCCAGGTGCTGGGCGCCTTCGGCAATCTGCTGCCTTTGCGCGGGCGTTACCTGGTCGTAAGGCAAGAACTGGTCGTCGCTGCGCAGCGCCTTCAGTTGCTGGTCGAACTGGGCCATGGCGGCGTCGACGGCTGCCAGGGAGGCGGAGGCGTTTCGGGCCAGCAACGGACGCAGCAGGTCGATCACCTTGCGCGCGCCTTCTAGGTTGGCCGCGAAGCCGGGCAGATCGAGGTGGCTGTAGCGTTCTTCTTCACCGCTGCTGCGGCTCTGCGCCAGGCTCTGCAGGTTGCGCACCACCGCGCCGGTGAATTGCGCTGGCGCGATGGACTGGGCCAGCAGTTGCGTCTTGAGTTCGCTCAGGTCGAGGGTCAGGGCTTGTGCGACCGGCTCCAGGCCAGCGCTGCTGCGCTGCTGGAACAGGCCGTATTCGAGGCGGTGAAAGCCGCCGAACGCCGGGTCCTGCTCGCGCTGCTCGAAGTAGTCGGCGCGCGCGTTGATACGGTTGTCCAGCTCGCCCAGGCGCTGGCTGGCCCCTGCGATGCGCTGATAGATCAGTCGCGCCTGCGCATAGGCGGTCTGCGCCTGTTGCAGGTCGCCCGCTTGGATCGCCTGCTGCAGCGCCGCCCCCGCGCGTACTAGCGCCGAGCCCTGGCTGCTCAGGTAGACGCGGTATTCCGACAGCGGCCCGATGAAGGCGGTCAGGGTCGGGCGCGCCTGGGCAGCGGCCTCGGACGCGGCGGTCGGGGTGACGGTCAAGCTGCCGCGCGGGTTGCTCAGCAGGCCGCAGGTGATCGCGTAGCGGCCCGGCTGCAGGTTGGCGGTGATCACTTGCGACAAGCCCGGCGCGATGTTCTCGCGCTCCTCGATCACCAGCACGCCGTCGAGGATCTCCCATTCCACGGCACGCTGGGACTGGTTGACGATGCGAAAACGGTTGACTCCGGCTGCAACGCTCAGGTCGTTCGGCTCGCAGGCGTGGTCACGCAGCGTGACCAGAGTTTCCTGCCCGGCGCCAGTCGAACGCTTGGCTTGGGCTTGCTGGGCGGCGTAGTAGAACACCACGCCAGCGCCGGCCATCAGCAGCACGCTGCCGACCAGGGCCAGGCGCAGCAGGCGCGGGGAGGGGGGCGTGGCGGGCGGGCCGCCTTGATCACGGCTCATGCGGGGCCTTGTGCGTTCGAGGAGGACGGTGTGGCCTTGACCGGCCAGAAGAACAGCAGCAGCGCACCGATCAGGTAGAGCAGATAGGCGCCCAGCGTGCTGATGGTCGGGGTGGCCTGGTAGCCAAACATGCCGGCCAGTACCGAGCCGGTCGGCCCGTCCTGCGGCAGCACAGCGCTGCTGTCGAAGACCACCGCTTGCAGCCCGTTCCACACACCGGCCTCGTGCAGCGCTTGCACGGCATTGGCCAGGATGCCGGCGGCGACCACCAGGATGAACAGGCCGGTCCAGCGGAAGAACTGCGACAGGTTCAGGCGCAGGCTGCCCGAATACAGCGCCACGCCTATCAGAACCGCAACCAACAGACCCAGCAAGGCGCCCAGGGGCGCCGCGGGGCCGCTGCTCTGCTGGAACACGGCCAGCAGGAAGAACACCGTTTCCAGGCCTTCGCGGGCCACGGCGAAGAACACCATGCCGATCAGCGCCCAGGCCTGGTGCCGGGAGCCGGCCAGCGCGGCGTCGAGCGAGACGTGCAGGGCCTGCTTGATCGACCGCGCCACTTTGCGCATCCACAGCACCATGGCACTGAGCATCATCACCGCCGCCAGACCGACCACGGCCTCGAACAGCTCCTGCTGCTTCTGCGGAAATTCGCTGCTCATCAGCTCCAGGCCGGCACCGACCAGCAGCGAAAGCGCGATGGCCAGGAATACGCCGATCCACACAGCCGGCATCCACTGGCCGCGACCTGTCTGGCGCAAGTAGCTGGCGATGATGCCGACGATCAGCGCCGCTTCGATGCCCTCGCGGAGCATGATGAGGAAAGGAACGAGCATGATTCTCCCGGGATGACCGCTGGCGCGAATGAATAGGTCGCCGGCGAATCTACCTCAATGAGAATCATTAGCGCATGTGAAGAATATTTAACTTAGCAGGCGAAGCGAGTGGAGTACGGATGTACTCCTCGCCGGTCGATCTTACTGCAGCCATTGCCACAACAGCAGCGTGCCGACCAGCCCCACCACCGAAACGATGGTCTGCAACACCGACCACACCCACAGCGTCTGCTTGAGCTGCAAGCCGAAGTACTCGCGCACCATCCAGAACCCGGCGTCATTGACGTGGCAGAAGAACACCGAGCCTGCGCCGATGGCCAACGCCACCAGCGAACTCTGGGTGCTCGCCAGCCCCGTCATCAGCGGCGCCAGAATACCCGCCGTGGTGGTCGTGGCGACGGTGGCCGAGCCCGTGGCCTGACGCAGGGCCACAGCGATCAGCCACGCCAACAGCACGTACGACAGGTGGGCGCCACTGGCGACCTTGCTGATGGTGTCGCTCACGCCCGCTTCGAGCAGCGTCTGTTTGAGTCCCCCACCGGCCCCGATGGTCAGCAGCAACACGGCGATCGGTGCCAGGCTCTTGCGCAGCACGCCGCCGACCTGATCGCGCGCCATGCCGATCGACCAGCCCAGGCAGATCACCGCCGCGATCACCGCCAACCCCAGTGCGATCAGCGGCTCGCCGAGGAACTTCAAGGTCAGTGCCAGGCTGCTCTCGGGCGCCATGGCGACTTTGGCCAAGGTGCTGCCCAGCATCAGCAGCACCGGCAGCAGGATGATCAGCAGCGACATGGCAAAGCTTGGCTTGCGCCGAGTCTGCACCTTGGCGGTGAACAACTCGCCCAGTTCCGCAGGCTCCTCGACCTGCATACGCCGTGACAGCCAGATGCCGTACAGGGGACCGGCGAGGATCACCGCCGGTACCGCGATGCACAGGCCCAGCAGCATGGTCGTGCCCAGGTCGGCGTGCAGCGCGCTGACCGCGATCAGCGGGCCGGGGTGAGGCGGCATGAGGGCGTGCAGCGTGGTCATGCCGGCCAATGCCGGGATCGCCACCTTCAGCAGCGGTTGCCCGGACTGCCGGGCGATGACGAAGATCACGGGCACCATTAGCACCAGGCCCACTTCGAAGAACAGCGGCAGGCCGATCACCATGGCCACCACGGCCATGACCCAGGGCAGCGCTTTACCACGGGCATGGCGCAACAGCGTCGAGGCGATGCGGTCGGCGGCACCGGACTCGGCCATCAGCGCGCCGAGCATGGCGCCCAGGGCGATGATCATGCCGGCCTCGCCCAGCAGGCTGCCTGCACCCTTGGCGAACGCCTTGGCCACGGCTTCCGGCGGCAGGGCAGCGCCCAGGCCGGCGACGAAGGTGCCGATGAGGATGGAGAGAAACGGCGGCAGCTTGGTGAGACTGATCAGCACCACGATGCAGGCGATGGCAGCCCCGCAGCAGATCAGCAGGCGGGTGTCGTGGGCGAGCCACGCGGCGTGTGAAAGATCCAAGGCAAACCTCTTCTTGTAATGTCTTGTTACGAGCTCCGAAAACTATAACGCAGCCATTCATATAGATGACTAGCGCGGTGGGCTATTTGCGGGTCCGGTGCATGAAAGATTTTTTACAAAGCCCAGGTGCGTCAAACCTGATACAAACGCACCTGCCTCACTTCTCTTCCCAGGAATCTCAGCGATGATCGAACATGGCGCCATGCTCCCTGATGTCACCCTTTATCAATACAGCGAAGGCGAGGGCGGCTGTGCCATCGGCCCGAATGCCTTTTCGCTGCGCGAGCGCTGCGACCAGCGCAAGCTGCTGATCTTCGCGCTGCCGGGCGCGTTCACCCCGACCTGTTCGGAGCGTCATGTGCCGGGGTATGTCGCGGCCGCGCCGGAACTGTTCGCCGCCGGTATCGACGAGATCCTTTGCGTCTCGGTCAACGATGCCTTCGTCATGCAGGCCTGGGGTAAGAGCCTGCAGGTGGGCACTGCCGTGCACATGATCGCCGACGGCAATGGTCAATTCACCGAGGCCCTGGGCCTCGGCCAGGACCTGTCCGCACGGGGCATGGGCTATCGCTCGCAACGCTACGCGCTGCTGGTGGACAACGGTGTGGTCCGGCACTTGGCGGTCGAGGCGCCGGGCAAGTTCGAGGTCAGCGACGCGCAGACGCTGCTCGCCGTGGTGCGCGCCCGCGACTGAACGACGGGCCCGGCCGCGACTCCAAGCTCGCAGCAACGGAGGAATCACCATGCAGCCAGAAACCGAAGGTCTCGAAGAACAAGGCCCGAGCCGTGTGCCTTTCATCAACGACCCACGCAAGCCAGCCTCGCCGGCATTGAATGACGCTGACGAGGCCGACGACGCGGACCTTGTCGAAGACGACAGCGAAGACGATCAGTATCGGTGAAGTATCCCACCACGCCGGATGGCCGCTATTTCGTGGTCAAGGGGCGTCTATGGCGCTGCAGCGACCCGGCGTTGCCCGAATCACGCCGTGCGGCTTTGGTCAGCCAGTTGATGGCGGCGCGGCGTGCGGTCAGGCAAGCCCGCCTGGCCGATGACCCTGCTGCGCTGCGCAGCGCCCGCGCCGAGGTCGACGCCGCCAAGGTGGCGCTGGGCGAGCGAGGGCCGGTGTGGTGGGCCGATGGCAGTCCGGACTACAACCGCCGCAAGGTCGGCAACACCCCGTATGCCGCCTGGTACGACGAGCAATCACCGGAATGAAGTGCTCCATGCTTAAGCGGCTACTTGAGCTGAGCCAGATTGAATAGCAGCGCCGCCAATAACCAATAAGCCAGCAACCCATAGTCTCGCCTCTGAATGACGGCTTCGATCAACTGATTCACAGGTGACAGGAACGCGGTCAGCACGGCGCGCGGGTCATGCCACAACGCGTGCAGCCCGATCCATGCGTGCTTGACCCACTGCCGGGCGGCTGGAAGACGTCATCAGGCCGTAGAAGGCTGTCAGCAGCGCCGTGAGGGCGACGGCGAAGCGCAGCACCGCACTCCAGCGAAATCATCGGCAGTCAATGCGGGGTTTCCTGACATTTCCAATCCTTGGCGGGTACCCATGTAAGACAGCACGAGCGGGCGCCAAGATGCCACTTGCCCATGGCTTGTAAAGTCAGCCGGCACTTCAGACTCCTTTCAGATTCGCTGCCGATACTTCCCCCACACGCCGATCCCAGGGGGAGTCGCATGTCACATCTGCCATGGAGCACCTTGCTCCCGTTGTCTGTAGGCGGCCCCGCCGCCGCCTCTGCTCAGCTGACCCTGCACCTGGCCGCCGACGCCGGGCGCAGTGAGCTGGAGCAGTTCATCCATCAGTGCTTCGCCGACCGTCATCAGGCCGATGTGCAGCACTACCTGCCCGAGTTACTGGCCCTGCGCGACGCGTCCGGGCGCCTGATCGCCGCTGCCGGGGTGCGTCCAGCCAGCAGCGGTGCACTGTTTGTCGAGCGCTACCTGGACCTGCCTGTCCACCTGGCACTGGCGGATGTGCAGGGCGCTGTGGTGGAGCGCGGGCAATGGGTCGAGGTGGGCAACCTGGCCTCGGTCGACGCCGGCAGCGCCCGGCTGATGATCATCCTCATCACCTGGCTGCTGGCCGTGCGCGGGCTGCAGTGGGTGACGTTCACCGGGGCGGCGTCACTGGTCAACAGCTTCCGCCGCCTGGGGCTGCAACCCAGCGTGCTCGGCGTGGCCGATCCGCGACGCCTGGGTGACGAACACGTCCAGTGGGGCCGCTACTACAACCAGCGGCCCCAGGTGATGGTGGGCAACATTGGCCAAGGTTTCGCCGCGCTGGCGCGCATCGGGCTATTCCAACGCCTGGGACTGCCGCAGGTGGTCGAGGAATCCGGACATGCCGCATGAACTCGAGCGTTTCTGGCACAGGTTGAGCGTGCAAGCCCGTGACTGCCCGCACGAGGTGGCTGTGCAGGGGGCCGACGAGCGGGTCACCTGGGCGCAGTTGCGCGATGAAGTGGAGCGCCGTGCAGGCGAGCTGGAGCGTCAGGCGCCAGCCGCACTTATCCTGGCCTTGGACAACGGCCCGCAGGCGTTGCTCTGGGACTTGGCAGCGCTGTTTGCCGGCTGCCCGTGCGTTGTCATTCCAACGTTCTTCAGCCCCCAGCAGTTCGCGCATTGCGTGCAGCAGAGCGGCGCCACATTGGCGTTGGTCGATGAGGTGTGGACCGCTCAGCTACACAGCGCCGGTTTCAGCCGTACCGCTGCGTTCTGGCATCGCTCAGCACCCAGGCCGGTGACCTTGCCCGAAGGCACCGCGAAGATTACCTACACCTCCGGCAGCACCGGCCAACCCAAGGGCGTGTGCTTGAGTGCCGAGGCGATGCTGTGCGTCGCCCGGACCCTGGAAGAGGCCAGCCGCAACGCCTCGGCCCAGCGTTACCTGGCGGTGCTGCCGCTGGGGGTGTTGCTGGAGAATTTGGGCGTGTATGCCGCGCTCATGGCCAGTGCGTGCGTGCAGTTGTACCCGCAGGCGCAATTGGGCATCAGCGGCGCCACCCAGGTCGACTTCAAGCGACTGCTCAGCGCGATAGCCCTGAGCGGTGCACACAGCCTGATCCTGGTGCCGCAGTTGTTGTTGGGCCTGGTCACCGCCATCGAGCGCGGGTTGATGCCAGTGGGCGCGCTGCGGTTCGTGGCGGTGGGCGGCGCGCGGGTGTCCCAGGCGTTACTGGAGCGCGCCGAGGCGATTGGCCTGCCGGTGTATGAAGGCTATGGCCTTTCTGAGTGCGCGTCGGTGGTGGCCCTGAACAGACCCGGCGCGTACCGCATGGGCAGCGTCGGCAAGCCCTTGCCGCACGTGCAGGTGCGCATCGCCGAGGACGGTGAAGTGCTGGTCGCAGGTTCGACGCTGCTGGGTTATCTGGGCGAGCCACCGCTGCACGCGTCATGGTGGGCCACCGGCGACCTTGGTTACCTGGACGCGCAGGGCTACCTGTACTTGAACGGGCGCAAGAAGCACCAGTTCATCACCAGCTTCGGACGCAACGTCAGCCCCGAGTGGGTCGAGGCCGAACTGACCCAATGCGGCGCCCTTGCCCAAGTGTTCGTGCACGGCGAGGGTTTGCCGCACAACGTCGCCTTGCTCTGGCCGCGGGACCCTGCCAGCAGCGATGCCGATATCGAGCAGGCCGTGCGGCAGGGCAATGCGCGCCTGCCGGACTATGCCCGTGTTCATCACTGGCGCCGCCTGCCCGAGCCGCTCGACAGCCACCTGCACACCCTGACCGCCAACGGTCGCCCGCGTCGCGAGGCGATTCTGGCGCGCTACCACCGCTTGCTATCCGACATTGCGTTGTGAGGTTCGCCATGGCTTTTTTCGACACCCTGCAGTTACAGACCGCCACGCAATGCGAGGCGCTGTTCGCCGTCCCGGTCATCCGCCAGGCACTGGCTGGGCAGGCCAGCCGCCACAGCTACATCGCCTTCCTGACCCAGGCGTACTATCACGTGCGCCATACCGTACCGCTGATGATGGCGTGCGGTGCCCGGCTGCCACGGCGCCTGGAATGGTTGCGCGGCGCGGTGTGCGAGTACATCGAGGAAGAATACGGCCACGAACAGTGGATTCTCGATGACATCAAAGCCTGTGGCGGCGACTGGGAGGCTGTGCGAGACGGCCGACCGGCGTTGCCCATCGAGCTGATGGTCGCCTATCTCTACGACCTCATCGCACGCGGCAATCCGGTGGGGTTGTTCGGCATGGTCAACGTGCTCGAGGGCACCAGCATCGCCTTGGCGACCCAGGCGGCCGGTACCTTGCAGCGCAGCCTGGAACTGCCCGACAGGGCATTCAGCTACCTGAGCTCGCACGGTGCCCTGGATCAGGAGCACATGGTCACCTACCGCACGCTGATGAACCGTCTGGAGCAGCCCGAGGACCAGCAGGCCGTGCTCGATGCGGCCAAGGTCGTGTACCACCTCTACACCGAAATGTTCCGCGGCCTGCCACTCAGCGAATCGCAGGGCGTACAGCATGCGCCTGCCTGACTGTGTGGTGATCCTGACCGGTGCCAGTGGCGGTATCGGCCTGGCCCTGGCCGAGCAGTTATGCGCGGCGGGGGCTCGGGTCCTGGCGGTCAGTCGACAGATGGGCGATTTGGCCGGGGTGCTCAAGCGCTACCCGCAGCACCTCACCTGGCACAGCGCCGACCTGCGCAACCCCAGCGGTCGCGACCAGGTGGTGCAACAGGCGCGAGCGCTGGGCGGTGTCAACGTGCTGATCAATGCCGCCGGGGTCAATCGCTTCGCCTTGCTCGACCAACTCGACGAACAAGCCCTGGACGAGTTGCTGGACATCAACCTCAAGGCGCCGCTGCACCTCACCCGTGCTTGCCTGCCGCTGTTGCGCGCCCAGCCCAGGGCGCTGGTGGTGAATGTCGGCTCGACCTACGGCTCGATCGGCTATCCGGGCTATGCCACCTACTGTGCCAGCAAGTTCGCCCTGCGCGGCTTCTCCGAGGCGCTGCGCCGGGAACTGGCCGACACCTCGGTGAACGTGCTGTACGCCGCGCCCAGGGCCACCCGTACACCGATGAACAGCAGCGCCGCCATGGCGCTCAATCATGCGCTCAAGGTCGGCATGGACGACCCCGTCGATGTCGCACGGGCCGTGCTCGACGCCGTGCAGAGCGAACGCAGCGAGCTGTACCTGGGCTGGCCGGAGAAGCTGTTCGTGCGCCTCAACAGCCTACTGCCAGGCGTCGTCGACCGTGCGCTGCGCAAGCAATTACCCATGATCCGTCGCCACGTCGACGGACACGCGAAGGAGTCGTTGAAATGAAGCGTCTGTTGCTCGCCACGCTGCTGGCGTTCTCATCCTCTACCTGGGCGCTGGACCCAGGCGGCGCGCAGCGGCTGGCCGACTTGCAGCAGCGCTGGGCGCAGATCCAGTACCAGACCCCCAAGGAGCAGCGCAGCGAGGCCTTCGAGAAGCTGGCCGGGGACGCCGCAACCTTCGTCCGGCAGTATCCGGGCGCGGCCGAACCGCTGATCTGGAACGGCATCGTCAACAGCAGTTGGGCCGGCGCGACCGGCGGGCTGGGCGCGCTGAGCAAAGTGAAGGCGGCGCGGGCCAGCCTGGAGCAGGCCATTGCCCTGGACGCCGGTGCTTTGCAGGGCTCGGCCTATACCAGCCTGGGCACGCTCTACGACCAGGTGCCGGGCTGGCCGATCGGCTTCGGCGACAGCGACAAGGCCGAAACCTTGTTGCGCCAGGCACTGCAAATCAACCCCAACGGTATCGACAGCAACTACTTCTGGGCCGATCATCTGGTTCGGCGCAAACGCTACGACGAGGCCCGCGTTGCGCTGAACAAGGCGCTGCAGGCACCGCCACGTCCGGGGCGCGAGCTGGCCGATCAGGGGCGGCGCAGCGATATCGCCGCGTTACTCAAGACCCTCGAGGACAAACAGGACTGATCTATGCGGCTGTTGCTGGTGGAGGACGATACGGCGCTGGGCGAAGGCATCTGCGATGGCTTGCGCCAGGAAGGTTATACCCTCGACTGGCTGCGCGATGGCGCCAGCGGCCTGCACGCCTTGCAGCACGAGACCTTCGACCTGGCTATTCTCGACCTGGGGCTGCCGCGCCTGGATGGCATCGAGGTGCTGCGGCGGGTGAGGGCGGGCGGTGACAACCTGCCAGTGCTGGTGCTCACCGCCCGTGACGCCACCGACGACCGTATCACTGGGCTGGATGCCGGTGCCGACGACTACCTGGTCAAACCCTTCGACCTCAACGAGCTCAAGGCCCGCCTGCGCGCACTGCTGCGCCGCAGTGCCGGGCGAGCACGGGTGCTGATCGAACACGCCGGGGTGAGCCTCGACCCGGCCACCCAGCAGGTGCACTACGAGGGCCGGCCGGTGGTGCTGACGCCCAAGGAGTACCGCCTGCTGCACGAGTTGCTGGCGCAGCCGGGCAAGGTCTTCACCCGCGAGCGGCTCACCCAGTTGCTCTACGGCTGGGACGAGGAACCGGAGAGCAACACCCTGGAAGTCAACGTCTACCAGCTACGCAAGAAGCTGTTCAACGGCTTGATCCGCACCGTGCGCGGCATCGGCTACCTGGTGGAGGGCAAGGCATGAGTTCGCTGCGCCAGCGCACGCTGTGGCGGGTGATGTTGCTGCTGGTGGTCGGTACCAGCCTGTTGGCGTTGTACAACTACCATGACAGCCGCCATGAGATCACCGAGATCTACGACGCCCACCTGGCGCAGAACGCGCGGCTTCTGCAGGGCGTGATGAGCCTGCCGGTGGAGGAGGGCAGCCGGACCTCGCTGTACCAGGCCTTCAACGACGCCCTGAGCCAGGCCGGCCGGCACCGGGTGGGCCATCCCTATGAAAGCAAGCTGGCGTTCCAAGTCTGGGATGACGCCGGCACGCGCCTGGTCAATACCCCGAGTGCACCGGTGCTGACACCGCTGCCGGTGACCCCAGGCTTCTCCGAGATCGTGGTCGATGGCCAGTGCTGGCGCGGCTTTGTGCTACCGGTGCCGGCGCGTCACTGGGTGATCTGGGTCGGCGAGCGCGAGGATGTGCGCTTCGACCTGATCGACCGCATCGTGCGCCATACCTTGTTTCCGTTCCTGATCGGCAGCCTGGCCCTGGCCCTGTTGGTCTGGGCCGCCATCGGCTGGGGTCTGCAACCGCTGCAGAACATGGCCAATGTGATTCGCGCACGGCATGCGCAATCGCTGGAGCCGCTGCAACTGGTGCCGCTGCCCTCGGAGCTGGAGCCGATGCAGGCGGCGATCAACCGCTTGCTGGCGCAGATCGACGATTTGCTGCGCCGCGAACACCGCTTCATCGCCGATGCGGCCCATGAAATGCGTACGCCGCTGGCCATTCTGCGTCTTCACGCGCAGAACGCCGAAGCCGCCACCAGCGAGGCCGAACGGCAAAAAGCCCTGGGCTTCCTGATCGGTGCCGTGGATCGCCTCACGCGGGTGGTCAACCAGCTGTTGACCCTGGCACGCCTGGAACCGCGCCTGGGCCAGCGCGTGGACACGCCGATCGACCTGGGCGAGGTGGTCACCGAGACCTTGGCCGAATTGACGCCCTGGATTCTGGAGCGTGGCCAGGAACCGTCGTTGCAACTCGATGAGGGCGATCACCTGGCCACGGTCGATGCCGGCGTGCTGGGCATCGCCTTGCAGAATCTGGTGGCCAATGCCGTGGAGCACTCGCCACCGGGCGGACGCATCTGCGTTTCGCTGCAGCAACGCGGTGGGCAGCTCGAACTCCGTGTGGAAGATGAAGGCCCCGGTATCGAAGAGGCCAGCCTGACGCGCGTGTTCGAACGTTTCTACAGCCGCAACAGCCCGAACGGGGCAGGGCTGGGACTGTCCATCGTCGCGGCCATCGTCGAGCGCCTGGGCGGTCAGGTACGCCTGGAAAACCGAGCCGAGGGCGGGCTGGCCGCCATCCTGTCGATTCCGCTGGCGAGCACAGGGGGAGCCTCATGAGCACCGTTGACGCGGATCGACTGCGGGTGTGGCAAGCCTTGTCGGAGTTCTTTCTGGACACCGATGTCGACCTCAGTTTCGACGGGGTCGTGCAGCGTCTGGCCCAGAGTGGCTACACGCCTGACCAGGTGCAGAGCATCTTGTGGAACGAGGTTTATCCGGTTCTGCACAGCAATCTGCAGTCCATGGCGGGCGAGTGGGCAGGATGGTCGGACGCGTTTCTCCAAGCCCACCTGGTGGTGCGCCCTTATTCGCCAGGTATGCCAGCCAGAGGACGGATCGGTGCCGAAATCTCGCGATGCTGGGACGAAGTGCTGACGCGATGGGCACGCCTGAAGACCTCTTGAAACATTTCGGAACAACTGTGTCAGATTGACGTCAATTTGATATCGCCTGGATCCGAGATGTCCATGAAACTACCGCGCCCCTCAGACCGTATCGACACCCTCACGCAATTGCGCAACCTCAAGATGGCCCGGTCGGCGCATGCCTATGTGCGTGGCAGCACCGTGCAGTTCTACGACTGGCTGCACAGTCAATCCGGGCGCCGCCTGCCCAGCGGGCCGGCGGTGTGGATCTGCGGTGACTGTCACGCCGGCAACCTGGGTCCGACCGGGGATCTGAAGGGCCGTATCGACATCCACATCCGCGATCTCGACCAGACCGTGATCGGCAATCCAGCCCATGACCTGGTGCGACTGGGCCTGTCGCTGGCCACCGCCGCACGCAGCTCGGACCTGCCGGGCGTGGTCACTGCGCGCATGCTCGAGGAGATGATGCAGGGCTACGCCCAGGCCTTCGAACAGAACGATGACGAAGAGCCCGAGCGGCCGGCGCAGGTCAAGGCTGGCATGCGCACCGCCGTGCGCCGCACCTGGAAACACCTGGCCCGCGAGCGCATCGAGCGGGTGCGTCCAAGCATTCCGCTGGGCAAGCATTTCTGGCCGCTGTCGCGCGAGGAAAAGACGGCGGTGCGCAAGCTCTGCGCCTCGGACGACATCCACACCCTGGTGACCTCGCTCAAGGGCCGTAGCCCGGAGGACCGCGTGGAACTGCTGGACTCGGCCTACTGGGTCAAGGGCTGCAGCTCACTGGGCCTGCTGCGCTACGCCGTGCTGATGGCGGTTGGGGAGGGCGACGACCAGGAGTTCTGCCTGTTGGACGTCAAGGAAGCCATCGCCGCCGCCGCCCCACGCACCGCCCGTGCCTCGATGCCACGCGACAATGCCCGGCGCGTGGTCGAAGGTGCTCGGCATCTTTCGCCGGGCCTGGGCAACCGCATGGTGGCGGTGCGCATGCTCGATCATGGCTTCTTCGTCCGTGAGTTGCTGCCCCAGGACATGAAACTGGAACTCGATGAGCTCAGCGAGCAGGAAGCACGCCGGGCCGCAGGGTATCTGGCCCGTGTGGTGGGCCATGCCCATGCCCGGCAAATGGACCTGAGCACGCGCGCGGCCTGGATCGAGGAGTTGCAACTGCACCGTTCCGAGACGCTGGATGCGCCGTCGTGGTTGTGGAGCAATGTGATTCAGTTGGTGGGCAGTCACGAGCAAGGGTATCTGGCGCATTGCAGGCGGTACGCGTTGGAGCATTGATGGGCAGGCGATCTCGTCTCTTGATTACCCATGGAGGGGGCTTGCTCAGAGCACCTTGAAATGATGGGTGGCGTCGCGTTCGAGTTGGGCGATCAAACCGAATTCCCAGTCCAGATAGCCCTGCATGGCTGCGCGTGGATTGTCCGTCCCTTCATAGGGCCGCTGGTAACGGTCGCTGCGCGCTACCGCCAAGTGCGTTTCGCCGCTCTGCAGCGGTTGTCCGGCTGCGATCCACTGTGCGGTGCCGCCTTCGAGCACATGCACCGGGATGCGGGTCAGGGCTTGCAGGTCGGCTGCGGCAAAACGGGCCAGCAGGCTGCTGCCGCACGTCAGTACATAGCGGCGCGCCTGTGGCAGCCTTTCCAGGGCTTCGGCCAATTGAGCGCGGATCACCCAGTGTGCGCCGGGTATGTGGCGGTTGACGTAGTTGGCGCTGGTGGTGAAGTCCAGGACGACGGTGCCATCCTCCTGCAGCCAGTCGGCCAGTTGCTCGACGTCGATCGAATGGACGGCAGGCCGCTCGGGCAGCGGTGGCTGCCAGGGACCGGTGGCGCTGAAGTCTGCGCGGGTCAAGCCGTCGAGCACTGCGACCTGCCAGCCCATCTGTGCTAGCCATGAAGCGCTCATGTTCGCGCGCACACCGTCGTCATCCACCAGTACGACCCTCGCGCCACGGACACTGGCGACATGGTCGGTTTCCTGCACCAGTTGCCCGCCGGGCACCGAGCGGCTGCCGGGGAAGTGACCGGACTCGTACTCTTCGGGCGTGCGCACATCGAACAGGTAGGTAGTGCGCGTTTCGTCGCTCTGCCATTGCGCCAGCAGGCTGCGATCGAGTCGTTGCACGCCTGCACGCTCGGCCAGGGCACGTGCCCGTCGGGCGGCGTCGAGGCGCGTATCGTCACCGACTTCGGCGAAGCGACGTGCCTGACCATGGGCCAGTGCTTGTCCCGCCAACGTCCAGCCGATGGTGCCGTTGCGCAGGGCTGCGACCGGATTGGCAATGCCTGCGTTGATCAGTGACTGGGTACCAATGATGCTGCGCGTGCGTCCGGCGCAGTTGACGATCACCTGGGTGGACGGATCGGGTGCCAGTTCCGCCACGCGCAATACCAGTTCGGCGCCGGGTACGCTGATGCCGCCGGGGATGCTCATGGTCTGGTACTCGTCGAACCGCCGCGCATCGAGCACCACCACATCGGCTCGTGCCTCAAGCAACGCCTGGACGTGCTCGGCCGCCAGCGATGGGGTATGGCGCACCTGCTCGACCAGTTCGCCGAAAGCCTTGCTCGGCACGTTGACGTCACGGAACAGCTCGCCTGCGGCGGCGCGCCAGCCCTCAAGGCCACCGTCGAGCAGCGCGACATCGCGGTAGCCAAGGGCCAACAGCCGCTGCGCAGCGACGCCAGCCAGTCCTTCACCGTTGTCGTAGACCGTGATGGGTGTGTCCAGACGCGGCACGCGAGCGAACACCTCAATCTCCAGTTTCGACAGGGGGATGTTGGCGGCGAACAGCGGGTGGCTCTGCGCGAACGGGTCTTCTTCGCGGACGTCGAGCAGCGCCAGTTCTTCGCGAGCCAGCAGCGCGCGGCGAATGTCATGGGGGTGGCGGGTGGCGAGGGTGCTCATGGGGCAGGGTTCTCTTTGGACAGGTCCCAGAGGTTGGGAAGGTGAGTGTTGGAGTAGCCGGAAATGAAGGTTTTTTCGCTGCCATCGTCGCTGTATACCGCGCGCTTGACGGCGCCAATGTTGCCGCCATAGACATGGATGCTGATCGAGACCCGGTCGTCGTAAGCGTTGCTGACCCGATGGATGTCACCAATTCGCGGCGAGACGGCTTCCACCTGGCCCGGCAGCAGACGCACTGCGGCGCCATGGGGCTGTAGCGCGCCCTGGGCATCTCGCACGAAGCCCTGCGCCCATTCCGCGCCGCGCAACATGCCGATCAGCCCCCACACGCGGTGGTCGTGGATCGGTGTGCGCTGCCCAGGCCCCCAGACGAAGCTCACCACGCAGAAGCGCTGGCGCGAATCGCAGTGCAACAGGTACTGCCGATAGCGCTCGGGATCGGGCTGGGCGAGTTCGTCAGGCAGCCAGTCGTCATGGGCGACCAAGTCGGCCAGCAGGCGTTGGCCTCGGTCGAGCAAATCCGCCTCATCAGGGCGTCGATCGATCAACTCGGCCAGGTTCTCGATGAAGTGGCGCAAGCGCTCCGTACGCACAGGCTGGGTCATGGTTGAGATTCGACTTCAAATGAGGGATGAGCACGACCCTAGCAAAATGCCCCGCTATTCTCAAAATGCAGAATAATCATAAGCTAATATGAAAATAGTGCATTTACAGATACCTCTGTACTGTTTTGAAATGGCTTAAACACAAGGGTATGAGCTTATGCCAAGCGTGCATTTCACAGCCCGCAGATGCTGGTTTAGCTTATAAGAAGCACCAAGCCTATACCCTAACGCTATAAAACCTGGCGTAGACCGCACGCGCGGATCGCCTCACTGCCTTCACTGGTATTCGGAGACGACCGTGCGCTATATCAAACACTTGGCTGCAACGCTGCTGGCCACCACCTTCAGTCTGGCCGCCAGCGCCCAAACGCTGGTGGTCGGCGATCAGAGCTATAACGCCCGCGCGGTAATGGAAGCGGCTGGCGTTCTGGAAAACCTCCCTTATAGCCTGGAATGGAAGCAGTTCACCGCAGGTTCGCCAGTGGCTGAGGCGCTCAATGTCGGCAGCCTCGACATCGGCCTGCTGGGTGACGCCCCGCCGTTGTTCCTTGGCGCACTGGGCGCGCCGATCAAGATCATTGCGGTCAGTCGGCAGAACCTCGAAGGCGTGGCCATCCTGGCGCGCAAGGATTCGCCGATTCACAGCCTGCAAGACCTGCGCGGCAAGCGTGCAGCGATCTGGAAGGGCTCGTGGAGCCAGCAACTGCTGTTCAGTGCCCTGGACAAGGCGGGCGTCCCGCGCGATGCCGTGGAATTGCGCTACCTCAGCGCCCTGGACGCCTCCCATGCCTTGGACGGCGGCTCGGTGGACGTGATTGCCACCTGGGAGCCCTATGTCACCCAGCAGGAGCGCCAAGGTGCTCGCGTGTTGGCCACGGCCGAAGGCGTGATCCCTGCGCAGAGCTTCGTCGTGGCCAACAGCAAGGCCGTGGACCACAAGCGCGCACAGATTGCCGACTTCCTGCAGCGCCTGAGGAAGGCCCGTGACTGGGCCCTGAGCGAGCCGGCCCACACCGAGGCCTATGCCGATGCCTGGGCCCAGCGCACTCGCGCCGATCGCGATATCGCCCGGACCTGGTTTGCCCGCGCACGCACCGACCTGGCACCGCTGAACCCTCAGGTCATTGCCGATGCGCAGAAGACCGTGGATTTCTTCGCCGGCCTCGGCCTGATCAAGGCCTACCCAGCGGCGAGCCTGTTCGATACCTCCTTCGCAGCCGCCTTGCAGGCGTCCGCTGCGAAGGGCCAGTGAAAGGACGTCCCATGAGCACACGACAGATCAAACTCGGAGCCCTGACCATGGGCTGCGGCGGCCCAGGTCGACACAACCTGTGGCTCGACCCGGAGCTGCCCGCCGACGCCAGCGTCAACATCGACTGGTACATCGACATCGCCCGGCAGGCAGAAGCTGCGCTGTTCGACCTGATCTTCATCGTCGACAGCCAGTTCATCACCCCCGGCTCACCCTCGCATTACCTCAATCGCCTGGAGCCGTTGACCTTGCTCTCAGCCCTGGCGGTCAGTACCCGCCGCCTGGGGTTGGTCGGCACGCTCACCACCTCCTACAACGCACCGTTCAACGTTGCTCGCCGGCTCGCCTCACTGGACCTGATCAGCAAAGGCCGTGCCGGCTGGAACGTCGTCACCAGCGGCGACGCCGGCACGGCCGGCAATTATGGGTTGGACGAGCACTACGACTATGACACTCGGTATGCGCGTGCCCAGGAGCATGTGCAGGTGGTCCAGGGGCTGTGGCATTCGTACGAGGAGGATGCGTTTCCTCGGGACCGCAGCCAGGGTCGGTTCCTCGACCCGGCGAAGCTGCATGCCTTGAATCACCAGGGTGCGCACTTCTCGGTGGTCGGTCCGCTGAACATCCAGCGCTCGCCCCAGGGGCAGCCGGTGATCTTCCAGGCGGGCGACTCCGAGCAGGGGCGCGAACTGGGTGCCGCCACGGCCGATGTGGTGTTCACCCACGCCGCCACTCTCGAGCAGGGTCAGGCGTTCTATCGCGATATCAAGGCGCGCGCGGCACGCCTGGGACGCGACCCAGAGCACCTGTTGGTGCTGCCCGGCGCAGAGATCTACGTGGGCGATACGGACGAGCAGGCGCGTGAGATCGAGCGCCACTATCACCAGGCCGACCACAGCTTCGAACTGGCGCTCAAAGAGTTCGGGCGTAACTTCGGCTGGCATGACTTCAGTCAGTACGACCTGGACGCCCCGTTTCCCCAGCAGAGCCTGGAGGCTGCGCGCAGCAGTTTCTTCACCAATGCCAAGCGCATTGCCGACCAGGCCCGTGAGCGGGGGTTCAGCCTGCGCCAGGCGGTGGAGTTCGGCCGCCAGTTGCGCCCGGGTGCCTTCGTCGGCTCGGCCCAGACCGTGGCGGCGAAGATGGCCGACTGGTTCGAAGCGCGTGCAGTGGACGGATTCAATATCTACATCGGTCATCCCGGGCAGTTCCGCCGATTCACCGAGCAGGTAGTGCCCTTGCTGCAGGAGCGAGGTGTCTATCGCACGGCCTATGAAGGGACGACCTTGCGCGAAAGCCTGGGCCTGCCGATACCGCGCTTCAGCCGATAGAAGCCGGGCCGCCAGGCGACCTTGTGCCCATGAGCCCGCTGGGAAGTCCCGGCGGGCTCATGGGCACATCCTTCAGGCGCGGCGAGCGCTGCGGCTCTTCTCGTACTGCGCAACCTTGTCACGGATCCGTGGGATCAAGTCCTGGCCGTATTCCACGGCATCGCGCAGTTGCTCGAAACCCCGGAACAGGAACGTGCTCACACCCAGTTCGTAGTACGCCAGCGCCGCCTCGGCGACCTGCTCAGGCGTACCCACCAGCGAGGTGGAATTACCGGCGCCACCGCCCAGGGCGGCGATCTCGGTCCACAACCGGGTGTCGTGCACTGTGCGCTGGCTGGCAAGTTGCACCAGGCGCTCGGAGCCCACGTTGCTCTTGCCGAAGTTCTTTTCGCGGCGGTTGCCCTGGCGGATGCCGATGCGCTGCCTGGCGTCGGCCAGAATGCGCTCGGCGCGGGCCCAGGCTTCGTCTTCGGTGGCGCCGAGGATCGGTCGCAAAGAAAGGCTGAAGCGGATGTGCTGCTCGCGGCCATAGCGGGCCGCGGCCTGGCGGACCTGGGCGATGCGTTCGCGGACCTGTGCCAGTGGCTCGCCCCACATCATGTACACGTCGGCGTGCTTGGCCGCGACGTCCACTGCAGCGTCCGAGGCGCCGGAGAAGTACACCGGCAGCCTGGCCACCGGCTTGACCAAGGTGAGGTTGTCCTGCACGCGGTAGTGCGGGCCGTGGTGATCGAACGGCGCGGTCTGGGTCCAGGTGTTGCGCAGAACCTCGAGATACTCGTCGGTACGGGCATAGCGAGCATCCTTGTCGAGGAAGTCGCCGTCGCGTTGCAGGTCGCCGCTGTCGCCCCCGGTGATCACGTTGATCGAAGCGCGGCCACGGCTGAGCTGGTCAAGGGTGGCGAACTGGCGCGCGGCGAAAGTCGGCGCCTGGAAGCCGGGGCGGTGCGCGACCAACAGGCCGATGCGTTCGGTCAATGCCGCCACGTAGGTGGCGAGGATCATCGAGTCTGGCGCGCTGGTGTTGACTGCCAGCAACGCCTTGTCGAAACCGGCGTATTCCTGGGCCTGGGCGAACGCCTTGATGAACTCGAGGTCGACTAGCGGGCCGCGTGGGGCCTGCGATTCGCTGCTTTCCTGGGGGCCGATGAGGCCGATGAATTCGAGGCTCATACCGTAGTGCTCCTGTTATCGAAAAGGGTCTTGGGTCAAGGGCGCGCGCTATCGCTTGCCCGCAGTACTCGGCGTAGCGGTCAGACCGCTACAGGCAACACGCTGCGCGAGTGTCCTGGTATCGCCTCGATCAATGCCCGTGTGTAGTCGCTGGAGGGGCGGCTGAACACCTGCGCCGCCGGCCCTTGCTCGACCACGTGCCCGCGCTGCAGCACCAGGACCTGGTCGGCCACGCTCGCCACAACCGCCAGATCGTGGGACACCAGCACATAGGCCATGCCCAGATCGCGCTGCAGCTCATCGAGCAGGGCGAGAATCTGCGCCTGTACCGAAACGTCCAGCGCGCTGACCGGCTCGTCGAGCAGCAGCACCTCAGGCTTCAGCGCCAAGGCGCGAGCGATGGCGACCCGTTGGCGTTGCCCGCCTGATAATTCCCGGGGCAGGCGATCGAGAAACGCCACGGGCAGGTGCACGCGCGCGATGAGTTCGCGGGCCTTGAGTTCCAGGGCCTGGCCCTTGAGCAGCCCGAACGACACCAGCGGCTCGACGAGGCTGTCGAACACGGTGAAGCGCGGATCGAGCGCGGCGAAGGGGTTCTGCTGCACCAGTTGAATGCGTCGACGCAGCGGGCGGAGCTGGCGCCAGCTGTAGTCGCTGACATCCTGGCCGAACCACTCGACGCGTCCCTGATCAGGCCTTTCCAGACCCAGCGCAATGCGCAGCGCAGTGCTCTTGCCCGAACCCGATTCGCCGACGATGGCCAGCGTCTGCCCGGCGTGGACCTCCAGGCTCAGCCCGTGCAAGGCGGTGAGGGGCGTATCCTGCCCTGGCAACGCGAAGCGTTTGCCCACCGCGTCCAGACGCAGCATTGGGCGCTGTAAGGTGATCTGTTGCGGCCTGTGGCGCGGCACGAAAGCAGGCGCTGCGTCGAGCAGACTGCGGGTGTAGGGCTGCTGTGCACCCCACAATATCTGTCGGGGCGTACCCTGCTCGACACAGTGGCCCTGGCGCATCACCAGCAGCCGGTCGGCGCGATCACAGGCCATCCCCAGGTCATGGGTGATGATCAGCAGCGAGATGCCGCGCTCGGCGACCAGTTGTTGCAGGTGGTCGAGGATGCGGCGCTGCACCGTCACGTCCAGTGCGCTGGTGGGCTCGTCGGCGATGATCAGCCGAGGCTCGCCGGCCAGGGCGATGGCGATCAACACCCGTTGACGCATCCCGCCAGACAGTTCGTGGGGGTACTGGCGAGCGCGTACTGAGGGCTCGTCGAGGCCGACCTGGTTCAGCAGCGCGAGCACGTCGGCCTCCAGACCCGGGTAGCGCCGGCCACGGGCCAGGAGCAGGGCTTCGGCGATCTGCCAACCAATGCGCAGCGTGGGATTGAGGCTCACCATCGGGTCCTGCGGCACCAGGCCGATGGCGCGTCCGCGCAACTGCTGCCAGGTACGCTCGCGGGCCTGGGCCCTGTCGATGCCGTCGATCCGCAGTTGTCCGTGGTCGATGCTGGCAGTGCCCGGCAGCAGTCCAAGCAAGGCGTTGGCCAGGGTCGACTTGCCGCAGCCGGACTCCCCGACGATGGCCAGCGTTTCGCCCTGGTCAAGGCTGAACGACAGCCGGCGTACGGCGTGCGTGCGCTGCCCGGCGACGGTGTAGCTGATATCCAGTTCGTGTACGTCGATCAAGGCTTGCGTACTCATCGGGCATGCTCCTCGGCGCTACGCGCCAAGTGATTGAGGCTGAACACCACGACCACGACGAACAGGCCCGGCAACAGCGACACCCAGGGCGCGGTGATCAGGAAATGACGGCCATTGGCAATGAGCGTGCCCCATTCCGCTGCAGGCGGTGCGGCGCCAAAGCCAAGGAAACTCAGTCCTGCGGTGGCCAGGATCGCGGCACCGAAATCCAGCGTCGCAAGCACTGCCACCGGGCCCCAGGCATTGGGTAGCACATGGCGCAGCAACGTGCGCAGCCAACTGGCGCCACCCAGCCGGGCGGCCTCCACATAGGGCAGGGTTTTGATGCGCAGTACTTCGGCCCGTGTGGTACGCGCAAAGCCTGGAACGATGCCGATGCCCACGGCGATGGCGACGGGCACCGTACCGAAACCGATGGCGGTGACGATCGCCAGCGCCAGCAGCAGGCCAGGCAACGCCAGCAACACATCGATCAGGCGCATCAGCGCGGCATCGAGGCGTGCGCCGGCAAAGCCTGCCAGCGCGCCCAGGCCCAAGCCGCCGACCAGCGCAATCGTCACCGCCAGCAGTGCCGCCAGCACCGACAGGCGCGCACCGTAGATCACTCGCGCATACAGGTCACGGCCCAACTCGTCGGTCCCGAACCAGTGGACCAGGCTGGGCGCGCTGAGCTTGTCGGCGGGCGACGTGGCGTAGGGGTCGAAGCTGCTCAGCCATTGCGGGACCAGTGCCGCGAGTAAGGCAAACAGCACGATCAGCAGCGCCAGGCTGACACTGGGCCTGCGCAGCAGCGCGATCATGGCCTGTCGGGTCCGCTGCAGGCGCGTGCGGCGCTTCCAGAGGTGGCAAGCGCGATCGGAATCAACGGCATGCCTGGCGTCGAGCCGAGGATGCGATAGGTCAATGGTCATTTCAGCTCACCTTGGCCGTAGGGCTGATGCGTGGGTCGAGCCAGGGGTAGAGCAGGTCGACGATCAGGTTCACCGCCACGAAGGCAGCGGCCGCTACCGCGACGATCGCCAGCACCACGGGAATGTCCTGGCGCAGCACCGCCTCCTGGGCCAGGCGCCCGACGCCGTTACGCGAATAGATGGTCTCCACCAGCACTGCACCGGACACCGTGTTACCGACCTGAAGGCCTACCAGCGTCAGCAGCGGCAAGGCTGCGTTGCGCAGGCCATGGCGAGCCTGCACCTGAGCCCGGCTCAGCCCTTTGGCGAACGCGGTGACGATGTAGGGTTGCTGCCATACACCTTGAAAACCTCGCTGCAGCACTTGGGCATACAGGGCCGCGCTGGGGATCGCCAAGGTGATAGCAGGCAGCACCAGGCTGGCAAACCCCTGGCTGCCGGTGGCCGGAAACCAGTCCAGGGCGAAGGCGAACACCTGGATCAGCAGCAACCCCATCCAGAACACCGGGATCGAGAAACCCAGCGACGGCAGGCGCGCCAGTGCGGTTTTCAGCGGCCGGTACTGCACGTAGGCGGTCAGATAGGCCAGCCCGATGCCGGCTACCAGCGACAGGACGATGGCGCTACCGGCCAGGGCCAGGGTCTGAGGCAGCCGCTCGGCCAGTAGCCCGCTGACAGGACGGCCCAGCGACAACGACTGCCCCAGGTCGCCGTGCACGGCGCGCCGGAGCAGATCGGCATATTGTGCGAACACCCCTTTATCCAGCCCGTAGTAAGCCCGAGCCTTGGCCAGGTCTTGCGGCGACAAACCATCGGCTTCCATGCCTGATGCGCTGAGCATGATCGCCAAGGTATCGCCCGGCAGCAGGTAGAGAATGAAGTAGGTGGCGGTGTAGGCGCCCCAGAGCACCAGCAGGGCCTGGCCGATACGGCCGATGAGGTAGCGTGTCATGGCTGCCCCACCTGGATGTCGCCCAACAGCGCGAAGCCTTCTGCCGTCCAGCGAAAATCCTTGATCCGGGGGGCGGTCGCAGCCTGCCACACGCGTTCGTACAGTGGAAACGCCGAGGCCTGGTCGATCAGCAGGTCCTGCAACTGGCCGTAGGCGTGGGCGCGTTGCGCGTCCTGGGTCGCGGTCATGCCGTTGTCGAACAGGGTCTGGGCCTGGGTCAAAACGGCGGGTTCGTAGAGGTTGGTGGCCAATGTGGCGCTGTTGGCTGCACGTGGATCGAGAATGGTCTGCAGGATGATCGGGTCGGCGCGGGTCATGTAGGTCGACGTCAGGTCGTAGTTGCCGGACGCGTTGCCCGCGACCCACTCGGCACGCGTGAGCACGTTGAGCTTGAGGTCGATGCCGACCTTGCGCAGTTGGTCCTGTACCAGCACGTCACCCGCGCTTTCGGCCGGCGTCAGGTTGTAGCGCAGGGTCAGGCGTTGGCCGTTCTTGTAACGGTAACCATCGGACCCTGTATGCCAGCCAGCAGACTCGAGCAGTTGCTCAGCGCCTCGGGGGTCATGGGCAAGCTTGTCGCTTTGCGGTTTGAAGTAGGGCGTGGTGACGTCGTACACCCCGCTCACCACCGGGAAGCGGGCATTGAACACGGTGTGGGCGTAGCCGGTGCGGTCGATGGCTTTCTGCACGGCCAGGCGTAATTGGCGGTCACCCAGCAGACGACCGTTGCGCGTATTGGGATAAAGATTCAGCGCAGGGCCCGGCAGTGATCGGCTTTGAATGGTGGCGCCCTTGGACTGAAGCAAGGTCAGGTCGACTTCCGAAAACGGATTGCGCGGCCACAGGATGTCGACCTTGCCCTGCAGGAACAGGCCGTTGCGTACGCTTTCCTCGGGGATGTAGCTGATTTGCACCGCCTCCATATACGCAGGCCCCGGATTGCGCGCGTTGGCCGATGGCCAGGCATAGTCGGCACGTCTGACCAGGCGCGCGCCGACTTCCGGGGTGTACTGCTCAAGGATGAAAGGGCCGGTGCCGATGATCTGGCCTGACGAGCGCTGCTGGGCACTCAACCGGTAGCTGGCCGGCGCGAGAATCGAGAGGTTGGTGGTGGAGGTGGCTTGCAGGAAACCGGCATTGGGCCTTGCCAGGGTCAGGCGAACGGTGAAGTCGTCGATCACTTCGGCATGGTCGTAGCCAGCCAGATACGTCGCGCCGAAGGTAGCGGGCAACTGCGCGGCAAAGGCCTTGTTGCTGTCGAAGGCGGTTTTCACCGCCTGGGCGTCGAAACGCTCACCGTTGCTGAAGCTCACGTCCTGACGCAGATGGAAGGTGTACTTCAAGGCGTCGCTGCTGATCTCCCAGCGTTTGGCCAGCCAGGGAATGATGCGACCGGTCTGCGGATCCTGGTCGGTCAGCGACTCGGCGACGTTGCGCAGCAGCACCCGGTGTTCCAGCCAGTAGACCTGGAAAGGATCGAGGCTGACCAACGTGGTGTTGTCGCCCCAGAAGGCGATGCTCAACGTCTTGCTGACCGCGCTGTCGTCGGTCGGTGAGCAGGCGGCAAGCGTCATGGCCAGGGCGCTGCTGGCCAGCAGGCGAAGGAATGAAGGCATGGAGCGGTCCTTGATAGAGAGTCGGGGCGGCAGAAGGCGGTTGCGATCGATCAGTCCTGGTAATCGAGGCCTTCGCGGTCCAACTGGCGAATGAGCGCGTCCCAATGCCGCTGGATGCTTTCGCCCTTGCCATCGGAAAAGCGCTTGGATTGCTCGTGCACCTTGGCGATGGCCGCAGGCGAGGCATGCAGGAGCTGATCGTTGCCGCCGGCCTGGGCCGCGATCTGGATAGCGCAGGCCCGCTCCAGGCCATGCAGTTCGCGAAACGCGTGCTCGACGCTGATGCCGCCGGTGAGCAGACCATGGTTGCGCAGGATAAGGATATTGCTGTGGCCCAGATTAGCGACCAGCCGCTGTTGCTCGTCCAGATCCAGGGCCACGCCTTCGTAGTCGTGGTAGGCCACGCGGCTGTAGTAGGCCAGGGCGTGCTGGGAGATCGGCAACAGACCGTCACGCTGGGCCGAAACCGCGGCTCCATCGCGGGTATGGGTGTGCAGCACGGCGGCGAGGTCTGGGCGGGCGCGGTGGATGGCGCTGTGGATCACATAGCCTGCCTGGTTGATGCCCAGGCCCGAGGGGTCGTCGATGAGCGTACCGTCCACATCGACCTTGACCAGGTTCGAGGCGGTGATCTCGTCGAACAGCAGGCCGAAAGGATTGATCAGGAAATGCTCATGCGGCCCGGGCACCCGGGCGGAGAAATGCGTGTAGATGTGATCGGTCCAGCGAAACAGGGCGGCAAGGCGGTAGGCAGCAGCCAGCTTGACCCGCACCTCCCACTCCTGGGCGCTGACTCGATCTCGTACAGGTTCGAGGCGGGCGGAAACGGCAGACAGTGAGCTCATGAAGGTTCTCCGGTAATCAGGCGTATTGAGTGGTGTGGCGCAATGCGTTCGAACGGCTCAGGGTGGTTCGGGCATGAGCGCCGCGCGACCGACCTGGCCGAACACCGTGTCGTCCTGGGGGGTGTGGATCCGGCTGCAGAGCACATCACGGTAGTGCCGCTCCAGGGCGTTGCGCCGTGACAAGCCAGGATTGCCCGCGGCCTCGATGGCCAGCTCGACCGCCTTGATGGCGTTGCTGCTGACCAGGTGCTTGAGCTGCCCGGCGTGGGCCTGATCGACCTGTCCAGCGGCGGCCGACTCGAGCAGGGTGTGGCTGGCGAACAACAGCGTGTCGATACGACCGAGCACGTCCTGAAAGCGCGGCAGGCTGGCCAGCGGCGCACCCAGATGGGAAGGGATGCGTTGCGTGAAAAAGTTCGCCAGCCAGTCACGCGCAGCGCGGGCAACGCCGTCGTAGACCGTCGGTAGCAACACGGCCATCCACAACAGGCCCTGTCCATCGAGTTCGGTTTTCGGCGCACTGGCCGGGCTGACGCTGACGGCGTGGTCCAGGGGAATCAACACCTCGTCGAACCGCACCTGATGGCTGCAGGTGGCGCGCATGCCCAGGTGATCCCAGTCGTCGAGGATGGTGATGCCGGGCGAGTCGCGATGGACCAGGAAGCCACCGACCAGTGGATCGGCGTCGTCGCTGCGGGCCCACACCAGCAGCCAGCTGAGGCCGTGGCTACCGGTGGAATAGATTTTGCGTCCATTCAGGCGCCAACCTTCGGCGGTGCGCCGTGCGACGGTGGCCGGAAGTCCGCCTCTAGCCGGCGTTCCCAGCTCAGGCTCGACGCGCAGGGCGTTGATCAGCGCACCCTGTTGCACGGCCTCACGGGCCACGCGCTCACGCAGATGGCGTGGCCAGCGCCTGTCGTCCTGCAGCCGGGCGTGTTGCAGGTATTGCATGACCAGGATCAGCGCGGTCGCTGGGTCGCCCTGGGCGACGGCTGAAATCACACGGCGTGCGCACGCCAGGTCTGCGCCTGCGCCGCCGAGGATGCGGGGTACGGTGAGGGCGAGCAGGCCGTGGCGCTGCAATAGAGCGATGTTGTCTTCAGGGAAACGGGCACTTCGGTCATAGCGCTCAGCGTTGGCAGCCAGCGCTTGGGTCAGCTCGGCCAGGACGCTGTCTGAGGGGTGACTCATGGGCTCTCATCCCTGAAATACGGTGGCGATGCTAAGACCGTATTCGTATGAATGATCGCTGTAAAAGTCTTTTTAGTTCTATGCTAATTATTTAAATAAGGAATCTAGTCGAAATCACATTATGTTCAAAACGCATTTATTGATCGGCTAGCCGATGCCCCGCGACCTCACCGAACAGTTCCACCGGCTCTTGAAAGCTTCCAAGGTAGCGCGGGTGGAACAGCCAGAGATCTACGTGCGGCTTGAAGTCGGTGATGTTCAGCACATCGAGCGCGTCACGGTGGCTGCTCATGCGCAACAGCGGCTCAGGCACGAGCCCCAGGCCCTGGCCGCTGGCAACCAGCCCCAACTGCAGCTCGGTGCCGAAGGTTTCCAGATTAATCTTCAGGTTCAACCCCAACTCGCTCAATGCCCGCTGCAAACCGGCCCGGAAGCCGCAGCCATCGGGGTTGAGGACCCAGCCACGGGCGTAGCAGTCCCTGAGCTTGCAGTTGCGCTTAGCGGCATTGCTCTTGGCTTCCACCACTTTCAGCGGCATGCGCGCTATCGATCGACTGGCGATACCTTCCGGGAAAATCTTGCCTGGCGGAAACAGTGCGGCTGCGGCATCCAGTTCGCCGTTTTCCATGCGCGCGATCAGGCTGCTACCCCAGCCACTGGTGACTTGGGTCCGCAACTGCGGATAGGCCTCTCTGATCCGACCCAGGGCATCGAGCAACACGACATCGCCCAGCGTCTGCGGTATGCCCAGGCGCAATGTGCCTGATGGCGCACCGTCGCTGGCCACCAGCTCGCGCAGCGAGTCGATCTCGCGCAGGATCGCTTTGCACTGCGCATAGACGCGCAAGCCCATGGGGGTCGGCTTGAGCGGCTTGGTCGTCCGGTCGAGCAGGCTGGCGCCGAGGTCTTGCTCGAAGTTCTGCACGCGGCGAGTGATCGCCGGCTGGGTGATCTGCAGGGCCTCGGCGGCGAGGTTGGTGGACTGGCACCGGATGACCGCGACGAACGCGTCCATGTCATCGATTTTCATGATCGCGCTCACATGATCGAGTGGAGAAATAACGCATCAGCATAATCATTGGAGTGGACAATGCCATCCCCTACAGCAAGTTAAAGCGAATAATGCATATTAGGATATTCCTAAAATCAATTTAGTTTATTTGACGTACTTCGTTAGAGTCGCTTGGCCTGGACGGCACGATGCCGTCCACCCAGCCCCGAGGAAGTCCATGTCCATTCGATCCACGCTGCTGGCCCTCGCCGTAGCCACCTTGCTGGCCAGCCAGGCAGGAGCCGCCGAGCGACTGACCCTGCGTATTGGCGATCAAAAGGGCAACATGCGCGCCCAATTGGAAGCGGCTGACGCCCTGCGTGACCTGCCCTACGACATTCACTGGGCAGAATTCCCCGCCGCCGCGCCGTTGGCCGAGGCGCTCAATGCCGGTGCCATCGACGCCGGCATCATCGGGGACGCACCGCTGCTGTTCGTGCTGGCTTCGGGGGCACCGGTCAAGGCGATCGCGGTGGACAAATCCGATCCCTACGGTACGGCTTTGCTGGTACTTCCCGAGGCGCCGCTGCACAGCGTTACTGACCTCAAAGGCAAGCGCATTGCCACAGGGCGCGGGTCGATTGGTCATCATCTGGCCCTCAAGGCGCTGGATCAAGCCGGACTGAGCGAAAAAGACGTGGCGTTCAGGTTCCTGGGACCTGTCGATGCCAAGATCGCGCTGGCCAATGGTTCGGTGGACGCCTGGTCCACATGGGAGCCCTATACCGCCCTGGCCGAGGTCAGCGGGCAGGGCAGGGTGCTGGTCAATGGTCGCGGCCTGTCCAGTGGCAACAGTTTTCTTGCGGCGACCGACCACGCCTTGGGCGAGGCGTCGAAGCGTGCGGCGCTGCAGGACTACCTCACCCGTCTGGCCGATGCGCAGGTCTGGGCCAATCAGCACTTGGACAGCTACTCGAAAACCTTGGCCGCAATCATCGGTTTCCCCGAGCAGGCCGCGCGCCTGCAGTTCGAGCGCCGGAAATTGCGCTGGCAGGTGATCGATGCACAGACCGTGGCCGAGCAGCAGGACACCGCCGACTTCTACCACGCCCATGGCCTGATGAACCAACGCCTGGACGTGACCCCGACCTTCGCCACCGGCTTCACGCTTGCCGAGCGCGCCACGTCCACCGCACAGCCTTGATTGGGGAGACCTCGAAATGCCCATCCGCTATCTACGCCAGCTTGGCCTGGCAGTGCTGGCCACTGTATTGCTCCCTGGCATTGCCAGCGCCGAGCAGAGCCTGCGTATCGGTTACCAGAAGTCCTCGACCCTGTTGACGCTGCTCAAGGCCCGAGGCGGCCTCGAGGACCGATTGCGCGCCCAAGGCATCCGCATTACATGGCATGAATTTCCCAGTGGGCTGCCCCTGTTGGAAGCCCTGAACCTGGGCAATGTCGATGTGTCTGCTGATGTCGCCGACACCGTACCGGTATTCACCCAGGCCGCAGGCGCCAGGCTGACCTACTTCGCCCGCGAGACGCCGTCGCCGAAGGCTCAGGCGATACTGGTGCCATCGGATTCGCCGCTTCGCACCCTGGCCGATCTGAAGGGCAAGCGCGTGGCGGTGACCAAGGCCGCCGGCAGTCATTACCTGCTGATCCAGGCGCTGGCCAAGGCCGGCCTGACGTTCAAGGACATCACCCCGGCCTACCTGATCCCCGCCGACGGCCGCGCCGCTTTCGAGAACCACAAGGTCGACGCCTGGGTAACCTGGGATCCCTTCGTGGCCAGCGCCCAGCGGCAGCAGAACGCGCGCATCCTGGCCGATGGTGAAGGGCTTGCCAGCTACCAGCGTTACTACCTGGCGAGCAGCGACTATGCCCAAGCTCACCCTGAGGTCCTGCAACAGGTGTACCTCGCCTTACGCGAAACCGGCGAGTGGACCCAGGCCAATCCGGCAGCGGCGGCGCGCATCCTGGGGCCATTGTGGGGCAACCTGGATAGCACCACCGTGCTACAGGCCAATGCCCGGCGCAGCTACGACGTACAGCCGGTGAAACCGGAAAACCTGGAGGAGCAACAGCGCATCGCCGACGCGTTCCTGCATGAGGGGTTGTTGCCCAAGGCTGTCGATGCGCGGGACGTCAGCGTGTTCGTGCCGAGCACGCCTTGAACGTCGTTCAGTCGACAGCCCAATCACCCTGGCCTTGCCACTCACTTATGCACGATCGCCTGATGAATATCGCCCAGCGCCATGATGCGCTGGGCGGCATTGAGCTTGATGGCTTCCTTGGGCATGCCGAATACCACGCAGCTGGCTTCGTCCTGGGCGACGGTGGCGGCGCCGGCGTCGAGCATCTCTTTAAGGCCGCGTGCACCGTCGTCGCCCATGCCGGTCATGATGATGCCGGTCGCGTTCTTGCCGGCGAAGCGGGCCACGGAGCGAAACAATACGTCGACCGACGGCCGATGGCGGTTCACCAGTGGGCCTTCGACCACCTGGGCGTGATAGTAGGCGCCGCTGCGGGTCACCATCAGGTGCTTGCCCCCCGGCGCGATCAGCGCCAGGCCGGGCAACACCCGGTCATTGTTGCGCGCTTCACGCACTTCGATCTGACAGATGCTGTTGAGCCTTTCGGCAAAGGACGCGGTGAATTTCTCCGGCATGTGCTGCACGATCACCAGGCCCGGGCACACCCTCGGTAGCGCGGTGAGCACCGTTTCCAGTGCCTGAGTGCCACCGGTGGACGTGCCGATGGCGACGATGCGTTCGGTGGTCTGTGCCATGGCCTGGCCGCCCGCGGCGGGCAGGATAGCGTCCGCGCTGAGCTTGCTCGCGGGCGCAGCCATCGGCGCAGGGCGCACCACACGCCTGCCCAGGTTCTTGACATTGGAGTTCGCCGCTGCACGTATCGCCCCAACCAACTCAGCGGCGGACTCCATCAGAAAGCTCTTCAGCCCCGTGGTGGGTTTGGTGATGATCTCCACCGCGCCGGCCGAGAGCGCCTGCAAGGAGGTTTCCGCGCCTTTTTGCGTCAGTGACGAGCAGATCACCACCGGCGTGGGCCGCTCGCCCATGATTTTCCTGAGAAAGGTGATGCCGTCCATGCGCGGCATTTCCACATCCAGCACGATCACGTCCGGCCATTCGCGCGCCAGTTTGTCCATGGCGAAGATCGGATCGGAAGCGGCGCCCATCACGCGGATGTCCGGCGTTTCGTTGAGAATCGCCAACAGCACCTGGCGCACTACAGCCGAATCATCGACCAGCAGTACGCTGATTTTTTTGGTAGGCATCTTTACGCAGGGTTCCCATTGGTTGGTGCCGGACCCAGACATTGCCGGTCCACAGGTCGAAGAGGATGGTGCGGTAGCCGGTGCTGCCCATGTCCTGGGCGGCCAGGTGCAGGTGATGACGTTCGGCCAAGGCCAAGGCTGCACGGATGTTCAGGCTGGCCACGTCCTGATCAGGCAGGTGGCGATGCTGCTCAGGGAACATCTCGCCACCGCCGAACACTTTCACCTGATAGTCACGCGCCCGCGTGCCGTGGGCCCTGGCGTGGCGCAGCAGCAGCTCGAGGGCCTCGTCGGCGTACTTGCCGTCCAGCGGCTGGTCGCGGCGGGTACGGGCCGGCAGCATGAAATGGCACATCCCGCCGATCAGGCGTTGCGGGTGCCACAAGGTGAATGCCACGCAGGAGCCGAGCAGGGTCCGCAACCGCAGCGGGCGCGTGGCGAAGCTGACTTGACCGGGCGCCAGGATCAGTTCGGTGGTTTTCGTGGCTGTTTTCATGGTTTGCGATAGATCGACGGCGCCACCAGCTTCAACGTGTCGTTCACGCCGTGCAGGCTTTCCGAGTGGCTGATGATGAAGTAGCCGCCGGGCTTGAGCTGGGGCAGCAAACGCGCGACCACCTGGCGCTTGGTGGGTTGATCGAAATAGATCATCACGTTGCGCAGGAAGATCACATCGAACTCGCCCAGCCCAGGCAGCGGCTCGTTGAGGTTGACCTGGATGAAATTGACCCGGTTGCGCAGCGACTTGTCGATCAGGAATGTACCTTCCTGGCGGCCAATGCCTTTCAGACAGTACTTGCTCAGCAGCGGCTGGGGCAGGGTACTGGCACGCTCCATGGCGTAGTGCCCGCTGCGCGCCTTGGCCAGCACCTGGGTGCTGATGTCCGAACCGATCACCTCCCAAGGCGTGGTATTCAAGCCTTCGGCCAGGGTCATCGCCAGGCTGTAGGGCTCTTCGCCGGAGGAGCTCGCCGCGCTCCACACCCGAAACACCTTGCCTGGCGCTGCCTTGGGCAGCACCTGCTGGCGCAGGAAGTCGAAGTGCTTGGGCTCACGGAAAAAATAGGTTTCGTTGGTGGTCAGCAAATCCAGGGCCACCTGCAGCTCGCCCTTGCGCTGATCGCCCATGATCAGCTTGAAATAGTCCCCATAGCTGTCCAGCTCATAGTGCTTGAGGCGCTTGAACAGACGCCCGGCCACCAGTGCCTTTTTTGCCGGCGACAGGTTGATGCCGGCTGCGCGGTGCAGCCAGGCCTGGAATTGACCGAACTCCCGGTCGTCGAGTGATGAGGTGTCGGTCATGGTCGCGCCTCACCGGCCTTCGGCTTCAAGCGCCGGCAACTGGCCGGCCTCGGCCAGGCTGGACATCTCATCGATGGACAGCACCTTGTCCACGGCCAGGACGATGACGAACTTGCCATCGACCTTGGCCATGCCGCTGATGAAGTCGGCGCGAATCCGCGCGCCGAAGCTGGGTGGCGGTTCGATCTGCGCGGCCGGTACTTCCTGCACGGCCGAGACGGTATCGACCAGCAGCCCGAGATCCTGGGGCTGCCCCTCCTGAGTGCTGGCCTCGATGATGATCACGCAGGAGCGCCGGGTGATGGTGGAGTTGGGCCGGCCAAAACGCGCCGACAGGTCCACCACCGGCACCACCGCGCCGCGCAGGTTGATCACGCCGCGCACGAAGGCGGGCATCATCGGCACCACGGTCAGGCTGCCGTATTCGATGATCTCCTTGATGCCCAGAATGCCGATGGCGAACATCTCGCCCCCGAGCATGAAGGTCAGGTACTGCCCATCCTCGTCCGCCGCACTGGCGGTCTGACGGGTGGCGATGACTGCGCCCATAGGGTTCTCCTGGTTGGCCCGTGCCAATTCCCTGATCAGAAACGGGTGAACTCCGACTCGTCCGGCGCACCGGCCATGCTGTAGGCGAAGGCCTTGCGCGGTGCCTGCTGGACCGGGCGTGGCGAGGGGCGGGCGAGCTTGCCGCTGCTGTCGACATTGTTGCCCTGCGCCACGGCCTTGGTGGTCGAATCCAGCACGAAGAAACTCATGGCCTGTTGCAACTGCTCGGCCTGGCTGCTCATTTCCTCGGCGGTGGCGGCCAGCTCTTCGCTGCTCGACGCGTTCTGCTGGGTGACTTGGTTGAGCTGGGTCATCGCGGTGTTGATCTGCGCGACGCCTGCGGCCTGCTCCTCGGACGCCGCGCTGATTTCCTGCACCAGGTCGGAGGTCTTGTTGATCGACGGCACCATCTCGTCCAGCAGCTTGCCGGCTTTCTCGGCCATCTCGACGCTGCTCGAAGACAGCTCGCCGATTTCCTGGGCGGCCACTTGGCTGCGCTCGGCGAGCTTGCGCACCTCGGCGGCCACCACCGCGAAGCCCTTGCCGTGCTCGCCGGCCCGCGCGGCCTCGATCGCGGCGTTGAGGGCAAGCAGGTTGGTCTGGTAGGCGATGTCGTCGATGATGCTGATGCGCTGGGCGATCTTCTTCATCGCCACTACCGTCTGCTGTACCGAGTCGCCGCCGTCGGTGGCTTCCTTGGCCGCCTTGCTGGCCATGCCATCGGTGACCTTGGCGTTCTCGGTGTTCTGGTTGATGCTGGCGCTCATCTGCTCCACCGATGCACTGGTTTCCTCGACGCTGGCCGCCTGTTCGCTGGTGGCCTGGCTCATCGACTGCGCAGTGGCGCTGACCTGCTCCGAGGCGCTGGCCAGGTTGTCGGCGGCGTTGCGCACTTCGCCGATGATATGCGCCAGCTTGCCGACCATATTGCGCATGGCATTGAGCACCATGCCGGTTTCGTCCTTCGCACCGGGCTCGATATGGGCACTGAGGTTGCCTTCGGCCAGTTGCTCGGCTGCCGTGGCAGCCTGGCGCAACGGGCGGGCGATGATCCGGGCGATGAACAAGGCCAGGCCCAGGCCGATCAGCAGCGCCGCGATCAACACGGCGATGATCGACCAGCGCGAGCTTTCATACAGGGCGGTGCCCTTGTCACCGGCGGCGGTGGCACCGGCGTCGTTGAGTTCGACCATCTTCTGCAAGTGGCCGGTGACCTCGTCGAAATGGGTCTTGGACTCGCCCCTGATCAGGCTGCGGGCCTCCGCTTCCTGGTTCTGGCGGGACAGCTCGAACAGTCGCGCACTGGCCTTGAGGTACTCGGCCCACGCGCTTTTCACGTTCGACAGCAGTTGCCGATCCTCATCACTGACGATCAGGCCTTCGTAGGTTTCCAGCCGAGTCTCGAATTCCTTGCGTGCATCGGCCGCTTCCAGCTCGGCCTGGGCTTTCTGTTCGGCGATTTCAGTGCCGAGACTGCGGTTTTCCTTCAGGCGATAGTTGGCGGCAAAAAAGCGCATGCCTGCCGCCGCGCGCATCGACGGCATCCAGTTGCTCTTGATGTCCTGCGCCGCCTGGTTGACGGCGCCCAACTGGACGATGGCGAAGACCCCCATTACCGCGGTGAGCGCCAGGACCAGCAAGAACGCGCTGATCAACTTGGTGGATATTTTCAGGTCATAGAACCATTTCATCGGGGAAACCTCCATGGAAGTGCAATAACGTCAACGCGTGGTGCCCGACAGGGCCTGGGACGCCGGAGCCGGGCGGGCTTCCAGTTGTACGATTTGATTGAGCAGGGCAGGGACGTCCAGGATCAGCGCGACCGCACCGCTGCCCAGGATGGTCGAGCCACTGATGCCGCGCAGTGCCCCGAACAGCTTGCCCAGGGGTTTGATGACGGTCTGGAACTCACCGAGCAGTTCGTCCACCACCAGCCCGGCCTTGTGCTCGGCATAGCGCACCACCACGACGTTCTGGCGCCGCGCAGGCGCACCCTCGTGGTTGAAGTGCTCGCGCAGGTCCACCAGCGGCAGTACCTCGCCACGCAAATCCAGGTAGCCCTGGTCGCGCGTCGACACCGGCTGGTGTTCGTCGAGTTCGATGCATTCCTGGACCATGTCCAGCGGGATCACATAGGTGGACTGATCGATCCCGACCAGGAAGCCATTGATGATGGCCAGGGTCAGCGGCAGGCGAATGCGCACCAGCGTGCCCTGGCCGTGACGGCTGTCCAGATCGACGGTGCCGCGCAACAGGGTGATATTGCGCTTGACCACATCCATGCCCACGCCGCGTCCGGAGAGGTCGGTCACCGCTTCGGCAGTGGAGAAGCCCGGCTCGAAGATCAGGTTGTAGATCTCCTGGTCGGTCAGTGTCGCGCCGCTGGCGACCAGGCCGCGCTCCTGCGCCTTGTGCAGAATGCGCTCACGGTTGAGGCCAGCGCCGTCGTCGGCGATTTCGATGACGATGCTGCCGGAGTCGTGATAGGCATTGAGCCTCAGGTGGCCCTTGCTCGGTTTGCCCGCCGCCTGCCGCGCCTGGGCATTCTCGATGCCATGGTCCATGGCGTTGCGCAGCAGGTGCATCAACGGATCGCCGATCTTCTCGACCACCGTTTTGTCCAGCTCGGTTTCAGCGCCGCTGATGATCAACTCGATGTCCTTGCCCAGTTCCTGACTGACATCGCGCACCACCCGACGGAAGCGATTGAAGGTGTCGCCGATGGGGATCATGCGCAGGTGCAGGGCGCTGTCGAGGATTTCCTCGACCAGGCCCGACACGCTGGAGGTGGCTTCCTGCAACGGGTCGTTGTCGCACGAACGGGCCAGCAGGCTCGCTCCGGCGCTGGCGATGACCAACTCGCCCACCAGGTTGATCAGTTCGTCGAGCTTGTCGGCGTTGACCCGCACATAGTTACCGTCGCGGGGTTTGCCTTCGGCAGGCGCCGTCACGCGCTGGGGCGTGCCCGCCAGAGGCGCGACCTCGGCCTGGACGACCAGCTCGGTGCCGGAGACTGGAGCGCTTTCGCTCGCCTCATCGATGCGGCTGATGTGTACGTCACAGTCTTCACGCACGAAATCGAAGACTTCGTTGAGGCTGGCGTAGCCGGCGCTGGAATTCAGATCGAGCTCGAAGCCCAGGTAGCAGCTTTCAGGATCCCAACGGCTCAGGTCTGGAACGCGCTCGGTGAGGGTGCGCAACTGCACGATCTGCCCTAGGGTTTCGAGATAGCGCAGGAAAGACAGCGGGTCCATGCCGTTGCGAAACACGTCCTCGCCGAAACGCAGCGAGATATGCCAGAGCACCTGGCCTTCTTCACTTGCAGCGGAGGGTTCGGTTTCGAGTCCAGTCACCGAGGCATCCACGTGCCGATAGGCATTCAACGCTTGGTGTAACGCGTCTTCGCGCTCAACGGCGGCGGGCGAGAGCGCTTCGCCCCGGCTGGCAACCACCTCGATCAGCTCCAGCATGTGGTCGCCGGATTTGAGCAGTACGGCGATCAGTGCGCCATCGACCGCTATCAGTCCGTCACGCAGCCGGTCGAGTACATCTTCGACGATGTGCGTGAACGTGACGATCGGCGTCAGCCCGAACAGCCCGGCAGAGCCCTTGATGGTGTGGGCGGCACGAAACACCGCGCCGATGGCATCCTCGTCGCCCGGTTCGCTTTCCAGTTGCAGCAAGGATTGCTCCATGGCCTGCAACAGTTCGCGCGCCTCGACGATGAAGGTTTGCAGTGCCTGATCGAGATTGATGCTCACCTGAACGGTCCTTGTCGATGATTGAACAGCGTATGGCGAGGGCTAGACGAGGCAACGACACAGTTGCAACGCCTGTTTGACCGCCTGGCTCTGGTCGGTCAGCGTCAAGGCCGTACCGGCAGCGCTGGCTTCGCGCTGGACGACCGCCAGCAGTTGCACGCCGGCGCCGTCCATTTCCGTGACCTGGGACAGATCGAGCTGCACACGCGCTGTTGCGCCCATCTCGGGCAGCAGCGCAGCGGCCAGCTCGGCCACGGTGTAGATCGTCAGCTCACCGTCGATGACCAGGCGGGCGGTGCCGTCGAGCGTTTCGCGAGTGATAGGCATGCAGGACTCCTGGTCCACGACGCTCAGGGCAGGATCAGTTTGGACACCGCCGCCAGCATCTGCGCCGGCTGGAACGGCTTGACCACCCAGGCTTTCGCTCCAGCGGCCTGGCCCTCGGCCTTTTTCGATTCCTGGGACTCGGTGGTCAGCATGATGATGGGCGTGAACTTGTAGCTGGCCAGCTTCTTCACCTCCTTGACGAAGGTGATGCCATCCATGTTCGGCATGTTCACGTCGCTGATGATCAAGTGCACTTTCTGTCCGGTGAGCTTGCTCAAGGCGTCCTGGCCATCGCGGGCTTCGATCACCTCGTAACCGGCGCTCTTCAGGGCAATGCCCACCACCTGCCGTACGCTGCTGGAGTCGTCGACCACTAATACGTTCTTCGCCATGGTGTACTTCCTAAAAGAAGGTGATGTCTTGGGAATGCTGCTGTTCGGCCGCGTTGCCATGGTGGTTGCGGCGTTGTTCGTCGGTGGCGTAGGTGGCCTCCATGCGCGCCAACCACTGGCGGGCATCGACCGCCACGGCCTGGTCCGGCGCCTGGCTGGCTTGCTGCAGGTGTTCGTGCAAATCGTGCATGTTGTCGCGCACATGACTGAGTATCTGGCTGACACGGTCCTGGAATTGCAGGTTGACCAGCACCTCGGTCATCTCGTCGCGGATGCCGTAGCTTTCCTGCTTCAGCAGGTCGGCCGAGTCGGCCAGGCGCCCGGTGACGCTCTGAAAGCGTTCGAGCACCTGCTGAATGCTGTGCTCGGATTCGCTCACCGAGAGACCGTCCTGCTCGGCGCTGTTGGACGCGGCCTGAACGAGCTGGGTGATGGCGTTGTTGATGATGTCGACCTTGGCCGACATCTGCTGACCGGTTTCGCTGGACTTGCTCGACAGGCTGCGCACGGCATCGGCCACCACCGCGAAGCCGCGTCCGGCCTCACCGGCACGCGCGGCTTCGATGGCTGCATTAAGGGCTAGCAGGTTGGTTTGCGCCGCGATCGCGGCGACATCGGCGGCCATGGTGCGCAGTTCACCCGTGTAGGCGGTAAGGCTGCGGACCTGGGACAGGGTCTGGTCACGGCTGGTCTGCGTGGCCTTGAGCGATTCGATGACCTGGCTCAGTTCGCTGTCGCTGCGCGCCAGCACCTTGAGCGCGCCTTCGGCGTTTTGTCCATCCAGTTCGCCGGCGGCGTGCTGCGAGGCCTGCACGGTGTCCTGCAAGCGCTGGGCGATGCCGGTGAAGCGGTTGGCCAGTGAGACGATCGCTTCTTCGGTCTGCTGACGCGAGCTTTCCACCTGCTTGGCCCAGATCGGCATCGCGCCGAGCAGCACCTCGTCGAGCTGGGCACGCGAAGCTGTGTTGGCCTGCGTTGCCTGCGCCGTGACGTGATCCAGCGCGAATGCCTGCGCACGGCGAATCGCCTCGGCCTGGGATTTCGCGCTCAAGACGCCGACGCCCAGGCCGATCAGCACGAGCACCGTGCAGGCCAGCAGGTTGGCCGTGGAGGTGGATTGCGTGAGCAGCCACACCACTGCGGGCAGCACAGGGATCAAGGCGAACCAGAGAAAACGCGGCTGGGCGGGAGCGGGGAGGAGGGTGGAGTGACGCTGGGTCATGGTTCCGTCCTTGGAAGATGTTTCGGATTTAACGATAGAGGGGTTATCTGCCCTGTGCCCCTGGACTTGAGGTTTTCGAGGCGCCTTCCGTCGGGTTCTTGACAGAGGTATTTCTGACGCACGCACTGAATGGGAAAGGCGAACAGCCGTTGCCTCATGAGCTTCAGCGCAGGATTTGCCCTTCGCAATCTGCGCTAAAGCTCATGAGGCGGTGAGGCCGAATGACGGGAGAGGTGCGTGGGTGCCTCATTTGCGGCGGCGGCAGGCGTGTGCTGTGTCAGGGGAGCGCTTGCAGTGAGACCTTACGCAACCGGCCATCCAGGGCGACCACGCCGCCCGCTGGCGTAGGCAGCGGCCGGCCGGACAGGCCCATGCCCTCGCTGATCAGCACTGCACCTTGCACCAGGCACAGATTCGACGGGGTATCCAGTTCGTGGGCCAGCACGCTCACCGCGCCTGTGTGCAGGTCGCACTGCAGCAGGCGTCCGCTGAAACGGGTGAAGCCGCCATGCACGGCTTCGCCGCTCCAGTCGGCAGCCAACGGTTGCTGCAAGCTGGCGCAGAGCTCCAGGACCAGCACGTTGCCCTGCGCATCGACGGCCAGGCCGGTGGGCAATTGCAGACCATCGATCAGCACCTCGATGTGCCCGTTGTCGGGCCAGACCCGGATCACCTGGCCGGCCTTGTCGGCAAAGTCCACGCCTTTACGCGCCGGGTCGCTGTGCAATTCGCCGGAGAACAGACTGATCAGCACTGCAGTCGTTGCCGGTTCGTATACCAGGGTGACTGGAACGGCCTCCTGGCCCCGGTCCAGGTCCGGCAGATTCACCAGTACCCGCTCCTGCTCGCCGGGACGCAGCGCGACCAGCTCGTTGGTATCGGGCTTGACCGCCAGCCAGCGATGCAGGCCGGGGTGATAGCACAACGCATTGAGGTTGCCTTGGCTGTGACATACCGGCTCGGGCGGACTGAAGCGGAGGTCGAGGAGTTTCGAGCCGGCAACGTAGTCGGTCTGACTGACCAGGCAGCGGCCCTCGCCACAGGCGAGATCCGACAAACCCATGATCTCGTCACGCAGCATGCGTGCCTGCATGTTCATGGCCCGGAAGCCTTCGGCCAGGGTTTCACGCGGCAAATAGCCGCCGGGGGTCTGCGGGTCGGCCGGCAGGCGGCTGATGCGACCGGTGAACGGATCACCGGGCAGGCCCGTGCCGGCTTCGACCAGCAACAGGCTGCCGTCGGCCTCGGCAAGAACCCCGCGAGGGTTGCGCAGGCCTTCGGCGATGATCGAAGTGGGGCGTAGGGTTTGATCAGGGTGCTGCGGGATATGGATCGTCATTGGCCTGTATCCCCTTGAGGCAGGGCTGCTTGAAGTCTGTTCGTTGACCCGGCAAAGCGCAGGGGGGCATCCCTGTCCCCCTGCGCCCGAGGTCAGTTGACCTTCAGATGGTTGTAGTCATCCATGCTCAACGGCTGCGGCGGATACTTCTGCTGCACCAGCTTCTGCGCCCACAGCTCCAGCACCGAGCGACGACTTTGCGGCATGTCCCGAGTGATCGGCATCGCCACGGTGCTTTCTTCCTGGTACGGCTTGCTGATCAGGCGGATCAACTGGTCCACAGCGCCCTCGATACGCGACAGATCGTTGAGCGGCATGTACTTGCCCATGATCGGATAGAGATAGTAGTAGGGCTCGAAAATCCTCGGGTAGATGAAGCTGTCCCAGATGAGCTGCCCCGCATCGCTCTTCTGGTACACCTGGTTCCATTGGTCGACGAACGCCTGCTGCAGCTCCGGCTCCAGCGGCAGCACCCGCAGGGGGGCGAGAAAGTCCACATAGGCGTTGAGATAGTCGAAGCTGAAGACGATGTCGGCCTGGCCGTCCTCGTTGGGGTAGAAACGCAAGGTCGGGAAGCCTGGGCGCTGGCCGGTGACGGTCACGCTGGCGATGCCGTTGCCGTCGGTGGTGATCTGCACGTAGTTGTAGTTCACCTGTTCGTTGGCTGGCGCCTGCAGCGAGCGGGTGGCCGTCTTGGCGTTCTGCAAGGTCAAGCACGCGTTGAGCGAGATGCCGGCCGGGGTCTTGCTGTAATCCTGGTACATGACGTCCGTACCGCCAGTGGCCGAGGCGTCGGTGCACAAGCCCACCAGATTGCGACCCGCGCCGATCGTCACCAAGGCCTCGACCTCGGCGGCCCCGACGAACTGCGGCAAGACTTCGATGTTCTGCCCGCGGTTGGCCGGGAAGTCCTGGAACAGGGTGAAGTTCGGCGTGTTACTGAAGCCCAGGTAATAGCTGGAGGTACCCAGCAGATAAGGGTTGTTGTATTCCGCCACCAGCAGCTGGGTGTTTTTCGCCGCAACGCCGTTTTTCTGCACCATGATCTGCAGGGTTCTGGTTTCGCCCACGTCGATGAAGCTGCCGCTCTGGATCACCTCGGCGGTCCAGGCCACCTGTTTCGAGGCATGGACTCCGGTGGTCTGCTGTTGGAGCGCCAGCGGCGCACCGCTGGTCAATTGCGTCTGCTGGGCCGGGGTGAGGGGGAGGTCGATGATGCCAGCGCGCTGCTCGAACTGGTCCTGCTGGTAGTCGGCGTAGCTGAAATGCGTGACCGGCACGAAGGTGCCGTTCTGATCGATGCCCACGTCGAACGCACCCACATCCAGTTTCTGCGCGATTGGAACAGCGGGATCCTGACCTGCTAGCGGTGTCGCGGGCATGAACGGAAGGGTATTCATCAGGTCCAGTGACAGGGTGTTGTCGTGAACCTGCGCCGAGGCGACGCCCAACTGTATCGTCGGGGGCCGCAGCTTGTACTGCGCAGGCACGGCAATCGCGACGTCGGGCACCAAGCGTACGCCGGCCGGAGCGGTCGGGTACTCGCCGTCGAGCCACAGGCCGAGAACGCCGGAGGTGCAGCTGTAGGCCGGGTTGAAGAAGATGTCCGCAGGGTTGCTCAGGCCTTTCTGGTACAGCTCATGAACCCTGTCCATGTCCACCTTGTTCTGGGACTTGGCATTGATCGGCGGCTGGTCATTGAATACGCCGTTCATGTCGTAGAAGGTCAGGTAGGTGCAGAAACGGAACATCAGGCCCTGGACACCCGGCTGGTCCAACTGTGCCTTGAGGGTCTGGAGCAGCGCCGAGTTGCCCACCACCCAGCTCAGGTTGTCTTTCGGGAAGCAGGTCTGCCACGTGGTGGTGACGTAGTTCAGTCCGCCGAGAGCGCCCCAGTTGAAGTTGAGGAAGCGGTCGAGCATGCGGAATTGGCGCTTGGCCGTCAGGCCGCAGGTGTCGTTGCCCAGCACCAGCCTGTCGAAGTACAGCGCCGTGAAGGTGTTCTGCCAGGGGCTGACGTCGACGAAGCGCGCCGGGCTCGGATTGGTGCTGCCGAACGGGTTGCCATACAGGTTGTAGGGCAGGGTGATCAACGGGTCGTTGTCGACGTAGCCGCCAGTGGGCAGTTCGCCGCCGATGACGGTGGACGTGGTGTCCTTGTAAGTCACCGTACCGCAACCGTTGTCGCCGAATAGATCCCACTCGGCGGGCATCATGATCGGGTGGAGGTTTTGCGGCGAGGGCGCGTTGGGCGGCGCTTGGCGGACATAGTCCGGTGCGTCGTCCAGCGCCTGAGGGGTGATCATCCAATTGGCCAACAGATCGCCGGCATTGTCTGGGTTGATGTTGTAGTGCTGGAGGAACGGCCAGTTCATCTGCATGTTCACCGCGTCGTAGAGCGGGAACATGTCATTGTTGTTCCCGGTTGGCGGGTTCCAGAACATGTGGCCTTTCAGGTAGATACGAGGGAAATTCAGTACGCTCATGTCATCTTCCTCACGGACGCTGCCACTGGGCGCGCTTGAGCGACCAGACGAAGTCGAGTTTGTGGTAGCCCTTGAAATCGGACGCCGGCACTGGGTCGATCGGATAGACGATGCCCCCCTGGCCCGCATCGCCACCGAGGGCGAAATTGAAGTAGCCGTCATCCTTCGAGTAGGCCGCCGTACCATGGCAGGCGAAGCACGACGACTGGCTCTGGAAGGCCGACTCCAGTTGCGAGTTGGCCAGCAGCTTGGGGCTGGTCTGCAATTGGGTGCCGATCAGCTCGTAGCGCGACAGGTCCTTGTAAGCGGCCTGGAATGCAGTGTTCACCAGTGCCGCCGCCGGGGTCGGTCCGGTGCTGTTGGTCATCGCCTTGGGCGGGATGTCGTTGGTCACGGTGTACAAGTGATTGTTGACGTTCTCGAAGGTGGTCCAGACCCAGCCTGGGACCAGCTTGTTGATGACGTGCAGGGCGCTGAGCGCGGCATAGCCGACCTCGTAGGTGCCGTCCTGGTTCTGGTAGTAGGCCTGGGCGATGTAGTAGCCGTCGTTGGCCAGTCGCGCCTGGTAGGTCGTGTCGCTGCCGATCCACAACCAGCCAGCCTTCGCTTCCCACGAGGTGGCCGGGAAGTTCAGGTCGCCGGTCAAGGCTTGCTGGCCATTCATGTTGTAGACGCCTTGGCCGACGATGTAATCGAACGTGGACTCACTCATCAACAACTGGAAGCGCACCGGCTTGCCACGTTGCGATTCCGGCACCGATCCGCCCATTTCCAGGGGCAGGCCATCGACCTGCAGGGTGGCATTGAGGTTGTGGAAGACGCGGTTGAGGTTCATCCCCGGGATTTTGCCGGCGGCCTGCGTCACGGCTGCCGGAGGCGTGACCGGCGTGCCGTAGGGCGTGGGCTTGGCGCCATCGGCCAAGTACACCTGGTCCGAGGGCTTGAGGGTTTCCCAAACCCGGTCAAGGCCGTTCGGCGCAGGCTGGTTCAAACAGCGGAACCAGTTCCAGCTCAGAGTTTCCTTGCTGGCATTGAGCAGGAGGTTCGTCTGTGCCTGATTGCCGTTGAAGTTGAGAAAATCGCTGCAACTGAACGGGTTGATGTTGTCAGCCTGGGCCAGTCCGGCCACGGTACTGAGAACGGTTATTGAGATGGCTCGCCGCATATGTGCTCCTTGGCATTGGCCAGGTCGTTTCGGTTCTGCCCCAGGAAATGCCGAAGGAGCAGGTGTTTGACCGCCGTTGCCGCAATGCTGGGCGGCAACGGCAGGTCGCAATCGGTGATCAGCAAGGGCCCCACCTGCTCGCTGGCGGGCAGACGGCCGTGACTGCCACGGACCAGACCGCTGTCCAGCGGGATCAGGTCCATGTAGTAGCGAAAGCCGAGCTTTTTCTGTAGCAGACGGCGCGCCGCCTTCAATTTGGGGAAGCGGATGGTCGGATCGACGAACAGCTCCACCGGGTCGTAGCCGGGCTTGCGGTGGATATCCACGGTACGGGCGAAATCTGGCGCTTGGCGCTCATCGACCCAGTAGTAGTAATCGAACCAGAACCCTGGCGCGGCCACCGCCACCAGCTCGCCGCTGCGCGGATGATCCAGTTGCCAGAGACGCTGTTCAGCGCGATCCAGCACCTGCTCGATACCTGGCTGGCGTTGGAGCAGGGCCTTGATACGCGGGACATCCTCCGGGCGCTTGACGTAGACATGGGCGATCTGGTGATCGGCCACGGCGAAGGCGGCGCTGGCGCCGGGGTCGAGCAGTTCCCAAGTCAGCGATTGGCGCACCTTCAACAGGTCTTGCTCGCGCAGCACGCGGTTGATCGACACCGATTGCCCGACCGCCTCGATGCCGTACTCCGAGAGCAGCATCACCGCAGCGCCCTGATCGCGGGCCAAGCGCAGCAGGCGCCCGACTTCATGGTCGATGGCGCGCACCTCAGCAGCGATCGAGGGGTGTTCAGGCCCGAATTTTTGCAGGCTGTAGTCGAGATGGGGAAGGTAGACCAGTTGCAGGTCAGGCCGATTGAGCTGGAACTCGAGCAGGGCGCAATCGACGATCCAGCGGCTCGAGGCGATGCCCGCCGCAGGCCCCCAGAAGCTAGGGAAGGGAAACTCGCCAATCTGCGCCTCGATCTGCTCGTGCAGCCCCGCGGGCGACGAATACAGCCCGAAGTGCTTGCGCCCATCGGCCGGATAATGCGGGCGCGGGGTAATCGAGGCGTCGACATTGGCGTACATGTTGTACCACCAGAACAACTGGCTGCAGCGCAAGCCAGGCAGCTCACGCTTGAGCGTGTCCCAGATCTTTTCGCCCTGGATCAGCGCGTTGGACTGCAGCCAGAAACGCACTTCTGCCTGCTCACGCCAATACCAGCCGTTGCCGACGATACCGTGCTGCGAAGGCGGCGTGCCGGTGAGGATCGAAGCCTGCACGGTGGAGGTCACTGCCGGAAACGACGGTTGCAGGCTGGCCATCTGCGCGGTCTTCAGCAGCTCGTTGATCTGCGGCGTGTTCGCACCCAGCAGGGACGGCGTCAGGCCGACCACGTTGATCAGCAACAGCGGTCTATAGGCTGACATCGGCTTGCTCCTCGCACAGTGGTCCCGGCAGCAGGCGGCGCTGGCGCAACTGCGCTTCGACCCAGTGCAACTCTGCGGCGATACCGCGCAGCTGCGCCTGCTCATCTGCCGGTCGCAGTTGCGCGGGCAAGACGCCCCAACTGTAGGTTTCCACTTCCAGCACCGGGTGCAGGTCGTGGTGAGCGGCCAGATAGTCGAAGGTCTGGCCCAGGGCGACTTGGCTGGCGCTGAGTTCCGGCAACAACAGCTGCTCGCTGAACAACGGCACATGGAAATGGATGCGCAATTCGGTGTAGCGTCCAGGGTCGCTGGCGCAGTCGGCCAGCGCGGCAGGCAGGTCGGCCCAGGCGCTCAGGCGCCCCTGAGGGTCCCGCGCCTTGACCTGATGCAGGTAGGTGGCCTCGGAAAACTCCCCGAGCACGCCCAGCACCTCGGAGAAGCGCTGTGGGTCATCCACCGGCAGGCGGCAGATCATGGCGTTGGACAACTGGATCTTGCCGACCGGCACGCCAGCCTGGCGCAGACGCTCCAGCGAGCGATAGCAGTCCTCGAACATCACGGCCTGATGGCAGACGTCGAAGCACAGGGCCAGGTATTCGTGGTGCGGGTCACTGGCTTGCCAATGGCTGAAGAACGCAATGGCCTGGTCGGTGTTCTCCAGCACGCAGTCCGGCTCCATTTCCAGGCAGAACACCACCCTCCTGCCGCACTCGCGATGCAGCCTGGCCAGCCCGGCGGTGAGTTGGCGCAGGTGCTCTTCGGCGCGCTGCTGCAAGGCCGGGCTCCAGCCGGCGGCATAGCCCAGCGGTACGGTGGAAATCACCCCCTGCCGACAATCCGCCGGCAGGGCCTGCGCCAGGAGATGGGCAAGGTTCAGGCTATAGCTCAACCGCTGTGGCATGGACCAGTCGGGCAGGTACACCTCGGCCTTTACCGCGCCTTGGTGGAACTCGCCGTAGGGAAAACCATTGAGCGAGGTCAGACGCAGCCCAGTGTCTTGCAACAGTGCGAGAAAACGACGACGTGCCGAGGCGTCTTGCAACTGGTCGGCGGCCTGGGCGCAGATCCACAGGCCGCTGTCCTGTTCGGGCAGACCGCGCAGGCGGCGTACGCCTTGGAAGTGGCGTTCGATAGAGCTGTGCAGCCCGACCAGATCACGGGTCGGGTGCACATTGCTGCAATAACCGACTTGGGCGGCTGTCCAGCGCTGGACCAGACTCATTTGACCACCGGATCCTGGCCGCGCAGGGCGGAGTTTTCCTGCCAGGTCTTGCGCTGGTCGATGGGTAATGGCGTGCTGACCAGAGCCTTGTCCAACTGGCCACTCTGAGCGAAGAAATCCACCGGGTTGTCGAACAACACGTGCTCGACCTGGGCTGCGGTGAAGCCGGCATCGCGCATGGCCTGGCCGGTCTTGGGGACTTTAAGCGGGTCGCTCACGCCCCAGTCGGCGGCGCTGTTGACGATCATTTTCTCGGTGCCGTACTGCTGCAGCAGGGCGACCATGCGCTGTTCCGACATCTTGGTGTTGGGATAGACCGAATGTCCGCGCCAGCAGTCGCTCTCCAGCACCAGCGGCAGGGTCTGCTCGTTGAGGTGGTCGATCACCACCTGGTGCTCCGCAATGCCGACTTCGCGAATCACCGCCAGCGTCCGTTTTGTCCCGCCAATCTTGTCGCGGTGCGGCGTGTGCACCAGGACCGGCAGTTGGAACTGCCTGGCCAAATCCAGTTGTATGGCCAGGAAGCGATCTTCCTCGGGCGTGATGTCGTCATAACCGATCTCGCCGACGGCCACTACGCCATCCTTGACCAGGTAGCGCGGCAGGATTTCCAGCACCTCCTGGGCCAGCCAGATATTGTTGGCCTCCTTGGGGTTGATGCCCAGGGTGCAGAAGTGGTGGATGCCAAACATGCTGGCGCGAAAGCGCTCCCAGCCCAGCAGGGTGTCGAAGTAGTCGGCGAAGCTGCCGACGCTGGTTCGCGCTTGTCCCTGCCAGAAGGCGGGCTCGATCACGCCGGTGATGCCGGCGGCCGCCATGTTCTGGTAGTCATCGGTGGTACGGCTGACCATATGAATATGCGGATCGAAATACTTGGGCATGGTGAATCCTCATCAAGGGCACAGAGATGACGGGTACACGGGTCTTGCGGTGGATCGGTCAGGTGCCGGCGAGGTGCTCGCGCCAGTGCGCCGGCAGGCGCTGCTGCTGGTACAGGCCTGTCAGGCGCTGAAGCTGCGCCGGGCTGAGCAGGTCGAAGGCGATCAATTGCGGCAGGCTGGAGGCTACCGGGCGCCCGGCGGCGAGCTGCTCGTCCATCAGGTCGAGGGCCAGTTGGTTCAAGGAGACGCTCTGGCGCTGCGCCAGGCCGATCACCCGTGCGGCATCCAGGCCCATGCCCAGCGCCTTCAGCACCAGTTGATGGAAGGCCCGGTCCGGGTAGTGACGGGCCGGGTAGGGCGTGTCCAGGGCCAGGGCGGCGAACACGTGCGGGTTGCTGGTGCGACCGGCGAGCAGGGCCAGATCGAGACAGGAGCCGTCGCTGTCGAGGTGATCGAGCACCTTGAGCAGGGCGATCTTTTCCAGGTCGTCGCCCCATTGAAAGAGTTGCTCCAGCAGTGCAAGGCGGGTCTTGGGCGCTTGCAGCCCGACGACCTCGGCCAGCAGCAGGGCGCGGGCCAGCTCGACGCAGCTCCAGCCTTCGGCGCCGACTACCGACCGCGCCCGCAGATGGCGCTTGCAGTGGCTGCTCAGCATCGCCGCAGTGGTAGCGTCAGGTGATTGCGCAAGCCGTTCCAGAGCCTGTCGCCACCAGTGCAGCTCAGTTGCGTCGAGCAGTCGGTCCAAGGCTTGATTCAGCTCGACCAGGGCGGCCTGGCGCGGGATGACATCCATGTTCGTATTCATGTCGGTTTGATCCAGCGTTGAAAGTGTGGAAGCACGATGAACACCAGCACGCAGAACAGGCTGCCCAAGGGTTGGTTGGCCACGGCCATCACCAGGGCATCGAACAGGGGGAGGGCCGCCAGACCGGCACCGATGAAGGCACGCACCTTCACGTGCTGTGGATTGGCCAAATGCACCCAGTAGTGACGACCGAGCCAGCCCAGCCAGAGCAATAGCAGTGGCCAGAACCACAGGGTCTCGGCGTAGATCGCCAGGGCCAGGGGGCTGAGCATCAGCAGCAAAGGCAGTCGGCTGAGCAACCGATTGCGGTGCTCCTGGCTGGCCAGGTAGGTGAGCCCGCTGATGTAAGCGCCGAGCAGGATCGCGCAGAGCCAGAGGGGTTGCGGCGGGACCGCCAGGCTGGCCGCTGCCGTGAGGTACAGCGCCGAGCGGCAGGCGCCCATCAGCCAGACGCTGTGCACGTACTTCTTGTGCAGCAGGTTGTAGCCCAGGATGCAGCCGACCAGCAGGGTCACGCTGCCCAGCAACCACTGGGGCTGCTCGATCAGCCTGCTCAGGCCCACTGCCGAAGCACCGGCGAGCAGCAACAGGATCAGTGTCGCCAATTGCACCTGGCGGCGACTGACCAGGCCCAGGGTGATCGGGCGGGGGTTGTTGTGTTGCTGGTCCCACTCGGCGTCCAGCAGGTCGTTGAGCAACATACCGGCCAGATACAGCAGTGACAGCATTGCCAGCAGCAGTCCCCAGACCCGCCACGACGGGGGCGCCAGGGCGCCGGCGCTGCTGGCCAGCAGCGCGGCGGCGAGGGCGTTGGTCCACACCGTCGGCAAGTTGGAAATCCGGCCCAGGGTCATCCAGGTCTTGAGACTCGCCTGGGGCTGGTTCATTGCGCGTACCCCTCGCTCACGTTCACGGGGGCATTGCTGCGACTGGAGAGTCGTAGCAAGGCCTGCTCCATCAGTCGATCATCGATTTCATGGAGATCTATGGAGGCACCGATGCGGTTGAGCATAGGGATCGACAACTGGCCACCCAGGTGCTGGCGAAACTCTTCCAGCCCGAGCATCACCTTGAGGCGTCCCGCCGTATCCTTCAGGGTCAGTTCCGCTGGGCATAGGTCAAAGCCAAGCCTGTGCAATAGGTTCAGCACTCGCGCACTGTCGGTATCGCTCAACAATCCCAAAGCGTTGGCGTAGAGCGCATCCAAGGCCATGCCCACGGCGACCGCCTCACCATGGCGCAGGCGATGCTGGCTGAGGTTTTCCAGCTTGTGCGCGGCCCAATGCCCGTAATCCAGGGGACGGCCGTTGCCACGCTCGAATGGATCGCCGGCACCAGTGATATGCCCCAGATGCAGCTCAGCACAACGGCGGATGGCATGGCGGCTGGCAGGATGATCGAAGCGGGCGAGGGCGTCGGCGTGCGCCTCCATCCACTGGAAGAACGCTTCGTCCTTGATCAGCGCAACCTTCACAGCCTCGGCCAGGCCGGCGATCTGATCGCGGCGGCCTAGGCTGGTCAGCAACTGGAAGTCATTGATCACGGCAGTGGCGGGGTAGAAGGCGCCCAACAGGTTTTTCTGGCCGAAGGCGTTGATACCGTTCTTCACCCCGATGCCGGCGTCGTTTTGTGCCAGCACGGTGCTTGGCAGGCGGATCAGGCGGATGCCGCGGTGGAAGGTGGCGCAGGCGTATCCCACCGAATCGAGCAGGGCGCCACCGCCGATGGCGAGGACGTAGCAATGGCGGTCGAGGCCGTGCTTGAGCATTTCAGCGTACAGCTGCTGGAGCACCTCGGCGGTCTTGCTCAGCTCACCGGCAGCCACCGCGATGGGCGCGGCCTTCAGGTGCAGGTCGCGGGCATGGCTGGCGAACCAGGTCTCGATTTGTCCAGGCAGCTGCCGGTTGCACTGCAGCAGATGCTCGTCGGCGAAAATCAGTACCGTGACTCGTCCGTGCTGCCCGGTGGTGAGTTGCTGATGCAGGCAGCGGTTGTGCAGGTCGAACAGGTGGTCGGTGAAATGTACCGGGTAGTCGTAGCTGACCTCGAAGCGTCCGTGCAAGGCTGGCTGCGGAGTAGGTTTGCGCAACTTGCGTAACAGGCTGTAGCCGGCGATGAACAAGCCTGGGAGCACCATGCTCGCCAGCAGTGTGACCAGCAGCACGTTCTCGTCGACCAGGAAGCTGCCGATGGCACTGTAGGCCAGGGCCAGGCCAGCATTGGCCAGGGTCGTGACCAAGACGAAGGCTCCCAGTGGGTAGCGCTGCATGCCTGCGGCCACTACCGAGGTCTCCGCCAGTACGGGCACGCCGCGCAGACAGATCAACGACAGCGTACCGAGCTTCTGCGCCAGTGGGCCCGGCGTGCGCTGATGCAGGCCAAGGCGACCAGACAGCACACGGAAGTAGCCGGCGCCCAGGGCATAACCGAGCCAGGCGCCGAGGCACAATCCGATGAAAATCACCAGGTAACCGCCGAGGCCACCCAAGGCAGCCACGGCAAGCAACGCCACCACGCTCGAGGGCACTGGCAGCAACACATCCAGCGCCAGCAAAGCGATCAGCAACAGGGCGAGTTGGGTTTTTTGTGCGGGGGTATCGGGCAGGTACAGTTCAGGGTGGGACAGGAAGTTCTGGATTGGCTGCTCGAACAAGAGAAAGCTGACGATCACCAATAAGGCGAAGCAAACAAGCGATACCCAGAAATGTCCGGCAGGCGCTCTTTTGCAGAGCACACGACGCCAATGGCCACTCTTCATCAAGCATCCCTCTTGATAGTTTTATGACTGATTTCCGTTTCAGTGCTGTGAGGCAGTGCATTAATGCTTAGGCGGAATAAAGACCCTTAGGATTGCGCGACATTATTTTGATGGCTATTCGACGGTTGTGGACAAAGCTAGACGCTCGCCGGGCTTTTGCAAGGTCGCGTGGGACGATTTTTTGGAGGGTGTCGTACGTGCGCTATCCGCGCGGTGCTGATTGAACTGTGCTCGCCTGTGGGCCAGTGAGGAACACATTCGATCGTATGGGGGCGTGTCTGGCGAGAACGGGGAGTGAAGAATTCAGCCCCCGTCAATGGACTAATTTAAGTGATCACTCCGCAGGCAGGATTAGCCCTAAGCACGCCAGCGCCAGCAGTAACGTGCCCAGCATCATGAACCCATAGTTCACAGGCGTGAACTGCGCATTGCTGCGACCTTCAAGGTCGCCAGCAGCAGCGTTCAGTCCACGCTGGCCTAGCCAAGTGACCCAGCCAGTGACCGGCAGCAGCCCTAGGTTCAGTAGTTCAACAATGGGAAGACCAATGTTATGGCTCGACAAAACTTCGGCTAACGTAGCGATTAGCATCACGATCACGAAGAGCGTCGCTAGTTTCATGGGATTCCACCGAAAATCACTGCCACTACGCTTGAGGTGAGTATCGGCCTCACGGTAAAGGGAATGAGTGAAAAACACCGAAAACAGTGCGCGAGCTATCGGCCACAGCTTTTCGCCGGTACTGCGTTCGAGTTGCTTCCAGTTCGCGAAAGCCCAGTAGAGCTGGTACATGCCAAACGACAGAATCCAGAGAGTAAGGAATTTACCTCTGGACACGACATAGAACGGGCGGTTTTCGGTTGCCTGGGGGGGGATGCTCTGGTCTGGCTGGTCAGGGGCATAGGTGGTAACTGGAGTGGTATCGGGCACGGACTGTCCTTTGATTGGGCCGGAATTGGACGGGCACGTTAACGCATGCCTTAAGGCGAACCCATCAGCAAAGTCGTCTTTACTCGGTGGTCGATTGTTTTATTTAACATAATATACATTATGCGTATCTTCATGTTGAGCTGCCGGGGCGTGGGTTGGCCAAATTGGGCGTCAGGCTCATGACGGATCGGCCTGCTTGGCCGCCTCAGGCTGGAATTCAGCCGGCGTCATTCCGTAGTAAACAATGAACGGGTCACGGCACCCTTGCTCGCGGTACCACTTCACGACGTTCTCGATCATCTGACCAAGCACGTAAACCAGCGTGTCGCTGTAGCCTTTCGGCGAGTTGGCCTCATATGGATAGCGAGCGTTTGTGAAAACATTGCGATAACGCTCAATCCATTCTTCCTCCTGGTCGAATCGAAGTCGCGACCGGATATCAGCAGGCACTGCATGGAAAAGCGTGAGCAAATCGTGCTTGTCGACGCGCTTGTCAGCCGCAATCTTGCCTGCGTACTGCAACGAAGCTTTTCAGCAAAATCTCCATGCCGATCGCAGCATTTACCTGCGCAACAGCCATCATATCGTGCCCAGTAAGCAGGTGTTTGGCGGCTTCGCAATAGCGGTAAGCGCTTTCGATCATCCAAGGCGTAAGGTGCTGCTGCATAAAAATTCTCCGTCATTTGAGCTACCCCTAGCTCATTCTTGAACGCTAGCGTGCATGCATGAACGTTAGCGATCATGGATGAGCTACGCCTAGCTCACCAGATGAGCTACCCTACCCTCGCAATATGACTGAGAGAAATAACTAAACTAAATGAATATTTAGTATAGTTATATATCGGCATCGACCAGCCGCGGCGTCAGGAACAAAACCAGCTCGGTCTGCGTCTTCACCGTCGACGTGCTGTTGAACAACCACTTCAAACCCGGGATCTTTCCAAAGAACGGCACGCTGCGCACAACGATGCTGTCAGCGTCCGAATAGACACCTCCCAACGCAACCGTCTTCCCAAAACCCGAGAACACACGCGACGTCAGCGACGGCGAGACCACGATGCTGTCTATCGCTGAAGGAAGCTCCATGCGCAAGTTGACGGCCTGCTCACGACCGGTGTCCGTCAATCCAGGGTCCAGAGCCCCCAGATAGCGATGTTCGAGATTGGCTTGGGTCTGGCCATGGCGCACGACATACAGTTGCATTCCTGTTCTCCTTTTCAGGTCATTGCGGCAGACAACGGTACGGTTGCCTGCCTTTGGCGCGGGCAACCGTCGGGCTTAAAAGCGAAACGCAACACCCGTGGTGACGTTGATCGGATCGCCCGGATAGAAGTTGGCCGAGTCCTGGCCATTCGCGTCGTAGGCGGTATTGGTGGCGGTGGCATAACGTTCGTTGGTCAGGTTGCGTGCGTCGACGAACACTTCCCACTTCTTGCTTGGCGCTTCGTAGCCAAACTTGGCGCCCCAGAGGGTGTAAGAAGACGCACTCCAACTGTTCGCAAAATCGACGTAGTAACTGGAAGCTGCCCGAGCGTTGAGCTGGGCATAGAAGCCTCCTGTCTGACGGTACTCAAGTTCTGCTTGGTAGACCTGTCGCGGCAGCCCCGGCAGTTCGTTGTCACCAAAGGTCGCGTCATGACGGTAATGGAAGTCGTTGAGGGTGTAGGCCTGACGCAAGGTCACCGTATCGCCCGACGCACCTTCCCACAGCAAGGCATTCAGGCCCGCCTCGACGCCCTGGTGGATGGTTGGACTGCCATTGGACGTCGCCACCAACTGATCCTGTGTGGCCGTGGCCTGACGCACCACCACCGACAACAGCTCTTTCTGCACCCACGAACGGTACAGTGTCAGGCTGCCGTCGAAGATGCCGTGCCCACCGCGAATGCCGAACTCGACCGTATTGGCTTTTTGCGGACGCACATCGCGAATGTAGGGTGTGCCCGTGCTGCCCAACTGCCAGGTGACCGGCGGGTCGATGGAGCGGCTGACGTTGCCGAACACTTCGAATTCCGGGGTCAGTTTGTAGCGCAGTCCTATGCGCGGCGCGATGTCGTGTTCTTCATATTCCACACCGTTGGGAAACGCTGTGGTGTTGGTGCCACTGGTGTATTCGATTTCTGCTTTGCGCTTGACGTCAATGAACGACAGGCCGCTGGACAGCCATACGTTGTCGCTCAGTTGCAGTTCGTTGCCCAACGAGAACACGGTGTCCCGCGAGCCGGTGTAGTTAGTTTCCTGCTGTTTGAGTCGCGTGGCCCTGAAGTGGGACTTCACGTCAGCCAGGTCTGCGCGGGTGTTGCTGAACGTCACTGTGCTGTCGCTGTTCAGGCCCAGGAATGTGTCGCCGGTGCGCAGGTAGCGCAGGGTCAGGTTGATGTCCTTGGAACGCCAGTCCTGAGGTGTTGCCGAGTATCGCCAGCCGTTCAACAACGGGTAGTCGTTGTAGCCCAGCCCGACTTCCAGCTTGGCGTTGTCATCGAAGGTGTACGTGGTTTTGCTGCCCACCAATGTCGAGCCATCTTTCTTGCGGCCGAACGGCACGTTGTTGCTACGCGGGTCGTGTTTGAGCTGGTACTTGGTCAGGGTGTTGCCTTGGGTCAGGGTTTCTTCGCGATAACGCAGGAAGAACCGGGTTTCCAGTTTCGGGTTAAACACGTAGCCGAAATTGGCCACGATCCCCTGCCCTTCGCTGGAAGTGTCGTGCTGATAACCGTCACGTTCGTTGTGCTGAACGCTCACGTAGTAATCGGCATTGTCGACCACCCCACCGGTACTCAGCACCTGCTTGCGGTAACCGTAGCTACCGGCCTCGAAGCGAGCGTAGTTGCCCGGATCGGTGCGGCCTGTCTTGCTGACGAAGTTGATCGCACCGCCTAGCGACAATGCCGAATAGTTAAAGGCATTGGCGCCGTACAAGACTTCAGTGTGATCCACGCCAGCCATGTCGAGCATATCTTCCTGCGTACCGCCAGGTCCTGTCAGCGGCAAACCGTCGAACAGGAATTTGATACCCAATACATACCCTTGATAGAAGGTATTCAAACCGGAACCACGAATCGAAATCTTGTTCGCCGCCGAGCCGCTGGTGGCTTGAGCAAATACGCCCGGTTGCAGCGCCAGCACGTCCTCGGCGTTGGAAGCGCGACCTTTTTCAATTTCCCGGTTGTCGATCACGGCGGTCTTGCCAGGCACCTTGGCCAATTGTTTTTCAGCCTTCTGAGCCTCGGTCGCCTGAGCACCGGTGACCGTGACGGTGGCCAGACGAGGATCTTGCGCGGTGTCCGGTTCCGCAGCCAAAGACGCGCCATGTACCGCCATCAATAACAGGCCCAGGCTTGAAGCGGTGGCCAACGGGTCCAGACGACGTGTGTTTTTATTGAAGCGTTGCAACCTAAACATCCCTACTCCCCGATCAAATAATAAGTGTGAGCGTGACTTATTGTTTTTCTGGCTCTCGGGCAACTTTGCAGGGTTCATGCCACGTGTTTTATAACGATATTGCTGGGGGCATGCAGCCATAGACACCCGTCGGTTCGACACTTTGTTTGCGCAGTGTTCGATTGCCAACAGTCAGCGCGGTGCTTTTAATGTTGTTATCTGCTCATCATCAGTCTCGACCGTAATCGGAACGAAACAATCGGGAATATACTTATTAGACAATGGCATAGCGATGCAGCGCAGCGACTGCGCTAGACGCCATGCCGCCTTATTCCAGAAAAGCATTCATTCATAACGCACACTGTATCCAGCACAACAGTTATTCGACAAAAAGTGGCACTGACACAACAGTCCGGCTGCGTGCACTACTGAAACATCCACTTTTTACGGGTATGTTAATTGTGGTACGGCTCTTGCTCTCACACTCACGTACACCGTTGCAGTGTGAATTGCGTTTATGTCACTGCATGAACATGAATGACGGAAAGCGCCGCTTTTTCGTTTCTTTAAACAGCCAGGAGTTAATCAATGGCCAATGCCCAAACAGCGAGCGCACTGGATGTGCTCTGGCGCCAGGCGCCGGGCGGCGAGTTGCTCGACCTGGGCCGGGTCTATCGAGGCCCTTTGGCGCTGTCGAAGTTGCACACCTCACCGGGGCGGGTCCTTAGTCGTCGTGAAGCGACATTGCTGGGGATTTTCGCGCTGGTATTGCACGGCGCAGTGATCTATTGGATCAACAGTTCGCACACGCCTGTTTTGCCGGTCGTACCGCCGGAAATCCCACCGATGACGATCGAGTTTTCCCAGCCTGCGCCGCCCGTGGTGGAACCACCCCCTCCTCCGCCAGAACCCGTGGTGCAACCGGAGGAGCCACCACCGCCCGTGGAGGACGAACTGGCCACCAAGCCACCGCCGCCCAAGCCGATTCCCAAGCCCAAACCGGTGATCAAACCGCCACCTAAACCCGTGGCCAAGCCTGTGCCGCAGCCCCCGGCCCCACCGCCGCCACAACCTGTCGCCGCACCGGCACCGGCCGCACCGCCCGCGCCTGCTCCGGTGACGCCCGCTTCGGCCAACGCCGGTTACCTGCACAACCCGGCACCGGAATACCCGGCCCTGGCCATGCGCCGCAACTGGGAAGGCAGCGTGTTACTGCGGGTTCACGTGCTGGCCACCGGTAAGCCGGGTGAAATCCAGATCCAGAAAAGCAGCGGCCGCGATCAGCTCGACGACGCCGCGCTGGCAGCGGTCAAGCGCTGGAGCTTCGTCCCGGCCAAACAGGGCAATGACCCGATTGATGGCTGGGTCAGCGTACCCATCGATTTCAAACTGAACTAAACGCTTTACCCGATTCGCTACACCGCGGGCTACCTGACAAAAGGCGCATCGCTACACCGATTTTCATGCCTTGTTGGAGTGCCTCACATGAACCTTATCGCTTCGCCTTTCGAATCCATTGAACACGCGGTCATTTGGTTGCTGATCGTATTTTCCGTCGCCACCTGGGGCCTGGCCCTGCTCAAAGGCGTACAGTTCGCCCGCCTCAAAGGGCAGGATAAAAAGTTTCACAAGCAATTCTGGGCGGCTTCAAGCCTTGATTCCGCCGCTGAACTGGCACAGACCCGGCCCGGCGCCGCAGCGCGGGTAGCGCTGGCAGGCTATGCCGCCATTCAGGTGCCGGAAGGTGCTCAAGCCACCGACCTGGCGCATTCGATCAACCATCAGGACCGTCTGGAGCGCGCGCTGCGCCAGCAGATCGTGCGCGAACGTCGATCTCTAGAAACCGGTCTCGCGATCCTCGCCAGTATCGGCAGCACTTCCCCTTTCATCGGCCTGTTCGGTACGGTCTGGGGCATCATGTCGGCGCTCAAGGGCATCAGCGCGGCGGGCTCGGCGAGCCTGGAAACCGTGGCCGGTCCCATTGGTGCAGCGCTAGTGGCAACGGGCGTCGGGATCGCCGTCGCGGTGCCTGCGGTGCTGGTTTACAACTACTTTCTGCGTCGCCTGAAACTGACCGCTGCCGACCTCGACGACTTCGCCCATGACTTCTACAGCCTGGCGCAGAAAAACGCCTTCCGCGTGCTGCTGCATCCGGTGCTCAAATCCGGCGCCACCGTAGCCGGTCAGAAAGTGAAGGAGGCGTCCTGATATGGCCTTCTCGACCCAAGACAGCGATGAGGTGCTCAGCGAAATCAACGTCACGCCGCTGGTGGACGTGATGCTCGTGCTGCTGGTGGTGTTCATCGTCACCGCGCCGCTGCTGACCAACTCGATCCCGATCAACCTGCCCAAGACAGAAGCCGTCGCCCCGGTCGAGCAGAAAGACCCGCTGGTGGTGAGCATCGACGACAAGGGCAAGCTGTTCATCAACAAGGACGAGGTCCAGCCGGACCTGCTGGAAACCAACCTCAAGGCCGCTAAGGACAAAAACGCTGACGTGCGCGTGCAGTTGCAGGCGGACAACGGCGTGAATTACGGCGAGGTGGCGCGGGCCATGGCTTCGATTGAAAAGGCCGGGATTACCAAGCTGTCGGTGATTACGGCGAAGTAGCGCGCCACTGGGTATTCCCATTGTAGGAGCGCGCTTGCCCGCGATTGCGTTCAATCAGACGCTGCTGCGGCGCCTGACACCGGCAAGCGCGCTTCTACAGGGATGCGCTTGATCAAGCATCTGCATTAGCCCCCAAGGAAGAGGTATCCCCTGTGACTGTCACTTATTTAAACGCTCGCAAAGCGCCATTGGACATTGCTCGGGAACTGGCGAGTGAATTTGCCCGCACCGCGGTCGACCGCGATGCCCAAGGGGGGACGCCCAAGGCCGAACGCGACCGGCTGCGCCAGAGTGGCCTGCTGGCCTTGAGCATTCCCGCTGCGCTGGGTGGGCTGGGCGCGTCATGGTCGGAGACGTTCGAAGTTGTGCGGGAATTTGCCAGGGTCGACAGCTCCATCGGTCACGTGTTCGGTTTCCATCACTTGATGCTGGCCACGGTGCGTCTGTTCGCGCGGCCAGAACAATGGCAGACGTGGTTCAAGCTCACCGCCAGTCACAACTGGTTCTGGGGCAACACCCTGAACCCGCTGGACACCCGGACCGTCTCAAAAGGACGCAACGGCTGGCGCGAGTTTTCCGGGCAGAAAAGCTTCTGCTCCGGTGCCAATGATTCTGAAATGCTGATCGCTTCGGCAGTCGATGAAGCGGCAGATGGCAAGCTGCTGATCGCGGCCATTCCCAGCGGTCGCACGGGCATCACCCTGCACAACGACTGGCATAACATGGGCCAGCGCCAGACCGACAGCGGCAGCGTGACCTTCAAGCGAGTGCGCGTTGAAGATTCCGATCTGTTGCTCGATCCCGGCCCGCTGAGCACGCCCTTCGCCTGTTTGCGTCCATTGATCGCTCAACTGCACTTCGCCAACATTTTCCTCGGCATCGCCGAAGGCGCTTTTGAAGAAGCTCGCCAGTACACGCTCAAGGAAACCCGGCCCTGGTTTCGCTCTGGCGTGGAGAACAACACGCAGGACCCTTACGTGCTCAGCCATTACGGTGACTTCTGGGTCGGGCTGGAAAGCACTCGCATGCTCGTCGAACGTGCCGGTCAGGTGCTGGACGATGCCTGGGCCAAAGGTCCGGCGCTGACCAGCGAAGAACGTGGCGCCGTGGCCATCGCCATTGCCACGGCCAAGGTCGCCGCCAGCCGCAATGGCCTGGAACTCTGTAGCAAGGTTTTCGAGGTTACCGGCGCCCGGGCCACCCACGCCTCAGTGGCGCTGGACAGGCACTGGCGCAACCTGCGCACCCAGAGCCTGCACGACCCGCTGGATTACAAACTCCATGAGCTGGGTGACTGGGCACTGAATGGCACCCCACCCATCCCGACCTTTTATTCATAGGGATCATCATGCATCTTCTGACACTCCCCCCCTCCCCCGCGCTGGCGACGTCGATCCGCGCCACCGCGCAAGTCTTTGAAGACCCCAAGTCCAAAGCGCTGCTCAAGCACCTGCAGCAGGTTGCGCCCAGCGAAGCCAGCGTGTTGATCATTGGCGAAACCGGTACCGGCAAGGAATTGGTCGCCCGCCATATCCATAACCTCAGCGCCCGCAAAAGCCAGCCGTTCGTGGCGGTGAACTGCGGCGCCTTTTCCGAATCGCTGGTCGAGGCCGAACTGTTTGGCCATGAAAAAGGCGCCTTTACCGGCGCACTGAGTGCCAAGGCCGGCTGGTTCGAAGAGGCGAACGGCGGCACCCTGTTTCTCGATGAAATCGGTGACCTCCCGATGCAAATCCAGGTCAAGCTGCTGCGCGTGCTGCAGGAGCGAGAGGTGGTCAGGCTCGGCTCGCGCAAGAGCATCCCGATCAACGTCAGGGTGCTGGCGGCCACCAACGTGCAGCTGGAAAAGGCCATCAATGCCGGGCATTTTCGTGAAGACCTGTTCTATCGCTTGAACGTGGTCAATCTCGACCTCAGCCCACTGCGGGAACGGCCCGGCGACATCATCCCGCTGGTGCGTCACTTCATCGATAGCTACAGCCGGCGCCTGAACTACGGCGAAATCGTGCTGAGCCCCGATGCCGAGCGCAAACTGGTCGGCTACAGCTGGCCCGGCAACATTCGCGAGCTGGAAAACGTGATCCATCACACCCTGCTGATCTGCAAGGATGGAGTGATTCGCAGCGACGATCTACGCATGTCCAACCTGCGCATCGAACGGCAAGACGATCCGACCAGTCAGGACCTGTCGGCACTGGATCTGCTGGAGCAGGCCATGCAACGGCTGTTCGAAGAGCAAGTGGACAATTTGCATGAGCAGGTCGAACGCACTCTACTCGGCGCGGCCTACCGTTTATGCCACCACAATCAGGTGCACACCGCCGAACTGCTGGGCCTGAGCCGCAATGTGACCCGCACTTTGCTGATCAACCTGGGCGAGCTGAAGGTCAACAAACGCCGTCCGTCCAAGGCCCTGCTCGACGAGCGCCCTTTGCACCTGTCGATCTGAACGCCTCATCGCGTGGCCTTGAGTCTCGACATCGACTCAAGGCCACGCTTTCTTCACACCGCTTCGCCCAACTCGTCACTGAACTGCTGATTCCACAACCGTGCGTAGTGCCCGCCCTGTCGTAACAGCTGCGCGTGGCTGCCGTCCTCCACCACACGCCCCTTGTCGAAGACCAGAATCCGATCCAGGTGCGCGACCGTCGACAGCCGATGGGCCACCACCAGCACGGTTTTGTCCTCCATGATTTCGTCCAGCTTGTCTTGAATGAAGCGCTCAGTGATCGAGTCGAGGCTCGAAGTGGCCTCGTCCATCACCAGAATTGGCGCGTTCTTCAGCAGCACGCGAGCAATGGCGATCCGCTGCCGCTGGCCGCCCGAGAGCTTGACGCCTCGCTCGCCCACCAGCGACTCATAGCCCTGTTCCATGCCCTCGATGAACTCGCTGGCACCGGCGCGGTGGATCGCTTCGGCGACTTCATCCATGCTCGCGTCCAGACGGCCGTAATGAATGTTCTCGCGGATGCTGCGGTGAAACAGCCCCGGTTCTTGTGGAATGAGGCCAATCTGTTGATGCAGCGAATGCTGAGTGACGCTGCGCACGTCCACGCCGTCGATCAGCACTTCACCTTTCTGCACGTCGTACAACCGCAGTAACAGGCTGAGCAGCGTCGATTTGCCTGAGCCGGATGAGCCGACCAGACCGACTTTTTGCCCCACCGGGATGACGATGTTCAAGTGCTCGAAAATTGCCTGGTCCCCGCCGTAGCTGAAGCCCACATCACGAAACTCAATGGCGCCGTGCTTGACCTGCAGCACCTTGGCACCGGGGCGGTCGATCACTTCATGAGGCCGGATCAGCGTACGCACCCCGTTGGAGATGTTGCCGGTGGCCTCGAAAAACTCCAGAAAACGCCGCGACAGGTTGCCGACGTCGCTGATGATCAGCAGCGACAGGGTGGTGGACATCACAAACGCGGCGATATCGATGCGCTGGGTGCGCCACAGGTACAGGGCCAGCAACAGCAGGCCCAACTTGAGCAGTACGCCGCAGCCGGTCTGGAACCAGCGGATCTTTTCCATGTAGCCCAGCGATCGATAGGCCGCAGCGACCTCCTTGTCGAGAAAGCTGCCCAGATAACTGTGTTCGAACGCATGACGGGCGAAGAGACGGATGTTGGCCAGGTTCGATACCGCGTCCACCACCTTGCCCGAGCTGGTGCTGCGCGCCGCCGAATACTGCTGCGCCAACGGATGGCTGCGTCGGGCCAGCAGGTAGCACACGATGATGAACAGCGCTGACCAGCCCCCCATGAACGCCGCCATCAAAGGCGACGCGGTCCACAGCAACACGGTGGCCAGGCTCAACGTCACCAACAACGGAATCAGGTCGAACAGCAAGATGCTCAGGGTCTGGTTCACCCCTAGCGCGACTTCGGAGACCCGATGGGCCAACGCACCGGCGAATTCGTTGCTGATGAAGCGGTGGGAATGTTGCTGCAGGTAGGCGTACACCACATGGGTCACGGTGCGCCGCTGCAACGGCAGCACGTGAATATGACAGCCTGCCGCCGCCCGGGTGAACAGCACTTCGCACACCAGCAAGGCGCCGAACAGGGTCAGGGGCCATTGCAGGACCGCGAATGCCTGCTCGGCATCCAGGCCGTTGCTGACGGTGCGAGTGATTTGTCCCAAGCCGTAGGGGATGAGAATCGCGCAGACCACCGCCGCGGTCTGGAACACCAGAATCGCCAAATACCAGGCTTTGAAGTTGTTGATAAAAAAGCGCACGAACGCGCCGGGGGTTGCCGGCAACTGTCGGACGTTCCAGTTGCGCAGCCGAACGTCTCGAGGCGCGAAGGAAGAAAAGGACGAACTCATGACGGTAAACGTTCCTGAATGACGCCTGTGGCCGCGCAGCTTTCAGGCAGGAATGGACAGGCTTGCCCGGTGGTAAAGCGGTCTCAGAGCGGCGTGTGGTAGCGCACTTCCTCCAGTGTGCGGCCGCCTCGGCTCAGCTTGCGTGCCGATTCAGGCTCCGCAGTCAGGCCGACCTTGCGATAGAACGTGATGGCGCACGTGTTGGCTGCGAGCACCCAGAGGGTCAGCGTGGAAAATTCCCGGGCAATCAATGCGGCCCGAGCGTCGATCCATAGCGCGCGACCCACTCCCGTGCCCCAATGTTCGGCCAGCAGGTACACGGCGGTGATTTCGCCGGTGTGGCCTGGTATCGCATCCTCATCTCGACTCGCGCCGTAAGCGATCCAGCCCACCACTTGTCCCTCGACGATGGCGACCAGCACTTGCTCGCGGCCCTCGTCGAGGGTGCTGCGCCAGTAGCCGGTACGCCGTACCAGCGTGTCGTCCAGCGATCGCAGGTAATCCTCGGGCATGAGGGCGTGGTAAGCCTGCTGCCAGCTGCGGATGTGCACACGGGCAATCGCCGCAGCGTCCTCCGGAACGGCGGGACGGATCATCGGACAAGCTCCTGAACGGGATAGAGACTGTCAGTTATCAGGAATCGTGCCAGCCCGAGAAGGCCGTATTCCGGGGTTTTCCCACCAATACGGCGCGGAAAAGCTGGAATCTGGACAGTGGCTGTGCAACCACTGTCGTCACGCCGACAGTTCAGCGCGGGCGTCGGGCGACCACAGCACTGCCCGCACTGGTCGACAAGCGCTGATAGATCAAGGCTGACGCGACGCACAACGCGCCTGCCAGCGCCATGACCCAGGCCACATCGCTTTGCACGACAGTGGCATGTCCACGCAGCGCCATGATCAGGCTGAGCAAGGCGGCTGCCAGCCCCACTGAAACGCTCATGGTCAGCTGAATGCTCATGGCCGACAGGCTGCTGGCGCCGCTGGACTGTTCGGGTGGAACGTCAGCGTAGGTCAGCGCGCCGAGGGTGCTGAACTGCAACGAGCGAATGACCCCGCTGACGAACAGCACCAGTACGATGACCCAATACGGCGTCGAGACGTCGAACTGGCCCGTGGCGGCGAGGGTCAGCCCCGTCAGCAAGGCATTGCCGATCAAGGTGCGCTTGAAGCCGAACCGGCTGACGATGCGCACCGCCAGCAGTTTCATCACGAACGCCCCGGCGCCGCCGACGAAGCTCAACAGCCCCGCTTGCAGCGGGTTGAGCCCGAAACACAGTTGAAACAGCAGCACCAGCAAGAAGGGTTGCGCCGCACTGCCGATGCGCATCAGATTGCCGCCCCAGAAGGTGATGCCGAATGTGGGAATGCGTAGCAGTGAAAGATCGATCAACGGGTGCGCGCTGCGCCGGGCATGCAGAACATAGCCGACCGCACTTATACCGCCCAGTGCAACCAAGCACAGTGCCCAAGGACGCGGCATCAGGCCGTGGCCAAAGGCTTCACAGCCGAATACCAGTCCTGCCAGTCCCAGACCGCTGAGCAACAGGCCCGGAGCGTCCAGCGGCTGACCACGCACCCCGGGGTAATCCGGGATGTGACGCCGCACCAGCCAGACACCCAGCACGCCAATCGGCACATTGATCAGGAAGATCCATTGCCATGACAGCAGCGTCACCAGTAACCCGCCCAGCGGCGGGCCGAGCACCGGGCCGATCAGGGCCGGAATCGTCAGGTAAGACATCGCCCGCAACAGGTTGTCCCGCGATGACCAGCGCAACAAAATCACCTGCCCCACCGGCACCATCATCGCGCCCGCCGCGCCTTGAACCAGCCGTGCCAGTGACAACTGCAACAGCGACCCGGCACACGCACAGGCCACCGACGCCGCGGTGAACAACACAATCGCGCTGACGAAGACCCGGCGCGGGCCGAAGCGGTCTGCCGCCCAACCGCTGACCGGCACGAACAACGCTGCCGCCAGCAGGTACAGCGACACCACCAGGTTCATGCGCACGCTAGGTTCGCCAAACTCATGGGCCATCTGTGGCAGTGCTGTGAGCACCGCTGTCGCGTCGATCAGCTCCATGAACAGCGCACACCCGATGATCATCGGAATCCGCCGCAGGTGGGCGCCGTTCTGAGTCCGATCGTGCAGCGCTTCGGCACTGTTGGCACTGTTATTGTCGGCCCGTGTGTCGAGCCTTTGATTGATGCCCATGCCGCCTCGCTCGTCAGAACAATCCGGAGGTCGGCGGTGGCGTGCCTTTCAACTGCCAGGCGCCTACCGCAGCGGCCTTCCATTGACGCGGGTTGTGGTTGGCCACGGTGCGGGCATTGCGCCAGTGGCGATCCAGGTTATGGCTGCGACCGGTCGTGGATGCACCGCCCACGTCAAACACCAGCTCGGCCGCTTTCAACGCCGACTCGGCCGCGATGTACTGGGCTTGCGCCACATCAACGGCGGCTTGATCCACCGCCTGTGCATCCAGATCCGCCGCCCAGGCGCGGTCAATGGATTCCGCAGCCTGCAGCACCACGGCTTCGGCGGTGAATGCACGGGCCGAGACATCGCCCACGCTCAGCTCCACATAGGGATCATCCACCGAACGGCTGGCCGTGCTGTGTTTGATCGGTCGCGCATGGTGGTTGGCAAAGTCCACGGCGTCGTTCAACGCATTGCGGGCAATCCCAGCCTCGACGGCCGCCAGGAACACCTGCAGAAACGGCGTAACGATGGTGCGCTTGCCTTCCTCCACGGTGCGGGTGCGGATTTCCTCGGGTTTGACCAGCACATCGCGCAGGTGCGTGGTGCCACTGGCGGTCAAGCGCTGTCCCATGGCATCGAAATCGTCCAGCAACTCCAGCCCTTGACGGTCGCGGGGCAGAATGAACGATACCGGTTGCTCATTTTCGTCCAGCGCCACCGCGCTGACCCAGTCGGCGTACAGCGAGCCGGTGCTGTAATACTTGCTGCCTGTGGCCCGATAGTTTTCGCCGTCGCGTACGATGCGCGCACTGACCGAACCGTTGGCACCCCCAATCTCCCAACCGGCATTGCCCACCACCGCACCTTGCAGATAACGGGCAAACCAGCGCTCGCGCTCGGCCTCGGCGCCTTCGGCACGAGAGGCCAGCAGTCCTTCGACAAAACCAAACCCGGGACGCAGCGCCTGCGCGACGTTGGAGTCCGCTGAGGCGATGCGAATCAGCAGCCCGATCACGTCCTTGACCGCACCACCCGCTCCGCCGTAACGGGTGGGTATGCGCGTGGTGAATATCCCGGCCTTGGCCAGTTGCGCCACGGCTTCGTAGGGCAATTGGCGCTCGCGCTCACGTTGCGCAGCGCCTGCCGCGATCTGCGGCAACAGGCGATCGAGCCGTGCGTTGAGTTCTTCCACCGAGATCACGGCGGGTTTGGCGACAGCAGACAGCGTAGTCATGAGAAGTCCTTCATCAGCATTCAGCGCTAGATAGCGATTTTCCAGAGACGGGATTCGTCGAACAGCCAGGCCGGGTTTTCCGGTTCCAGCGGCGGCACCACCAGTGCGTTGCCCGCGCCCGGCAGCCGTGGCACCGCACCGAGCAGGCGACGGGTGTATTCGTGTTGTGGGTGATCGAACAGCGTGTCGACCGGAGCGCTCTCCACCACCTGACCGTGGCGCATCACCAGCACGTCATCGCTGACGTGACGAATCACCCCCAGATCGTGGGAGATGAACAGATAGGCCAGGCCCAGTGAGGCTTGCAGGTCTGCCAGCAGGTCCAGCACTTGCGCCTGAACCGACACGTCCAAAGCCGACACCGGCTCGTCGCAGATGATCACTTTCGGGTTACTGGCGATGGCGCGGGCAATGGCCACGCGCTGCCGCTGACCGCCGGACAATTGCAACGGGCGACGTGTCGACACCTCTACCGGCAAGCGCACCTGGTGCAGCAGTTGCGCGATACGGGGCCGCTGCTGATCGAACGGCACGCCCGCGACATCCAGTGCATCCGCCAGAATCTGTCCCACGCTCCAGCGCGGATCGAATGAACTGAGCGGGTCCTGATAAATCACGCTGATGTCCCGACGATGCAGACGGCGGGTTCGCTCTTCGATGCGCCCTTTGCCCGCCACTGACCACGGGATGTCGAGAAACTGCACGCCACCGGCATCCGGCTCCAACAGGCCCAAGGCAATGCGTGCCACAGTGGTTTTCCCGGAGCCAGACTCGCCGACAATGCCCAGCGTGCGTCCGGCGCGCAGTTCGAAGCTGACGCCATTGACCACTTGGCGAACCTGCTGATCCGGACCGATATAACGTTTGCCCAGCCCGGACGCCTTCAGCAGTACGGGCGCATCGGGACGTGACAGCCGCGTCAGTGGCTCACTCCCGCTGTCCGGCGAAAGCCGCGTGCCCCTCGCGTGTTCGGCGGGCACGGCGTCCAGCAGGGACCGGGTGTAGGCATGACGAGGATGGCGCAGGACCTGATCTGTCGGCCCTTGTTCGACCACATCGCCGTGGCGCAGCACCAGCACTTCATCGGCCAGTTGCGCGACCACTGCCAGGTCATGGCTGATGATCAGCAGCGAATCGCCACGCGCCTTGATCTGTTGCAGCACCTCCAGAATCTGTGCCTGCACAGTGGCATCCAGCGCAGTGGTGGGCTCGTCGGCGATCACCAGCCCCGGGTTCAGCGCCAGCGCGCTGGCGATCAGGGCACGCTGACGTAAACCACCCGACAACTGGTCCGGGCGTTGCCGGGCACGCAGTTGTGGTTCGGGAACGCCCACGGTTTCCAGCAGCTCGATCACGCGTTCGGCGCAGCTGACGCGATCCCCCCAGCGGTGGGTTTCCAGCACCTCCAGAATTTCTTTGCCCACCGGACGCAACGGATCCAGCGACACCAGCGCATCCTGCAACACAAAACCGATGTCCTTGCCGCGCAGGTCGCGCCAGCCACGTTCGGACAAACTCAGCAAGTCCTGCCCCGCGTAACTCAAGCGGCGCGCCGTGACGCGGGCGCCCTCCCCAGCCAGCCCGATCAGACTGCGGGCGGTCACACTTTTGCCCGAACCGGACTCGCCGACCAACGCCAGCGTCTTGCCCGGTTCCAGGGTGAACGACAGGTTGCGCACCACTGACTGCCCGGCGAATTCGATGGACAAGCCTTCAACGATCAATTGCTTCGCCGCACTCATGACAGGCGACCCTCCAGGCGTTGTTGCAGGTAACGGCCGACGACGGTGGTCGACAGCGTGGTCAGCACGATGAACAGGCCGGGGAAGAACGTCAGCCACCAGGCGTTGGCGATGAAGTCACGCCCCATGGACAACATGGTTCCCCACTCCGGCGCCGGTGGCCGCGCACCCAACCCCAGAAAGCTCAACGCCGAAGCCCAGACGATCGCCTGGCCGACGCCCATGGTCAGGGTCACGATCAGCGGACGCATGGCGTTGGGCAGCAGTTGCCGGGCAATGATGCGCAGCGGCGGATGGCCCAGCGCCCGCGCCGACTCGATGTAACCGGCGTTGCGCACGGCCAGCACCTGGCCACGCACCATGCGTGCATAACCGGGGGCGCCACCCAGCCCGGTCGCAACGATCAACGGGCCGATGCCGCTGCCGAACACCGCCACGAACAGCAGCGCCAGAATCAGGCTGGGAAAGGCGAACAGCACTTCCAGCAGCCAGCCCACGGCGCGGTCAATCCGGGCTCCGCCCAGGCCACTGAGCAGGCCGAGCACGATGGCGATGCTCATCGCGATGGCCGTGGCCGCCAGACCGATGAACAGCGACTGTCGCGTGCCGTAAATCACCCTCGAAAAGATGTCACGCCCCGACTGGTCGGTGCCGAACCAATGCGCCCAACCCGGCGGGTGGAAGGCATCGCGGGGGACGATCGCCAGCGGGTCGCTGTGGGCGAACCACTGCGGCGCAATGGCGGCCACGATCACCAGCAACAAGAAGATCACCGCCAGCAACGGCCCCACACGCAGGCGACGCGATGTCCGTTGCACGCGCAGCGCGGGCAACGGGGTGTTCAAGGTCAAATCACTCATGCCGCATTCCCCTGTTGGCGAGGGTCGACCCAGTGGTACAGCAGGTCGACGACGATGTTGGCCAGCACATACCCGGCGGCGACCACCAGACTGATGCCGATGGTCAGTGGCAGATCCTGAGCCTGCACGGCCTGGAACAACTGACGGCCCAACCCTTTGCGGGAAAAGATCACTTCGATGACCACCGCGCCGCTGATCAGCGCGCCAATGGCCCAGCCCGACAACGAAATGCCGGGGAGCACGGCGTGGCGCAACGCGTGCTTGAAACGCACGGCGACGTCAGACAGTCCCCGTGTCCGCGCGGTCAGCACAAACGGTTGCTCCAGGGTGAGGTCCAGCGATTCACGGGTGACCTGCGCGATGAATCCCGCCAGCGGGATCGCCAAGGCAAACGATGGCAGCACCAGCGTGCGCCAGCCATCGCTGCCCGCGGGCGGGAACCAGCGCAGGCCAAACGCAAACACCGCCAGAAGCAGAATGCCCAGCCAGAAATGCGGCAACGCAGCGGACACCGTCTCGGCCAGCGACGCCAGGCTGCTCAAGCGCCGACGACGGCCAGCCGTGAGCACGGTCAACGCCAGCACCAACAGCCACGACAGCGCCAGCGCCGAGAACGTCAATTCCAGCGTCGGCCATGACTGCTCGGCCAGCACGCGGGTGACCGGCAGGTGTTGGGAATAGGACACCCCCAAATCTCCCTGCAACAAGCGCCCCAGATACAGCGCGTATTGCACCGCCAGCGGTTTGTCCAGGCCGTATTCACGGGTTGCCTCGGCGATGGTTTCTGGCGTCGGGTTCCCGCTGGGGCCGCCGAGAATGGCCTGCACCGGATCGCCCGGCATCAGGCGCAAGGCAAAGAAGGTCAGTGTTGCCACTGCCCACAGCACCAGGATGCCGCCCCCCAGGCGCCACAGGGCGCGGCGTCCCAATTGCTGTAAACGCTCGCGGCGCGGATTGGCCGCCGTATCGATCAACGCAGCACTGCTCATTTGTTCACCCATGCGTCATAGAGGTAAGTCACCGCCAGCGACGGTTCAAGGCGCACCCCCTGAGTGGTCTTGTAGATGCCCAATCGAGTGCTTTGCGGGTACGTCGTCAACTGCAGGTACTGGCTCGAGGCGATCTGCTGCACCTTGTAGTACAAGGCCTTGCGCTGCTCGGGATCTTGAGTGACCAGCGCCTGCTGCACGGCCGCCTCGAATACCGGGTCGGTGTAACCTGCGGTGTTCTGGTGATAGCCACCGACGCCTGCGGGCTGGATGAAGTCGGCGCCGAAGATGATGCGCAGCACGTCGGCGGTGTTGGTGTTCCAGTAACCCAAGCGAATGTCGTAATCCCAGTCCGCCTGACGCTTGGTGGCCAACACGTCGCTCATCTGATCGATGATCAACTCGAACCCCGCCTGCCGCGTGGTGGCCTGCACTTGCTCCCACAGCGTGTATTCCGAAGGCGGTGTGCGGTTGCCCATGACCACGTAGACACGCAGGCGTTTGCCATCCTTGGTCCGATAGCCCTCGCTGTCGCGCTGGGTCCAGCCGGCTTCGTCGAGCAGCTGTGCAGCCTTGGCAGGGTCGTAATCTTGCGCATGCTGGAAGTCCGGGCTGTAAAAGCGCGTCGCCGGGCTGAGCGGACCGCCAGCACGGGGGAACTCGTTGAAATAGACACTCTTCAGCGCGCCCTCGATATCGGCGCTGCGCACGAACGCTTCGCGGACCTTGATATCGTTGAATGGCGCACGGGTGATGTTCAGCGTGCCATTGGTGGGGTTGCCGGGGCGCTGCGCAATAAGCAATTGCAGGTCAGGGTTGCGCCGGGCCGCTTCGTGGGACTCGGGCGGCAAGGCTTCGATCACGTCCACCTCACCGGCTTGCAGTGACGCGAAACGCACCGACGGCTCTTGAATGAATTTCCAGATCACCCGGTCCAGCCAGGCCGGTCCCTGATGTTTAGCGGTCGGTGGAGCCCAGTTGTAATCGGGATTGCGCACCAGCTCGACCTGGCTCTGCCGGTCCCAGCGCACCACCTTGAACGGGCCGCTGCCCACCGGGCTTTCGCAGTTGACATCCCGTGGTCGCTGCAACGCGGTGGGCGATTCGATCCCCAAAAACCCTTGGGCCAACACTTCGAGAAACGCCGCGTAAGGCGTGGCCAGATGGACCACGGCGGTGTCGTTGTCGATCACCTCGGTGCTGCGGTACTGACGAATGTAACCACCGGCGGTGCTGGACTGGGTTTTCGGGTTGGCCATGTGGTCGAGGTTGGCCTTGACCGCCGCCGCGTTGAACGGCGTGCCATCGGTGAAGTGGACGTCATTGCGCAAGTGGAAGGTGTAGGACAAACCATCCGCCGAGACCTCCCAGCTTTTTGCCAGCCATGGGCCAATGCGTCCATCGGCATCCATCGAGACCAGCGAGTCCAGATACTGCTGGCCGATGAACACTTGGGGCATGTCCCCAGCTACGTGGGGATCAAGGCAAGTCGGTTCGCGGTCAGTGGCGTATACCAGGGTGCCGCCTTTGACCGGTTGATCGCTGCGGGTGACCGAGGCGGTGTTTTGTCCGCAGCCCAGCAACAGGCTGCACACCGCAACGACGCTCGCCAGGTATGAAGGTTTGAACAACGACCTCGTGCTACTGCCAACGGGTCGTAAAAACAGAGCGGGTTCTCGCATGGGTCCTGATGCCTCTCGTCCTGGGACAAGGACCATTGCACAGGCCATGCCGGTTTTTTCAGCCCGTAGATACGGGGTTTTAGGGGGATAAGTGCGGCGCGCAAGCGACAAACTGTGAGGCTGCTGTTGGGTGGCCAACAGTGTCGTGATCAACACGAAACACCGAGGCGACTGGCTTTGCTGCGCAATTCGCTTCTGCCGAAGGCGTAGGAGCGTGGCTTGTCCCGCGATCTGGCGCGTAGAGGCAGTAAACCCTGACGACTGTGCTGACCTGACACACCACATGTTCTGGTTTCGCTGCCGCTGCGCGCCAGATCGCGGGACAAGCCACGCTCCCACAGCGTCCTGCTCAGATTAGAAAGCGGAAAACCGTCGGGCGGCGGTTACAACGCGATCCGATAACGAACCAACGGCAAAGGCTCTCCCCGGTCAATCACTGTGGTGGCCGTGTCAGGCTCTTCGACAAACCCGACCGCCTCATAAAAACCGACCGCCCGGGCGTTACCGGGAATCACCCACACGGTGACTGTATTGAACCCGGCGGCCTGCAACTGATCGCGCACGGTTTCCCACAGACGACGGCCCAGCCCTTGCGCCCAGACCTCCGGCAACAGGTTGATCGCACGCAATTCCCCGCTATCGGCTGCCGTCCCTTTATCGCGACTGAGACCAAAAGACGCCCACGCCACCACTCGGCCGCCCTGCTCCACCACCCACACCGAATACGCGTGGCGTGCGATGGCGTCACGCAGTACTTCGGCGCGCTCTGCCACTTGCGCGGTCAACGCATCGAGATAGCCATCCGACAGCAGGTTGCGGTACGTCGCCTGCCAGGTATGAAGGTTAACCTGTGCCAGGGCCGGCGCATCGTCCGGTGTCGCCGGACGTATACGCGCAGCGTCAAATAAACGTTGATCCGTCATACCGGTTCGATGAGCCTCCTTTCATGCTGAACACCGTCCCTTACACGGACGGAAAGCGCAACGGCTTCGCCGGTAGATGCAACGCAGCCGGGTCGCGGTAACGGGCACCGTAGTGGTCGTTTGGCAAGCGCGCCTGACCGGCGCCGAACAGGCGCTCGCGCAGGGTTTCGCCGTCGCGATACCCCTCCCGGAAACGCCCGCGACGGCGCAGCTCAGGAATCACCAGTTCGATGAAGTCACGGGCTGTTTCGAAGCTCAGGTATTGGCGCAGGTTGATGCCATCAATGCCATCGACATCCAGCCATTTCTCGATTTCGTCGGCCACCACGGTCGGCGTGCCCGCCACGAAAAAACGTTCACGGTTAAAGCCTTCCAGCTGCGCGAGCACCGTGCCCACCGTCCATTCAGGCTTGTAGCGTGACAGGCTTTCCCATCCTGCGACCCGACGCTCGACCAGCTCGCGGATCAACGTATCCCGTGGCCAGGCGGTGAGATCGATTTTCGCCTGAGCGTGGGCCAGCGAGGCTTCGACACTCATCAGCTTGCGGTAGCTGTCCAGCTTGCGACTGACTTCCTCATCGGTACGTCCGACGATCACCCCCGCCATGACGATGAATTTAAGCCCCGCAGGATCGCGCTCATGGGCGATGGCCTTGTTGCGCATCGCCTGAATATTGGTCCTGACCGCAGCGGTATCGATGCCACCCGTAAACACCACCTCAGCGTGACGCCCGGCGAACTCGATACCCGCCGGTGAGCCGGTGGCCTGGAACAACACCGGCGTGCGCTGCCGCGAAGGCTGGCACAGGTGTGGACCGGCCACTTTGAAATGCTCGCCGATGTGATCGATGTAACGCACTTTTGCCGGGTCGGTGTACACCCGTTTTTCGCGGTCCTGAATCACCGCATCGTCGTCCCACGAGCCTTCCCACAGCTTGTACAGCACGTCCAGATACTCGTCGGCGATTTCGTAGCGGTGGTCATGCACCACCTCCGTGTCATGGCCGAAGTTGCGCGCCGCGTTGGGCAGGTACGAGGTGACGATGTTCCAGCCCACTCGGCCCTTGGTCAGGTGATCCAGCGTGCTCATGCGCCGGGCAAAGGCGAACGGCGGCTCGTACGTGGTGGAAAAAGTGGCGCCGAAGCCCAGGTTCCTGGTCACTGCGGCCATCGCCGGAATCACCAGAAGCGGGTCGTTGCTGGGGATCTGCATGCCTTCGCGCAGCGGGGTTTCCGGACTGCCGCGAAAGGCGTCATAGGTGCCGATGACGTCGGCGAGGAATACGCCGTCGAACGTGCCGTACTCCAGCAGTTGCGCCAGCTCGGTCCAGTAATCCAGGTCGTTGAAGCGGTGCCGGTTATTTTCGGGGTGCACCCACAGGCCATGCACGATGTGGCTGACGCAGTTCATCTCGAACAGATTGACGTGCAGTTGCTTGGGCACTCCGGCCTCTGCTTTTTCGCTCATGGCCGCTCCTTAAATGGCGATCTGCAGGTAGAACTCGCTCGGCGGGTATTCCGCGTCGAGGGTCGGGATCGCGGCAATCAACGACCGGGTGTACGCCTGGACCGGTCGGTCAAATACCGCGCGCACCGGGCCGGACTCCACCACCTCGCCGTCCTTCATCACCAGCACCCGCTCGCTGACATGGTTGATGACACCCAGGTCGTGGGAGATGAACAGACAGGCCAATCCCAGACGCCGCTTGAGGTCGTCCAGCAGTTCGAGAATCTGCGCCTGCACGGACACGTCCAGTGCGGAGACCGGTTCGTCGCAAATCAGGATCTGCGGTTCGGACGCCAGCGCCCGGGCGATGGCGATGCGTTGGCGCTGACCGCCCGACAACTCGATGGGCCGACGGGACAACACCGATGGCGTCAGCCGGACCAGCTCCAGCAGTTGCAGCGCCCGGTCTCGCCAGGCCTGACGCGGCAAGCCTGCCACGGACAGTGCTTCGAACAGCACCCGCTGCACGGTATAACGCGGATCGAAGGAATTCTGCGGGTCTTGAAACACCACCTGTACGGCACGCCGGGCCTGACGTTTCTGTGCGGCGTCCAGCGCGGACCATTGTTGTCCGGCAATCCACACCTCGCCGCTGTCGGCGGTTTCCAGGCCCAGGATCAGACGCGTCAAGGTGGTCTTGCCTGAACCTGATTCACCCACGACGCCCAGTGTTTCGCCACGGCGCAGGTGCAGTGACGCCTGTTTGAGCACCGTGCGACGATGGCCGTCCGGGCCGATGAAAGATTTAGTCAGATCGCGGGCTTCCAGCAGCACGTCGCCCTCCGGCGGCACGGCTGTCGGTGTTTCGACCAGCGTCAATGGGCTGTGCGTCGGCTGAAAGTGCACGGCACGGGCTGCCCGGAGCAGCGATTGGGTATAGGCATGGCGCGGGTCGTGGAGGACTTGCTCGGTGCTGCCTTGCTCGACGATCACCCCGTGACGCATCACCGCCACCCGGTCAGCGAGCCGCGACACCACTGACAGGTCATGGCTGACCATCAACAGCGCATTGTTTTCTCCGCGCAGGCTTTCCAGCAGCGCGATCACTTGCGCCTGCACGGTGGCGTCGAGGGCGGTGGTCGGTTCGTCCGCGATGATCAATTGCGGGTTGCAAGCAATCGCCGAGGCAATCAGCGCCCGCTGACGCAGCCCCCCGGACAATTGCCACGGATACTGGCTGGCACGCAGTTCAGGCTCGGAAATGCCGACTGCACGCAGCAGCTCCAGCACCCGTAAGCGGCGGGCTTCTGCGCCGAGGCGAGTATGCAGATGCAGCGGCTCTTCGACTTCCGAGCCGACCCGACGCAAGGGGTCCAACGCGCCCAAGGCGTCCTGCATGACAAAACCGATGCTGGCCCCGCGCAGACGCTGCCACGAGCGCTCGTTCAATGAGCGCAGATCGATGCCCTGAAACGCCAGTTTCGCGGCGTCGATCTGCGCACCTTTGCCCGCCAGACCGGCCAGGGTGCGTGCGGTAACGCTCTTGCCTGAACCGGACTCGCCGACGATCGCCAGGCATTCGCCGTGTTCGATGCGCAGGCTCACGCCATGCAGCACCGGTTGGGCATGGCCGAAGCGTACGCTCAAGTCACGGATATCGACCAAAGGCCCAAGGGCATGAACATTCGTATTCATAGCGGTTTTCCTTCGCTGCGACGCAGCAATTCACGGCCAATGGCACTGATGGAAACGACAGTCAGGGTGATGATCAGCGCAGGCCAGGCCACCAGCCAGGGCGCGTTGGCCAGAAAGCTGCGACCGATGGCCATCATCCCGCCCCACTCTGGCGCCGGTGGTGGCGCGCCAAAGCCAAGAAAGCTCAACGCGGCGCCTGCGGTGATGGTGCCGCCGATACCGATGGTGGCGAGGATCAGCACCGGTTTGATGGCATTGGGCAAGATGTGTCGCAGCACCACGACCCATTGCGGCTGACCGAGGGTCACGGCGGCTTCGACGTAACCGGCCTGGCGCACGTTGAGGGTCTGGGCACGCACCAGCCGGGCGTAGCGTGGAACCCCAGCGATGCCCACTGCGAGAATCAGGTTGGCGGTGCCCTGGCCGAAGAAGGTGATGATCACCAGCGCCAGCAACAGGTCCGGGAACGCCAGCAGCACATCGATTCCGCGCATCAGGGAGGCGTCCAGCCAGCGCGGGCCTAGCCCGGACAGCAGCCCCACCAGCGTGCCCCAGGCCAGGCCCAGCGCCGTTGCGGCCAGGCCCATGAACAACGAAGAGCGCACGCCGAAGATCAAGCGGCTCAGCACGTCCCGCCCGTTCTCGTCGGTGCCCAGCCAATGCAGCGTGTTCGGCGGTTGAAACGCCTGTCGCGCCGTGGCGTCCAGCGGGTCGAATGGCGCCAGCCAATGCGGCACGGCGGCAGCCAGCAGCAGCATCAGCACGAACAACCCTGCGAGCCACAAGCCGGGTCGCACGTGCGCTCAATTGCCGAGCCTCAGCGGACGGGTGCCACCGGTGCCGATGGCCGGACCGGTGATCACGGTTTCAACGGTTTGAGACATGTGTGTCGTCCTCTCCATACACCTCTGTAGCAGCACGGCTTGCCGACGGTAGCCATTTCACAACCGCCACCGCCGGCAAGCCGTGCTGCTACAGGGTGTGTGTCGGTCATGAAACCATGGCGCCCACCGGATGGGTGTCTAAGGCGCCGGGTTGGGAACGCGCTGATGAACAGCCTGAACCTGCGCCTTGATGTCTTCGCTAAGTTCGACGTTCAGCGCGCTGAGGTTGTCCCGCAGTTGCGCCAGCGTGGTTTGCCCGGTCAGAGCGCTGGTGACGAAGGGTTTGTCGATGAGGTACGCCAACGCCAACTGCGCCGGGGTCAGACCGTGCTGGCGTGCGATTTCGACGTAACCGGCAATGGCCTCCTGAGCCGAGGGGCTGTCGTAGCGATTGAAGGTGCGATACACCGCCGACAGCCGCGACCCTTCCGGGCGGGCGCCATTGAGGTATTTGCCGGTCAGCGCGCCGAACGCCAGTGGCGAATAGGCCAGCAGGCCCACGCCTTCGCGGTGGCTGAATTCCGACAGCCCGCCCTCGTACAGCCGGTTGAGCAGGCTGTACGGATTCTGAATGCTGACAATGCGCGGCAACCCCAGGCGTTCGCTCTGCTTGAGAAATTCCGCGACACCCCACGGCGTTTCATTGGACACGCCAATGTGGCGAACCTTGCCTGCCTTGACCTGATCGGCCAGCACCGACAGGGTCTCCTCGATGGCTACGCTGCCGGTGTCGTCCTGATACGGGTACTCGCGCTGGCCAAAAATATTGGTGGTGCGGTCTGGCCAGTGCAGTTGGTAAAGGTCCAGATAATCCGTTTGCAGGCGCTTGAGGCTGCCGTCCAGTGCTTCGACGATGTTGCGCCGGTCGTGGCGGCTCAACCCGTCGCGGATGTGCCGCTGGCTGTTGGCATCCCGCGCTGGCCCCACGACTTTGCTTGCCAGCACCACGTCGGCGCGGCGTCCGCTGGCGGCCAGCCAGGTGCCGATGTAGCGCTCAGTGGTGCGCCATGTCTCGGCCTTGGTGGGTGTGGGGTACATCTCGGCGGTGTCGATCAGGTTGACGCCTTCGGCCAGCGCCAGGTCAATTTGCTGATGAGCATCGCTTTCGCTGTTCTGGTGGCCCCAGGTCATGGTGCCCAGACCCAGCACGCTGACCTTGATGTCGGTGTTGCCCAATTGGCGATAACGCATGGTGATTCCTTGCAGTGGCAAAAATGAACGCCGTGGCTCAAGCCCGCAGCGCGTATTGATTGGTCGGGAATGGCAGCCCCAGGTGTTCGCGCAGCGTGCTGCCGGTGTACTCATGGCGGAACAGGCCTCGCCGCTGCAGCAACGGCACCACCTCGTCAACGAAGATCTCGACGCCGGACGGGAACATGTCCGGCATGATGTTGAAGCCGTCGGCGGCATGAGCCAGGTACCAGTGGCTCAAGGTGTCGGCCACTTGCTCGGGCGTGCCGACCAGCAGACGGTGGCCAACCAGAATGCGCCGCGACAACTGACGAATGCTCAGGTTTTCCCGGCGAGCGAGGTTCAGCTGGGCTTCGAGAAAACCCTGCGAACCGCGCTCAAACTCCGCCACAGCGCCGATGCGTTCCCATGGCAGCGGCGCATCCGGGTCTAGCTCTTTCGCTGGAATGCCAATGCGCCCTGCCACTTGTTCCAGCAGGCCATGTTCACCGTGCCAGGCATTGAGCGCGTCGAAGCGGGCATGGGCTTCGGCTTCGGTGCTGCCGATCACGGTGGATAGCCCCGGCATGATCTTCAGGTACTCGGGGTTGCGCCCCCATCCCGCTGCACGCGCCTTCATTTCGCGATAGAACTGCTGCCCGTCCTCAAGCGTGGTCTGGGTGGTGAAGATCGCATCGGCGTAGCGTGAACCCAGTGCCTTGCCGCCTTCCGAAGAGCCCGCCTGAACCAGCACCGGTCGCCCTTGGGGCGAGCGCGGCACGTTCAGCGGACCCTTGACCGAAAAGTGCTGACCGACGAAATCGATGCTGTGCACCTTGCGCGGGTCGGCGAAATGGCCACTGCGGGCATCGCCGATGATGGCGTCGTCTTCCCAGCTGTCCCACAGCTTGAGGGCCACGTCGAGAAATTCGTCGGCGCGGGCATAGCGGTCAACATGCAGCGGTGCTCCGGCCAGACCGAAGTTCTGCGCGGCGGCGTCACCGGCGTTGGTCACCACGTTCCACGCAGCCCGTCCACCGCTGATGTGATCCAACGAGGCGAACCGGCGGGCGATGTTGAAGGGGTCGTTGTAGGTGCTGGATGCCGTGGCAATCACCCCGATGCGCTGCGTCGCCAGCGCAACAGCGGTGAGCAGCACGGTGGGTTCCAGCCGGCCACCTGGGTGTTTCGATACATCCCCTGCCAGCGCCGGGCCGTCGGCGAGGAAAATCGCGTCCAGACACCCCCGCTCGGAAATGCGCGCGATGTTGCGGTAATAGTCCACATCCAGATAGGCGTTGACGTGGACTTCAGCCTGCCGCCAGGCCCCGGAATGCGCGCCAAAACCGAGGATGTTCATGCCCAGGCTCATCTGCCCGTCACGCAGGTTGCTGTGTTGGCTCGTGCTCATGCTGCGCTCGCTTCGTCACGGGCGCCTGCGGCCTGCTTCTCGGCATCGGCTGCCTGCAGACTGCGCCACGCCGCGTTGGGGGTGATGTCGTTGAGGTAGTAGTTACCCAGCGCCCGCTCGCGGTAGATCGCCGGGTTGTGCGAGGCCAGGGTCCGGGCATTGCGCCAGTGGCGGTCGAAGCGCCGGGTGACGCTGGTGGCGGATGCCCCGCCCACTTCGAACAACAGCGTGGTGGCTTCCAGCACCTGTTCCAGCACAATCTGCTGGGCCTGGTAGGCGCGGATTTCCGCCTCGGTGTAATGCGACTCCTGGGCATACCCGCCCTGCTCCGCCTCATGGACCTCCTGCAGCACCTGCGCCACCGCCAGCACTTGCGTGCGGGCGGCATAGGCCAGACTCGACAGTCGCCCGATGACGCGCTGCACCAGCGGATCATCTTTAGGGCTGGACTGCCCCGGAATGCCGAACCCCCGCGTGCGGGCTTTGACGAAGGTGGTTGCATCGCGCAACACGGCGTTGGCGATGCCCGCCAAAGTCGCCAGATGGAACAGTTGGTAGAACGCACTCAGGTAGGATTCAGCGCGCAGTTCGTCCTTCTTGAAACGCCGCACGATGTGTTCCTGCGGCACCTTCACCGCTGAAAAACGCGTGGTGCCGCTGCCGGTCAGGCGCTGGCCGAAACCGTCCCAGTCATCCTCCACCGACACCCCGTCGGCATCGGTGGGCACCGCCAGGCTGACGAAATCCTCACCGTCCAGTGCCACGGCGGCGATCCAGTCGGCGTACAGGGTGCCGGTGCAGTAATACTTTTCGCCATTGAGCGTCCAGCCGGCATCGGCGTTGCCCGGTTCCAGCGGGTCTAGGGTCACGGAGTTACGGGTGGTGTCCGTACGCTCGGCCATGGCCGCTCCCCACAACTGGCCCGCCACCACCTTGGGCAGCCAGTAGTCCTGCGACGCCTCATCGCGGCTGGACAGTCGCCCTTCCACGAAACCGAAATGCGCACGCACGATCTGCGGCAAATTGGAATCGGCTTCACCCAGATCGATCAGCAGACGGAACAGTTGCGGCAGGCTGGCGCCCAGCCCGCCAAGGGCCTGGGGGACGCGCAACGCGCCAAACCCCGCATCGCGCAGCCATTGCACGGCCTCAAAGGCCAGCTCGCGCTCTTGCTCGCGGGCCACGGCGGTGTCGGTGATTCGCGCGAACACCTCGGCGAAACGCCGGTGCAGGTCTTCGTAGGTCACTTCGGGGACAGTCGGAGCACTCATGATTTTTCCTTGTTCAGGGACATTGCGCCCGCCCGGCGACTCATTCGTGAGCGCCTCGCGGGTCGATCCAGCGGTTGATCAGGTCGACGGCCAGGTTCACCACCACGTACACCGCAGCGGCCAGCAGGGTCACCCCCAGCACCATGGGCACGTCCTTGTTGCTGGTAGCGTCGAGCATCAGGCGGCCCAGGCCCTGGCGGGCGAACAGCAGCTCGATGACCACCGCGCCGCCCAGCAGACTGGCGAAAATGAACCCGGCCAGGGTCACCAGCGGCACCAGCGCATGGCGCAAGGCATGGCGCAGACGCACGGCGGTCTCGGACAGCCCGCGTGCACGGGCCATGGCGATGAAGGAGTGTTCGAGGGTGTCTTCCAGCGACTGGCGCAACAGTTGGGTCAAGACCGCTGCCAGGGGCAGTGCCAACGCGACGGTCGGCAGAATCAGCGAGCGCCAGCCCACCGAACCCGAAGGCGGCAGCCAGTGCCAGTGAAAGGAGAACACCAGCAACAGCACGATGCCGATCACGAATGAAGGCGACGACGAGATCACCAGTTCGCTGCCTGAGGCCAGTGAACGGACCCACGACGCACGATTGGCGGTGAGAATCGCGCAGGTCAGCGCCAGAACGATCGCCACGATCGCGGCACTGATCGACAGCTGCACGGTGGCGCCAATCTGCTCGCCGATGGCCTGAGCCACCGGGATTCGCAAACGATAGGACTCGCCCAGATCCCCTTGCAACAAGCGGCCGAGGTAATGCCCGTACTGGACAATCAGCGGCTGATCCAGACCGTATTCAGCGCGCACCCGTGCCAGCAATTCCGGCGTTGGCAGCGCTTCCGGGCCGCCGAGAATCGCCAGCGCGGTGTCGCCACCACTGAGGCTGACTGCCAGGAACGTCAGCGTGGCCGCGCCCCACAACACTCCAAGCCCCGCCAGCAGGCGCTGGCCAATTTGTTTGAACAGGCTCATGGTTGTCCCCGGTCTAGCCAGACGCTGGTGAAGTACGGCACGTTATGCGAGGTGTCGAAGATCACGCCTTTGACATCGCGTCGGTAAGCGGCGAGTACCTGGCTTTCCACCGACGGCACCGCCGGTACGGTCTCAGTCAGGCGTTGCTGGGCGATGCTGTACAGGTGCTGCAGCTCAACGGGATCTCGGGACTGGCGTGCGGCACTGAGCACGCGGTCCAGCTCGGCATCGCGGAATTTGCCCGCGTTCTGCCCGATCAGTTTGGCCGTGCTGATGGACTGACTGTGGTAAAGCACGAAGAGCCCGTCTGGCGTATTGGTGTGCCAGTAACCCGCCGCCAGCGCCTGAAACTTGCCTGCATAGCGCCGCTCGGTGACGCGGGTCAGCGGCAGCATTTCGATGGGCATGTCGAAGCCGACCTTTTTCAGGTCCGCTTGAATGGCCACCGACACGCTGGCCGGGAAGGCCGGGTTGTCGTAGGTCAGCAAAGTGGCTTTCAAGCGCTGGCCGTTTTTGGTCCGGTAGCCCTGGGCATCGCGCCCGGTCCAGCCTGCCTGATCGAGCAAGGCGTTGGCCGCGTTGACGTCGTATGCCAGGGCATCGTTGTTGGGCTGATAAAAACGGGTGTTGGCGGCCAGAAAATCCGCCTTGGCGATGAATTCGCCGAAGCCGGAAATCCACGCCAGCCCTTCACGGTCAATGGCCTTGGCCACTGCGCGTCGAATCAGCACATCGTCAAACGGCGGCTGCTCGACGTTGAAGGTCATGCTGCGGCTGGGGTTGCCCTTGCGGATACGACTGCGCAACACCAGATCCGGGTTGGCCCGAATCGCGGCGGCGTTCTGCGGCGGTGCGTCCAGTGCGAAGTCCGATTGACCGGACTCCAGCGACGTGAAGCGAATCATGGCCTCGGGCACGTAGCTCAACTCGATCCGGTCCAGATAGGCCTCGCCCTGATGACGAGTCACCGGCGGTGCCCAGTGGTAGCCCTTGCGCTTGACGAACACCGCACCCTGATCGCGGGTGTAGCTCAAGAGTGTGAACGGGCCGCTGCCGACAGGGTGCTCGGCAATGCTTTTCGGTGCCTCGCGAATCTGCTTCGGCGAAATCATGCCCAACCAGGACTGTGCCAGCACGTCCAGAAACGGCGTGTATGGTTCACGCAAATGTGCTTCGAAGGTGTACTCGTCAATGATCCGACCTCCGGTGTACGGCGCGATATAGGCGGCTGCCAGCGGCGATTTGGTGGCTGGATCGCGCATATGGTCAAGATTGACCTGCAACGCGGCGGCGTTGAATTTTTCGCCGTCGCTGAAGGTCACGTCGTCGCGCAGGTGAAAGGTGTAGGTCTTGCCGTCGTCGGAAATGTCCCACGACTTTGCCAGCCAGGGTGAAATGTTGCCCTGCTCGTCCTGCGCCACCAGGCAGTCGAACAGAATGCGCCCCATCCACTGCATGTTGCCGTTGGACAACGCGTGAATGTCGAAACTGCCCGCGTCCGACGCCGCTGACACACGAAGGGTGCCGCCGCTACGCCCCGGTGATTGCTCATGAAAGTCCGATGCCGGGTAAGTGACCACACCATTAGTCAGTGTGCCATCCGCATGGACAGCCCCCGATACCGGGGGTGTTGCTGGCGAGCACGCACTGATGGCCAGCGATAACGACATCACAGCGGTCAGTTTATAGAGAGCAGACAAAGTGCATTCCTTAAATAAACAAGCTCATCGACATCCAGCATCGATAAGTTCACTTGCTATGCAGGGAACATGCCATGCCACGGGCAACTTGTTAGAAGGAGATTATTGCCAACTGCCCACACCCGCTTGTTAGCCCGCACCACAAATGGCGCCAGGCTTGTTCGCGTCGATTGGCAAAGCGATTAAAAAGTCGGTCGCACCAAGCCCCTTTTACTAAAGGGCCTGCAGACTGATTCTATGCATAGAAGCAAATCGATTAACGCCCTGCTGTGCAACTTACAAAGTGTTTATCTTCTGTTGCTTTTTCGACACTTCGTTAAAAACACCCGAACTGTTGAGTTTTAAACACCCCTTCAAAACAAAGTGCGGCACTCAGCAGGTCTTACAGCCGAACAGGTACTTAAAACACACGAAATCTCACGGCATAAACCTTGGCACAGAAACTGCTGAACCCCTCACAGGCATGACTATACGAATAGAAAGCTGAAACTCTTTTATCTATTCATAAGGAACACCTTAGATGCATTCAGCTTTCCGGAGAGAGTTACAGACATTATCTCTGGCCATTCACAGGGCCAGTTGGCTGACACTGGGATCGGCGTTGCTGCTATCACCCGGTGTGTACGCCGACGACACTGCGCAGCCTGCCAGTGATGCCCAGCAGACCACCACGCCCAGGCTCAACACCGTGACCGTACAGGCGCAGAAGATCACCGAGGTGGAAGCGGCGAAAAGCCAACTCGCCGAAGTGCCCGGCGGCACCAGCGTGGTGGACAGCGAACAGGTCGCCAAGGGGCGAACCGCTACCCTGCAAGACACTCTGGCCTACCAGCCGGGGGTGTTCGTGCAGTCCACCGGCGGCAACGACGCGGCGAAGATTTCCATTCGCGGCTCGGGAGCCAACACCTCGCCAGGGTATTTCCGCGAGGGGATCAAATTCCTCTTCGACGGCTTGCCGATCACCGGGCCGGGGGGCACCCCCTACGAGTTTCTCAACGCCTCCGGGGTCAATTACACCGAAATCCTGCGCGGCGCCAACGCGTTTCAGTACGGCGCCCTGACCTTGGGCGGTGCGATCAACTTCGTCAACCAGACCGGTTACACCGCCCCCGGCCTGCGCCTGCGTGCCGAAGCGGGCAGCTACGGCTACCAGAAACAAAGCGTGAGCATTGGTGGGGTCGAAGGCAATTTCGACTACTACCTCAACGCCGACAACTACCGCAACGACGGTTACCGGGACTACAGCCTGTCGAAGAGCCAGGGCATCGTGGCCAACTTCGGCTACAAGTTCAGCCCCAAACTGGAAACCCAGTTGCTGCTGCGCTACCGCGACGAGTACCACAACGACCCGAGCGCTACGACGCTGGACGCAGTCAAACACCACACCCGGGATGCCAGCGCCACGGCGGCCACCAGCGGCGCGGGCAGCCGTCGTCCCGGCAGCGTGTGGGTGGGCAGCAAGACCACCTACACCTTCGACGACGACTCGAAGCTGACCTTCGGCGCCTCCTACTACGAGTACGCCCACAACAACAGCCCGAACAGCCCGGCCAACCCCAGCTACTGGGACTGGCATGACCTGTCGTTCGTTCTGGGTTACGACCGCACCGACAAGCTGTTTGGCCATGAAAGCCGGACCAACCTGGCATTCACCTCCACCGAACACCTCAAGGGTGAAGTCAACTCCACGTTCGCCAACAAGCAGACGCGCAAGTTCGTCGATTACGGCTCATCGTTCGACCACGTGTTTTCCTTTGGAAACGACCTGGAACTGGTCGACAACCTGTGGCTGACCAGCGGCCTGTCAGCGATCAACGTGCGCCGTCACGCCGACGTCAAACAAGCGCTGCAAGCCAACACCACCACCTACCCGACCGACGTGACTTACGACAATTGGAGCCTGGCGCCGCGAATCGGGGTGCGCTACGAGTTCACCCCGCAGTTGCAGGTCTTTGCCAACGTCAGCCGCTCCATCGACCCGCCAGCGTCGTGGGAATACTCAGGCTCGGGCCCGACCACGCCGTATGTGCGTCCGTTGGTGGAACAAAAAGCCAACACCGTCGAGATCGGCGTGAAAGGCGCTTCAGGCATTTTCGATGGCAGCCTGGCGCTGTATCGCTCGTGGGTGCGTGATGAACTGCTCAACGTGCAGATCGTTGCCCCGACCGCGACCACCGCCGCAGTGACGGGTGCATTCAACGCGACCCCGACCATCCACCAGGGCATCGAAGCCGGATTGAACACTCGCTTGTGGGAGAACGCGTCCGGCGAGCAGATCAACTGGCGTCAGGTTTACACCTACAACGACTTCTACTACCGGCATGACCCGACTTTCGGTGACAACCAGTTGCCGGGCATTCCCAAACACATCTATCAGGGCGAGCTGCAGTATCAGCACCCGGCGGGCTTTTACACCGGCGTGAACGTACAATCGGCCTCACGCACGGCCGTTGACTACGCCAACACCTTCTACGCCCCGTCCTACACCATATTCGGTGCAAACGTGGGCTACGAAACGCCGAATAAAAACTGGAAAGTCTCGCTGGACTTGAAAAACCTGGCGAACAAGAAGTACGTGACCGCTGTGCAACCGATCTACAACGCCAACGGTCAGGACACCGCGTCGTTGTATCCGGGTGACGGCATCGGCGCTTACGTGGCGGTGGAAATGCGCTACTGAGGATCTGCACGTTTGACGACAGGGCCTCTGCTTTCGGCAGTTGGCCCTGTTTGTCGTTCAGGCCCCGGCCTTACAAGGAATTCACCATGACCCAGAACATTTACGACACCCAGGCTTTCTTCGACGGCTACAGCCAGTTACCCCGCTCCCGCGAAGGCCTGGCGGGTGCGCCGCAGTGGCCAAGCGTGCGTGCGCTGCTGCCCGACTTCTCAGGGCAAACGGTGCTGGACCTGGGCTGTGGCTACGGCTGGTTCAGCCGCTGGGCCATCGAGCAAGGCGCCGAACGCGTACTGGCGCTGGACGTCTCGGAAAAGATGCTTGCCCGCGCGGCCTCGATCAATGCCGACGCGCGCATCGACTATCGACGTGGCGACCTGGAGAACGTGGCATTGCCCAAGGCAGCGTTCACGCTTGCCTACAGCTCGTTAGCGCTGCATTACGTGAGCGACCTCAGCGGTTTGTTGCAGCGCATTCACGACGCGCTGCGACCGGGCGGCAAACTGGTGTTCACCCTCGAGCACCCGATCTACATGGCGTCGCTGCACCCGGACTGGATCGTCGACGGCGAAGGCCGTAGGCACTGGCCGGTGGATCACTATCAGGTGGAAGGTCCACGCGAGACGAACTGGCTCGCCGATGGCGTGATCAAACAGCACCGCACCCTTGGAACACTGGTCAACCTGCTGATCGCCAGCGGCTTTCGTCTTGACCACCTCAACGAGTGGGGCCCCTCACCACAAGACCTGACCGCGCATCCGGCCCTGGTCGATGAAGTCCACCGACCGATGATGCTGATCGTCGCCGCCGGCCGCGGCTGACGCTCTTTTACTGACCTCACTGAACAGACACACCATGAATCCTTCTTTGCATCAACACTCGCGCATCCTCGTCGTGGGCACCAGCGCGGCAGGCAAAAGCACCTTGGGCGAACAGTTGGCCAACGCACTGGATGCGTTTGAAAACGGCCCTTGGGGCAAACAGTACCCAACGATAGTTGCGGCATGGAGAAGAGCCTGGGATCGAGTGATTCCATTCTTTGTCTTCCCGTCAGGCATTCGAAAAGTGATCTATACGACCAATGCGATCGAAAGCATCAACGCCCAGCTACGCAAGATCATCAAAACGCGTGGTCACTTCCCAACGGATGAGGCCGCCACCAAGCTGATCTGGCTGGGGCTGCGGAACATCACGGCAAACTGGGGCTCAGCGGCCCATGACTGGAAAAATGCGATGAATCAATTCGCGATGCTGTACGGAGATCGATTTATCAGGCCGACCTGGTAAAAGCATGGCCAGCCTGACGGCAGGCCGTTATCGGCCCGCACACAAAAAATCTGACACTCTCCGATTGCGGCATTTTCCTAGGCGACAGCCCTCATGTCGTGCCCGGTTAGTAAATATTTGGCGGCCTCCCAATAAATAGCAGTAAGTGCTTTCGATCATCCAAGGCGTAAGGGGCTGCTGCATCAAAACTCTCCATAAGTCCTGAGCTACCCTACCCCTATAAAATGAGAAAAATTGAATAACTACACTAAATATTCATTTAGTTTAGTTATCTACCAGCGTCAACCAAGCGCGGCGGCACGAAGTAAACAAGTTCCCGCTCAACTGTGCCTAGAATCAGATCTTTCCCGTCCCCACGGAACCATCACAACGCAAATCTCTCCAACCCCGCATCCGGTATTCCAGTCACTGGCAGGATGCCGGTCCATCCTAACTGACAAGGACGCTCCGCAATGCGCACCATGCTGCTCCCTTTAGCCATCGTTACCACTGCACTCGTCGGCTGCTCGGACCCCAAGAAAGCCTCCGAAGAAAACTTCGAAAAAGCCGCGCAGGCCTGGCTCGACAAGGCCTATCCAGAGTGCCTGGTCACATCGACGTTCCCGATGAACACCCAAGAGTTCGACGTCTACGGCACTAACAAGACCTTGAATGCCTTGGCCGAGGTCGGCGTGCTGACAGCCGTGGAGACGTCTCGCAAAGACTATCCCGAAAACATCTTTCAGAAAGCCCGTACCGAAATCAAATATCGGTACGAACTCACTGACGAAGGCCGCAAGTACCTCAAAGATGACGCGCGTACGAAGCCTGATGGCACCGTCATCCCGGGCCTGTGCATCGGCCGCGCAAAGGTCGACAAGATTGAGCAGTTCAGCGAGCCTGGGGACATGATGGGCCACAGGATTTCTGAGGTGACCCACACCTACAAGGTCGACGATCTGCGCAAGTGGGCCTCCACCCCGGCGTTGATGGACGTCAATAGCGACGTCAAACGCATGGTTGCCAGCCAGGAAAAACCCATCCGCGAAAAGCGCGCCTTCGTATTGACGAACAATGGCTGGATTCACGAGCGGCTGTTCCGCGAGTAACGGGCGTCTTTGCAGGCTGCGACGCCCTCGTATAGGGGGCGTCGCCCTTCCCCACTTCCTGCAACATCACTACGCCCACACGACCTAACGCGTCCCCGGCACCCAATCAAGAATCTCATCGATCCCCAGGCACCGCGGTTCCACTTCCAGCGTCCGCCCATGTTCGAGAATCCCTGCCGCCACATCACGCATGGCCATGTTGGCACTGCGCAGCATGTGGTTGGCGTAGATCACCGCGTTGAGGCCAGCCTCCTCCAGTTGGTCGAAGCTCAAGTGCGCGTAGCTGGTGGGCACACAAATCAGCGGTATTCGCGGGCACTGGCGGCGGAACAGTCGGGCGAACTCGAGGACCTCAATGCTCGGCCTTGCCCCCGGTATCGCCGTCGAAAATCATCGGCAGCGAACACAAATCGAAAATTTCGATGCCTGCTCAAAGCTGCAACGCTCGAATCGACGTGGTGATCGCGCGCGCACACTCCAGCACGGCCGGTGCCAGGCGCCGCTCGGCGTCCTCCACCGTCCAGCGGCTGGTGGGCGCTACCACGTGCACGGCTGCCACCGGAATACCGTCGCTGTTGCGCACTGGCGCCGCCAGCGCCATGTCTCCGAGGAACAGCTCCTCACAGTTGGTGGCGAAACCATTTCTGCGGGCTTGCTCGATCCGCTCGAAGATCTGCTCAAGGGTGGTCAAGGTCTGGTGGGTGTGCTGGACAAGCTCGCAGCCCTCGAGGCGCTCGAGCATCTGCGCCTGGTCGAGCGCACTCAGGTAAGCCCTGCCCGAGGCCGTGCAGTACATCGGGATGCGGCTGCCCAGCGGCAGATGGATAGGAATGAACTTCGGGCCCACGAAGCGCGCCACGTAGATCATGTCCTGCCCGACCGGCTCCGTGAGGTTGGTGGTTTCACCGGTGACCTGGGCCAACTCTGCGAGGAAGGGATTGGCGACATCCACCAGGGTGTTGGAGGCGAGGTAGTTGTAGCCGATCTCCATGATCTCGGCAGTGAGCTGGAATCGCTTGGTGACGGCGTTCTTTCTCACGTAACCGAGCGCTTCGAGGGTGTGGATCATGCGCTGGGCCGAACTCTTGTTGATACCGGCCGCCTGGGCAACCTCACTCAGATTCATCGTCCGGCGCCGGGCGTTGAACGCCTTCAGCACAGCGAGCCCTTTTCCAAGCGAGTGATTGAAAAGAATATTTTCGTCTTCACTCATGATTTTTCACCCTTTGAATATCGATATTCGATACTTATAAATCTCTTTACGATTTTTGTAAATCGCTTATAGTGCGACCAAGGCCCCTGCCCTGATCCCGAGGCCCCTTTCCACCAATAACGATAAAAATCATTCAGTCAGGAGTGCAGTCCATGCGTTCATCCCTTCGTGCTTTCAGTTGCGCCATGGCCGTCGCGGCCACTGTTCTTGCAAGCAATGCCCACAGCGCCGACGCGTATAAAGTGGGTGCAACAGCAACAGGCGTCCCGTTCACGTTCCTCGATGTGAAGACCAACACGATCCAAGGCATGATGATCGACTCGGCACAGGCCGTCGCCAAGGCCGGTGGTTTCGACGTCAGTGTCTTGCAAACCAACTTCTCGGCACTGATCCCCTCCCTGACAGCCAAGAAGATCGACATCATTTCCGCGGCGATGCTCAAGACCCCAGAACGGGAAAAGGTCGTCCAGTACTCCAAGCCCGTCTATGAATACGGTGAAGCATTGGTCGTACGCGCTGATGACACGACGCGCTACACCAGCATGGATGATTTCAAGGACGAAGTGGTTGGGGCTCAAGTCGGCACGGTGTTCATCGACGAACTCAAGCGTCGCGGCCTCTACAAGGAAGTCCGGGGTTACGACTCGATTTCCGACCTGTTGCGTGACCTGGCACTCGGACGCATCAAGGCGGCCTTCGCCGACAAACCCATTCTCACGTATCAGGCCTCCCAAGGCGTGCTGAAGAACGTTCGCCTGGTCGACAGTTATCAGCCGAGCCTCAAAGGCGAGGTGTGCTTGATCGTGCGCAAAGGCGATGAGCAACTGCTGGAGCAGGTCAATCGCGGTATCGATGCCATCAAGGCAGATGGCACGCTGGATTCGATCATCGCCAAATGGCACATCAACTGACGCGATGACCCTCCCCGGGCGCCTCTAGAAACGGCAGGTATTCCCATGCTTCTGCAGAACGTTCTGGACTTCCTCCCCATTCTCCTGGAAGGGGCGGTCGTCACGCTCAAGGTCACGGTGCTTTCCTTCGTGCTCAGTTCGGTGATCGGGCTTGTCTTCGCCTTGATGATGGTGTCTCAAAGCAAGGCGATCTCTCGGACGGGCTACACAGTCGTCAATATCATCCGCGGGCTGCCCATCATCGTGCAGCTGTTCTACATCTACTTCGTACTGCCCGATTTTGGCGTGCAACTCAGCGCCTTCCAGGCCGGTGTCCTGGGCCTCGGTATTGCCTACTCGGCCTACCAGGCTGAAAACTTCCGGGCGGGCATCCAGGCCGTTCAGCAAGGGCAGATCGAAGCAGCCGAATCGATCGGCATGCGCGGCGCGATGATCATGCGCCGAGTGGTGCTCCCGCAGGCGTTCAGGATCGCCCTGCCCCCCTACGGCAATACGCTGGTGATGATGCTCAAGGACTCCTCGCTGGTGTCAACCATCACGGTCGCGGAAATGACCCGTGCGGGTCAGCTGATCGCCTCCTCGACCTTCGAAAACATGACGGTTTACACCTTGGTGGCCGTGCTCTACCTGGCCTTCAGCTTGCCGCTGTCCTACGGACTGCGCCGCCTGGAAGCCCGCTTGGGAACGAGGAAGAACGCATGATCAGCATCAAGTCGCTGCACAAGAGCTACGGCTCGACTCGCGTGCTGGAAGGCATCGATCTGGAGGTCGACAACGGCGAAGTCGTCTGCCTAATCGGGCCTTCGGGCTCCGGAAAGTCCACGTTGCTGCGCTGCATCAACGGCCTGGAAACCTATGAAGGTGGCGATATCTTCGTTTCCGGAGCGCGCGTGGACAGGCACGGCAAGGCCATCCACACCATCCGCACCGAAGTGGGCATGGTGTTCCAGCGCTTCAACCTGTTCCCGCACCGCACGGCGCTGGAAAATGTCATGGAAGGCCCGGTGTACGTGAAGAAGGAAAGCGTCAGTGCAGCGCGCGAGCATGCCTTGGCGCTCCTTGAGAAAGTGGGCCTGTCACACCGTGTCGATGCGTATCCGGATCAGCTTTCGGGGGGCCAGCAACAGCGCGTGGCGATCGCACGAGCACTGGCCATGCGACCCCAAGCCATTTTGTTCGATGAACCGACCTCCGCCCTCGATCCGGAACTGGTGGGTGAAGTGTTGAGCGTCATGCGGGCACTGGCCAAGGAGGGTATGACCATGGTGGTCGTAACCCATGAGATGGCGTTCGCCAAAGAGGTGTCCGACAAAGTGTGCTTCCTGTACGGCGGCAACATCGTGGAATCCGGTGCGCCCCAGGACGTGTTCGGCAGGCCCTCCCACCCGCGCACCCAGGAGTTCCTGCGCCGGATTCTGAACACCGGGGAGTCGACGGGATGAGCGCGAACAGTCTTGCAATGCCGAAGTCCCTGTGGGCCGCCACAGGCGCGCCTGCACCGGCCACTCCTGCGCTCGCCAGCGACACCCGCGTGGATGTCGCGATCGTGGGTGCCGGCTATACCGGTATCACCACCGCGCTGCACCTGGCTGCGGCGGGCACAACGGTGTGCGTGCTCGATGCGGGGGAGCCTGGATGGGGGGCGTCCGGACGTAACGGTGGCCAAGTGATTCCCGGCCTCAAATACGATCCCGACGACCTGGCCAAGATGTTCGGTGCGCGTGCCGAAGCCATCATCGAGGTGGCCGGGCATGCGGCAGATGAGGTGTTTCGCTTGATCGATCACTACGGTATCGAGTGCGATGCCGTGCGCAACGGCTGGATACAACCCGCGTTCACCCCTACGGCCATGCGTGCGATCGAAAACCGCGCGCGGCAGTGGCAGCGACGCGGCGTGCCGGTGGAGATCCTCGATGCAACGGCCACTGCGAAGAGGATTGGTAGCCAAGCCTACCTGGGCGCGTGGGTCGATCCTCGGGCTGGTAGCGTTCATCCGTTGAATTTCATCAGAGGCCTGACCCGCGCCGCCCTCCAGCATGGTGCGCAGATCCATGGCCAGACCCGCGTGGTCGGGCTCAAGCGCGAAGGCGAGCGCTGGACGCTGACCACGGCCCAGGGCAACCGCGTCACTGCGCAGCGCGTCGTGCTTGCGACGGATGGCTACTCCGACGATCTATGGCCGGGTCTCAAGCAAACCGTGATCGCGGCCAACAGCTTCATCGTGTCTACCCCGCCGCTGCCCGAGGACATCGCCCAGCAGATTCTGCCGCAAGGCGAGGTCTGCTCGGATTCACGCAGGCTCCTGCTGTACTACAAGAAGGATGCGGCAGGACGTTTCCTGCTTGGCGGGCGCGGGCCTTTCTCAGAACCGAAATCCCACAACGATTTCAACCCGCTCAAGCGTGCGGTGACCTCGATATTCCCTCAGCTCCAGGGCGTTGGGTTCGAGCATCACTGGAGTGGAAGGGTGGGCCTGACCCGGGACTTCCTCCCGCACGTGCATGAACCCGAGCCGGGTTTGAGCATTCTGCTGGGTTACAACGGCCGGGGGATCGCCATGTCCACCACGCTGGCCAAGCACCTGTCGCAACGCATTCTCGGCACGACCCAGGCTTTACCGTTTCCCATTACCCGCGTGGATCCGATCCCCTTCCACAGCCTCCAGCGTTTGTACCTGGGCGCGGGTATAGCCTGGTATCGGATGCTGGATGCCATCGCTTGATGAGGCTGGCGTCAGGGCTTGCTCGGGCGTTGCCTGTATCGCGTCCCGAGCGATCCCGAGCGCGCACTGAAACTCGATCTGCCGTGCGCAGGGTTAGAAATCCACTTTGCCCCGACCCGCCTTGACCGTACTACGCCTGGCCTTGCCATCCAGGCGACGGGTCTTGGAACCCAGCGTCGGCTTGGTGGGGCGGCGTTTCTTCTCGGTCTTGCCCGCAGACACGATCAAATCGGCAAGACGCGTCAATGCATCGGCACGGTTCTGCTCTTGGGTTCGGTACTGCTGGGCCTTGATGATCAACACGCCATCGCCGGTGATGCGACTGTCACGCAGTGCCAGCAGGCGCTCTTTGTAGAATTCGGGCAAGGACGAGGCGCGGATGTCGAAACGCAGGTGCACGGCGCTGGACACCTTGTTGACGTTCTGCCCACCGGCGCCTTGTGCACGAATATAAGTGAGTTCGATGTCGGCATCGGGCAGATGCACGGTATTCGAAATGGTCAGCATCGCAGAGTCCTCGTGATTGCCACCATTATCACAGCCTCCGGGGCTAGCCCATAGCCTGGAGAGCCGGAGGCGTGAAAACACCGAGACCCATCCGGTCCACGGGCTGCGACTATTTTGACTGTGACCCCTCCCCTCATTCTTGTGCCAATCGCTCACCCAGGCTGCTTGCCACACCGGTTCATGCGTTAATCCCTGCTCCCCACTCCATTCGCACGCCCCGACCATGCGCCGTCTTCTCGCCCTGCTGACCTGCCTGATCGCCTCTACCGGCCATGCTGCCGACTCGCCGCCGCTGTCCCGAGACATCAAGGACTGGAACGTCACCTGCGACAACGTGCGCACCTGCACCGCCGTGTCCACCCGGCCTGCCAGCGCCGAGCTCGGTGAGTTGTATTTTCCACTGCGCATCGTGCGCAAGGCCGGGCCTGAAGACGCGTTGCACATCAGCGTCTTCAGCTACAACGACCTGCATGGCGATCCGCTGATCGACTACGAATCGCTGCGCATGCCGCTGGTCGAACGCAAGCGCGCGGACTTCGACGTGACCGAGGTACCTGAACTGCGCAGTGCGAGCGGTGCGGATGCCCTGACCTTCATCCACGCACTGCGCAACGCCAGGCAGTTGGCCTTCAGCACCTCGGATGGTCCCTCGAGCGCCTCGCTGATCGGCATGACCGCTGCGCTGTTGTTGATGGATGAGGTGCAGGGCCGGATCGGTACGGTCACCGCGCTCGCGCGGCCGGGAGACGCGCCGGCCAGCGACGTGCCGCCGGCCCCGCCCACGCCCACGTTGCCGACCTGGACCGCTCCGTCCTCCCTGAGTGCCACGCACACGCAGCAGCTACTGGACACTGCCATGGCTGCGAGCCGCGGCGACTGGCAGCAAGATGTCATCGAAGGCGACGAGCCCACCGGGAAGGTTTATGCGCTGACGGACGAACAAGCGCTATTGATCGTGCAGACCGGCTGCAGCGCCTACAACTGCGATTATCGGCTGTACCTGATGCCCCTGGCGCACCCGGAACAGGTTCGTCCAGCCCCCTTCCAGACGATCGCCCAGTTGCCTGACCTGGCTCCCGACGGCAGCGTCCAATTCGATAGGGCAACGGGCGAGTTGACCAGTCTGCAGTTGGCCAACGGCATGGGTGGCTGCGGCGTAACGACACGCTGGCGCTATGACGGTGAACGTTTCGTGCTCAGTCATGCCGCGCAGATGAGTGCCTGCATGGGCCTGAACGATGCCGATTGGCCGGTGCTGTGGGAGACCGCTGTGCAGCCGTGATAGGACCAGCCTCGTTGGCATCACAAAAAAGGCCGCGAGGCCAACTCCAGACCCAGCACTGCCAGAAAGATCAAAAAGCACTGCTTGAAACGCTTCGGACTGATCCGCGTTCTAATGGAGTGCCCAACGAACATGCCCACCATCGCAGGAATGACAGCCAGCGTCGAAAGACCCACCTGCTCGAATTTCATACCGCCATGCAGCAGCAACCCTGCAGCCAATGCCACCGTCGAGGTGGTAAAGGACAACCCAAGCGCCTGCACCAACTCGTCCCTTTCCAATCGCAACGACTGCAAATACGGAACCGCCGGCATTACGAACACACCAGTAGCGCCGGTGATGGCGCCCGTTACCAGACCTATGACCGGCGAGAGATAGCGTTCGGCACGCTGGGAAACAACGAAGGTTGTGGAGAACAGGGCATAAAGCGCGTAGATGAGCAGCGCACTACCCAAGGCAAACCCAGACCATGCCGGATTGACGGAGACAAGCAATGCCGCTGCCGGCAGCGTTCCCACGACAATGGCAGCCTGCATGGGCCATAAGCGACGTATCAAGTGGTAGGTCCCTGGTCCGGATACGCACTGCCAGACATTGGTCACCAATGACGGAATGATCAACAGTGCGGCAGCGGCGGACGGTGGCATCGCGGTGCCGAGCAATCCCATCGCGACAGTGGGCAACCCCATACCTGTGACGCCTTTCACTGCCCCTGCGGCGATGAACGTCAACGTCAGCATCACCACAAAAAAATAGGTCTCGTTCATCCCTCGATTGAAGGCCATCGCACCCGGTGCGCACAATCAGGACTTTTTCCGCTACCCTTCGGGCAGTCCGAAGGGTTGAGGAGACGTTGATGCGATTCGATCTAGCCGACCTTCGTCTTTTTCTCTGTGTGCTCGACGCCGGCAGCATCACGCAAGGCGCGCTGTCGGCCAACCTTGCCTTGGCATCGGCCAGTGAGCGACTGCGTAGCATGGAGGCCGATGCAGGGGTTGCCCTCCTGGAGCGCCATTCACGCGGCGTCACCGCAACCCAGGCGGGCGAAGCGGTTGCCCACCATGCTCGGCTCATACTGCAACAACAAGCCGTTCTGAAAGGTGAACTCAGGGGATTTGCATCGGGTGCTCACGGCACACTGGCCTTGTACGCGAACACGGCAGCACTGACCCATTTCCTCCCCCCGAGACTTGCGGATTGGCTGGCTGCCCGGCCACACCTGCATATGGACTTGCGCGAGCGAACCAGCGCAGAGATCGTGCAAGGGGTCACCGCGGGGTTGATCGAAGCGGGCATCGTGTCAGATTCATCCAACGCTGCGGACCTGTGTGTTCGCCCAATTGCACGGGACCACCTCGTGCTCATCGTGCCCGCCACTCACCCGCTCGCCACGCGCAAAGCAGTGCATTTTTTTGAAGTGGTCAATGAGATATTTGTCGGCCTGGCTTCGGGTAATGCCCTGCAGGATCACCTCGAGGATCAAGCCAAGGCCCTTGGCCGTCGATTGACGCTGCGCATCCAGATGAAGACCTTCGATGGACTGTGCACGATGGTCAACCGGGGGATCGGAGTGGCAATCTTGCCTCAGTGCATCGCTGCCCGACATCGACGACGCCACTCATACTCGACCTTGGCTATCGAGGATGAGTGGGCACGCCGCCAATTGTGTGTGGTCTACCGAGAGTGGCTGACATTGTCGCCAGCCATGCAAAGCTTGCTGGAGCACTTGGGTGCCTGTGCCGATTGACCCCATCGTTTCAGCATGAAGAACAGCCCATCCCCAATAAAACTTTCAGCCTCCCGCACCACTCAACCAGGCACTGCGCCAATCTCTGTACAGGGCGCGCCGTTCCTCAACTGCGTAGGTAAAAACGATGATCGCTCGATGGCGCTGGGCCTTGGGTCAAATGACCAAGCGACTGTGGTTCCGTGCCACGTTGTTCTCGTTGACCGGCGTGATCACCGCGCTGCTCGCCATCACCTTGCGCGATTTCGTACCCCCCACGCTACCGGCGAAAATCGGCGCCGATTCGGTCGACAAGATCCTGGGGATCATCGCTTCGAGCATGCTGGCGGTCACCACCTTTTCACTGAGCACCGTGGTCTCCGCCTACAGCGCCGCCAGCAATGGCGTCACACCCCGGGCGACCACCCTGGTGATGGAGGACTCCACCACCCAGAACGCCCTTGCGACGTTCATTGGATCGTTCCTGTTCAGTCTGGTCGGCATCATCGCGCTGAGTACCGGTGCTTACGGCGCGCAAGGCCGAGTCGTGTTGTTCGCCGTGACCCTGGTCATGATCGTGTTGATCATCTACACCCTGCTGCGCTGGATCGACCACTTGTCCACGCTCGGCAGAGTCGGTGAAACCATCGACCGGGTCGAGAGCGCGACCCTCGCAGCCCTTGAGCAGCGTGCCCGCTGGCCGTTCATGGGGGCCGCCCCTTACCCCGTCGACGTCGCCCTCCCCGCGCAGGCAATGACGATCGTCAGCGTGGACACCGGCTATGTCCAGCACATCGATGTGAGCGCGCTCGCGGTGGTTGCCACGCGGCATGACGTCGAGATCTACCTCGAGGTACTGCCTGGCAGCTTTGTCCACCTGGGTGCGCCCCTGGCACGCCTGCTCAACACGTCCTCAGCCAGCAGCGACCTGGAAACTGAACTGCGCCACGCGATCACCGTGGGGCTGCGCCGCACCTTCGATCAAGACCCGCGTTTCGGCCTGTCGGTGCTGGCAGAGATCGCCTCGCGCGCCCTGTCCCCGGCCACCAATGACTCCGGTACGGTCATCGATGTGATGGGGCGCGGGGTGCGCTGTTTCTCTAAATGGGCTCTTCAGCCCGCCGACACCGATGACATCGACGCACACTGCCGGCGCGTGCATGTACGCTGCGTTGAGGTACACGACCTGTTCGACGACTTCTTCACCTTGATCGCTCGTGACGGCGCGGGCCTGCTGGAAATCGACATCCGCATGATCAAGGCCTTGATCAGCTTGACCGAAATCGACTCCGCCCGCTTCGGCACGCAGTGCCGGTTGCACGCGGCACTGCTGGTCAAACGCGCCGAGACAGCGCTGGTCTTGGATGAGGAGAAGACACGGCTCAGGGCCGTGGCCGCCCCCTTGCTGACTGAGTGACCGGCTCAGCCAGCACCGGCACTTACGGCGCGGCGACCCGGCCGCGCACCGCCATCTTGCGGTACAGCACCAGCGTTGCGCTCAACGCGCACAGCGCGGCGAAGGTCACCCAGTACGCGGGCGCGGCCTTGTCGCCAGTCTCATGAATCAGCCAGGTCGACATCGCTGGGGTGAAGCCGCCGAACAGCGCCGTCGCCAGGCTATAGGCCAGCGAGAACCCCGCCACTTTCACATCTTCGGGCATGATTTCGGTCAGCGCGGGGATCATCGCGCCGTTGTACATCGCGTACAGGAACGAGAACCACAGCAGCACTTCCAGCATGTGCGCGAAGCTCGCCGCTTGCGCCAGGTAGGAAAGCGCCGGATAAGCCGTGAACACGGTCAGTACGGTCATGGCGATGAGCATCGGCTTGCGTCCGAAGCGGTCGCTGAGCGTGCCGCCAATCGGCAGCCAGAAGAAGTTCGACACCCCGACCAGCAGCGTCACCAACAAGGCATCGGTGGTGCTCAGGTTGAGGACGGTCTTGCCGAAGGTCGGCGCATACACCGTGATGAGGTAGAACGCGCTGGTGGTCATCGCCACCATCAGCATGCCGCCCACCACCACGCCCCAGTTCTGGCCGAGTGTGGCGATCACCTGCTTCATGGTCGGGCGATGGCTGCGGTTTTCGAAGGCTTGCGTTTCTTGCAGGTTGCGGCGCAGGAAAAAGATGAAGGGAATGATCAGGCACGCCACGGCGAACGGTATGCGCCAGCCCCACTCGCTGATCTGCAAGGGCTGCAGCGACTGGTTCAAGGCATAGCCCAAGGCGGCGGCGACGATGATTGCCACCTGCTGACTGCCAGACTGCCAGCTGGTGTAGAAGCCCTTTTTGCCGGGTGTGGCCATTTCGGCGAGATAAACCGAGACACCGCCCAGCTCAGCCCCGGCGGAGAAGCCTTGCAGCAACCGCCCGATTAGCACCAGCAGCGGCGCCCAGTAGCCAATGGTGGCAAAGCCGGGCACCAGCACGATCAGCAGCGTGCCACTGGCCATGATCGACAGCGTCACGATCAGGCCTTTGCGCCGACCGACGTCGTCGATGTAAGCCCCCAGCACGATGGCGCCCAACGGGCGCATGAGAAAGCCTGCACCGAAGACGGCGAAGGTCATCATCAAGGACGCGAACTCGCTGGAGGCCGGGAAGAAGGCCCCCGCGATCTGGGTGGCGTAGAAGCCGAACAGGAAAAAGTCGAATTGTTCGAGGAAGTTACCCGAGGTGACGCGAAACACCGCAGCGGCTTTGGACCGAGCGGCGTGGGGTGACGCAGGCATAGACGGTTCTCCAGCGTAAATCTTCTTGATGTTGTGCACTTTACCCTCTGGAGTATGCCGGACACATCCTGAAACGATTAATGAAATCTGCTCATGTCACCCCTGGCACTGTTCAGGGGTGCTCGGTCCAGTCGAACGCCATCTGCCGGGCCGTGCGCTCGGCCAAGGCTCGGCTGTGAAGACGCTCGACCAGGTGCAGGCTCATGTCGATACCGGCGCTGATGCCGGCCGAGGTGACCAAGGCGCCTTGGTCGACCCAGCGCACGCCCTCGAGCACGTCCAATGCCGGGAACATGGCCTTCAGATCAGCGATGTCTTCCCAGTGAGTGGTCACCTGCAGGCCATCGAGCTTGCCGGTGCGGGCCAGCAGGAACGCGCCGGTGCACACCGACGCCACCGTGCGATCAGGCCGGCACTGTTCACGGATCCAGTCGATCACCTCGGCTTTGGCCAGCTCAGCAGTGACCACACCGCCCGGCACGATCAGGCAATCCAGCGTCGGGTGGTCGTTGATGCTGTAGTCGGGATCGATCTTCAAACCTGCCCGGGCATGAACGGCCGTCCGCGTGCGGCCGAGGGTGAAGACGCAGAACAGCGGCTGCTCGCTGGCAGCGCTGCGTTCGTGCATGCGTGTAGCCGTGGTGAAGACTTCGTACGGTCCTGCAAAGTCCAGCACTTCGACGTCATCGAAGACGTAGATACCGATATTCAGCGACATTCAAGATCACTCCACTACACGGCGGACAAAGGCTCAGGCGAACAGTTGCAAGGCGTCGTCCGTCCACTCATGCCCTTGCTCGGACCAACCTTTGCCGACGGCAGGCGGGAAGCCGGTGCGGCAGTAACCCCGTTTGGCTTGGAAGTCGAAAATGGCGTGGGGGAAGTCGTTGATCAGCAGCACGGCTTTGAGGTGATCCTCGGACCAGCCGATCTTGACCTGCGAGGCTTTGTCGCGGTCGGAAATCTGCTCGACGTTATAGATGTGCAGCGCGTCCTGAATCGGGTTTTCAGCGCACGACGTGTCCAGAGCGTAGAAATAACCCGTCTCGCCATCATCTTCAAAGACCACGACATAGGCGCCCTGCTGCGCGGGGGCTTCAGCGACCAACTCGGTGCCGGGAAACAATTCGCTGTCTGCTGCTAGATAGATTGGCATCAGTTCCATCCTTGCTGTCGATAAAGAGCTCGATCATGGTTCAGGTTCGCCAATCACTGCAAGCGGCCAGGCGCGCCGGATCGGTTGACGCATGGCCGACATAAATGCTCAGATGCGCCCCTTGTTTCAGGTGTCCCCGGCCGCCGCGTCGGGGATTAAACGGGAAGCCGGTGCCTCGCCCTTGGCGAGCAGTCCGGCGCTGCCCCCGCAACGGTAGGCGAGCGAGACATTCGATACACCACTGTGCCCAGGGCATGGGAAGGTGAATGTCTCAGGTTCCTCGCAAGCCCGGAGACCGGCCTGCTGCAGCTATTGGCAACTCCCGCGGCGGGCGGGCACTGGCCGGTTTTCGCGAGCGTCTGCGCGCGTCACCCGCGTGCACCTGCGCCGTAGGGGAATCTTCAATTCCGCGATGGTCGGCTCGTGCATGTCCTGCCCTACCCTGCATCTCCACGCGCTGCACTGGTCGCCTCACGGCGCGCCACGGCCATTGCTGGACAACATCGATCTGCACGTTGGTCCTGGCGAGTTCGTCGGCCTGATCGGCCCCAACGGCAGCGGCAAGACTAGCCTGCTGCGGTGTGCCTACCGCTTCAGCCGGCCCGATGCCGGCCAGGTACGACTCGAAGGTGAAGACATCTGGCAGCGCACGCCGCGCTGGGCTGCCCAGCGCATCGCCGTGATGCTGCAGGAATTTCCCGAAGACTTCGGGCTTAGCGTGCGCGACGTGGTGGCCATGGGCCGAACACCGCACCAGGGCTGGTTCGATGGCGACGCCGATACCGCGCTGATCGACACCACGCTGGACCGCCTGGGCCTGCTGCCCCGCGCATTGGACGCCTTCACGTGCCTGTCTGGTGGTGAAAAACAACGGGTATTGCTGGCCCGCGCACTGGTGCAGCAGCCGAGGCTGCTGATCCTCGACGAGCCCACCAATCACCTGGATCCCCGCTTCCAACTGGCCCTGCTGCAACAACTGCGCGGCACCGGCCTGAGCCTGCTGGCCAGTTTCCACGACCTCAACCTGGCCGCCGCCTTCTGCGATCGGTTGTACGTGCTCGACGCCGGTCGCGTAGTGGCCCACGGCACACCGCAGCAGGTGCTCACCGAGCAGTGCCTGGCCGAGGTCTTCGGTGTGCGCGCGCTGGTCGACTGCCACCCCTTGGCGCCCCATCCACGCATCACTTGGATCAGTCCCGCATGAAAGCGTTGTTCGCCTACCTGGCCCTGCTGGCCGCCCTGCCCCTCGCCGCTCAGGCGGCGCCTTACCCGGTGACCGTTCGCAGTTGCGACCGCGACGTGACCTTCGATCACGCGCCGCAACGCGCGGTCAGCCATGACATCAACCTCACCGGCATGCTGCTGGCTCTGGGACTGCGCGATCACATGGCCGGCTACAGCGGCATCAGCGGCTGGAAGACGCTGGATCCGAGCCTGCGCCAGGCGCTCGACGGCTTGCCGGAACTTGCCCCGCGCTATGTCTCGGTCGAAAACCTGCTCGATGCCGATACCGACTTCTTCTTCGCCGGCTGGGCCTACGGCATGCGCATCGGCGGTCCGGTCACGCCACAGACCCTGGCGCCTTTCGATATACCGGTGTACGAGCTGAGCGAGTCCTGCTCCTGGATCATGCCTCAGCGTCACGCCAGTCTCGATGACCTTTACCGTGACCTGGACAACCTGGGACGGATTTTCGATGTCCGCGAGCGCGCCGCTGCCCTGGTGCGGCACATGCGCCAGCGCATTGAGCAGGTGGCGCAACGTACCGCCCACGCACCTCAGCGTGCGCGGGTGTTCCTCTATGACAGCGGCGAGGACCGGCCGATGACGTCCGGTCGCCTGGGAATGCCGCAGGCGCTGATCGATGCCGCGGGAGGGGACAACGTCATGGACGATCTGGCCGCCAGTTGGACCCATGTGAATTGGGAGAGTGTGGTAGAGCGCGACCCTCAGGTGATCGTCATCGTCGACTATGGCCCGACGACCTGGCAGCAGAAACGCGACTTCCTGCTCGCCCAGCCGGCGCTGGCCAGCGTCGAGGCGATCCGCAAGCAGCGCTTCGTGGTGCTGTCCTACCTGCAGGTCACGCCGTCGGTTCAAAACGCCGAGGCGATCGAGGTCTTGGCCAAGGCCCTGCATCCCGAGTTGTTCGCCGAGGCCCAGCGGTGATGCCGATTCGCAGCAGCGCACGCTATCGCCTGCTGATGCTGGCGCTGCTGGCCATGCTGCTGCTGTCGTGTCTGCTGTCGCTGGGCTTTGGCTCGGCCCAGGTGGCACTGGGCAAGGTGCTGGGTATCGTCCTGCACCACGTCGGCTTGGCCGAGTCGGGAGACTGGAGCCGTGGCCAGGCGCAGATCGTCTGGCAGATTCGCGCGCCACGCGTGCTGTTGGGCGCGTTGGTCGGCGCAGGCCTGGCGCTGGTGGGCGGCGCACTGCAGGCGGTGACCCGCAATCCGCTGGCCGACCCGCACCTGCTGGGCGTGAGTGCCGGCGCGGTGTTCGGCGCAGTCCTGGTGGTGCTGTTTCTCGGCCCCTTTGCCGGGGTCTTCAGCTTGCCGCTGGCGGCGTTCATCGGCGCACTGGGCAGCATGCTGCTGGTGCTCGGGGTAGCCAGCCGGGGCGGCCGACTGGAAAGTGATCGCCTACTGTTGGCGGGGGTCGCGGTGTCATTCGTCGTGATGGCCACGGCCAACTTGCTGCTGTACACCGGTGATCCGCATGCCGCAGCGTCGGTGATGTTCTGGATGCTCGGCGGACTGGGCTTGGCGCAGTGGTCGTTGCTGTGGCTGCCGGCGCTCTGCGTGCTGGCCGGGTTCGCGCTGCTGATGAGCCAGGCGCGGGCGCTCAATGCGCTGATGAGCGGCGAGCAAACCGCCGTGAGCCTGGGTTTCGATACCCGCGCGGTGCGTGCTCGGGTGTTCGTCGGCACGGCGCTGCTGACCGGGGTGCTGGTGTCGCTGTCCGGCGCCATTGGCTTCGTCGGCCTGATGCTGCCGCACATGGCGCGGCGTCTGGTAGGCGCGGAACATCGGCGGCTACTGCCCGCCTGCGCCCTGCTCGGCGCGCTGTTCATGATCTGGGTGGATGTGGGCGCGCGAACGCTGATCGCCCCGCAGGACTTGCCGATCGGCATCGCCACAGCGGCCATCGGTGGCGTGTTCTTCATCCTGCTGTTGCGGCGCAAGCACTGAGCCTGCGAGAGGAAGAAACGGGCCGCTTGCCCGAACTGCACCGCCAACTTGACGCCGGCGGTGCAGCGCTCAGCGCTTAGAACGCGGCGCTGTAGAACAGCGCATACGACTCGATACCGTCGTTAGGCTGCTTGATACCGGCGTTGGAGTAGTGCGTAGCACGGATGCCAACCTTCTGCTGACCCGGCAGCTTCACGCCGAAACCGATACGGTCTTCGAAGTTGAACGCTGAACCCAGCTTCTGATCGCCCACGTCGGTTTTAGAGAACACGGCGACACCGACACCGGCTTCGATGAACGGCACGTAGCCCGAGTCGCCGAATTCATAGGTGAACACCGGGCTGAACGACAGCGAGTGCGCGCCGCTGTAGTCACCGCCTTCCCAGTAGGTGTAGCCGGCGTCCCAGTAACCGCTGACGTGACCGACGCTGCTTTGCAGCCATTTCTTGTCCCAATCGAAAGACATACCCAGGCGATAGGTCATGTCGCCCTGACTGGTGACGCCCACGGCGCCCGACACTTGGGCGGCCTGTGCCAATTGCGTACCGGCCAGCGCCAGCACTGCCACGGCCAACGAGGTGGCGAGACGGTTCTTCATCAATGACTACTCCAGGTGGACTTCACGGGCAGGCAGTCGATGGTGGGCGGCCTGCAACAATTGGGGTTGTGCCCCTCTATTTTGCGCCTGTGCCCACAACATCCCATCTGGGACACAAGAAGTAATACATCGGCGATTATTAGCACGCCGACGCCAAGATGAAAGTCATTTGCCACTATTTCGTGAAAAAAATGTTAGCAAGACATCGATTTTGGCCAATCTCACCTGTTCGTCTGCTCTTCCAACAGCCGGATGAACATGCTCAAGCTTCGCGATACGGTACCGCGACGCCACACCAGCCAGGTCCTGAGGTAGCGAAAATCCTCACACAACGGCCAGGCGCTGACGGTGCTCGCCCCTGGCATGCTGTCGAGCATGCTGCGCGGCATCAACGCCAGACCGGCCCCGGCGCTGACGCAGGCGAGCATGCCGTGGTAGGACTCCATCTCATGGATCTTGCCTGGCACCGCGTGGTCTTTGACGAACCAGCTTTCGAAGTGATGGCGATAGGAGCAGTTGGCACGAAAGGCATAGATGTTCTGGCCGTTGACATCCTGGGCACGACCGATCGGCGCGTGGTTCAACGGCGCGATGACCATCATTTCCTCTTCGAAGACCGCAATGCCTTCCAACGTCGGGTGCAATACCGGGCCATCGACGAAGGCCGCCACCAGGCGTCCGGACAATACCCCTTCGAGCATGGTCCCCGACGGCCCGGTGGACAGGTCCAGGTCGACCTTCGGATAGCGCTGGTTGTAGGCCGCCAGCAGTGCCGGAATGCGCACCGCCGCCGTGCTTTCCAGAGAACCGAGGGCGAAGGTGCCCTGCGGATCCTCCCCGGCGACCGTGGCGCGGGCCTCCTGTACCAGATCCAGGATACGCCGGGTGTAGTCGAGAAAATTCCAGCCCGCCGGTGACAGCCGCAATCGGCTTTTCTCGCGGATGAACAACGCCACGCCCAAGTCTTCTTCCAATTGCTTGATGCGGGTGGTCAGGTTCGACGGTACTCGATGAATCTGTTGAGCCGCGGCGCTGATGCTGCCGTGCTCGGCGACTGCCTTGAACATCTCCAGTTGCACCAGGTCCACAGCCTTTCTCCATTCGTGAATGATTCGCTCAGTATTATTCAGTTTTCATCAAATCGATACGCTTTTAGTCTGGCCTCAATTGAAACGACACCGTCCAGGACAACAAGAGGAACAGCCATGAGTGCCATCAGCAGCCTGACCCATGCCATTTCCGTCGATCCCTTCACCGGCGAGCAGATCGGCGTCTACCCGTACGACACCGAGGCCGCACTGGACGCGGCCTTGCAGCGGGCCAAGCACGGATACACTCACTGGCGCCAAGTATCGCTGGCGCAACGCAGCGCTTACCTGCGTGCCCTGGCCGAGGCCTTGCAGAGCCGTCACGAAGCCTTTGCCCAGATGATCGCCCGCGAGATCGGCAAGCCGATCGTCCAGGCGCGCGGTGAAGTGAGCAAGTGCGTCGGCCTGTGCCAGTGGTATGCCGAACACGGTCCGGCCATGCTTGCCCCTGAGGCCACGCAAGTGGAGAAGGCGCGCATCGAGTACCGTCCGTTGGGCCCGATTCTAGCGGTGATGCCCTGGAACTTCCCGATCTGGCAGGTCTTGCGCGGCGCCGTGCCGGCCTTGCTGGCGGGCAACACCTATGTGCTCAAACATGCACCGAACGTCATGGGCAGCGCCTATCTGCTGGCTGAACTGTTCAATCTGGCGGGTCTGCCGCAGGGCGTGTTCGAGGTGATCAACGTCACCCCCGACGGCGTGACCCGTGCGATCAACGACCCACGTATCGCCGCCGTGACCCTCACCGGCAGCGTGCGCGCTGGCATGGCCATCGGTGCCCAGGCCGGCGCCGCGTTGAAGAAGTGCGTGCTGGAACTCGGTGGGTCGGACCCCTTCATCGTGCTGGCCGATGCCGACCTGGACGAAGCGGCCAAGGCTGCGGTGATCGGTCGCTACCAGAACACCGGGCAAGTCTGCGCGGCGGCCAAGCGCTTCATCATCGAGGACAGCATCGTCGAGGCGTTCAGCGAGAAGTTCGTCGCCGCCACCCGCGCGCTGCAGCTCGGCAATCCGCTGGACGACGACACCTACATCGGCCCGATGGCGCGCTTCGACCTGCGCGACGAACTCGACGGGCAAGTCCAGGCCACCTTGGCCGAAGGCGCTACACTGCTGCTCGGCGGCCACAAGCTCGACGGTGCGGCGAACTTCTACGCCCCCACGGTGCTCGGCGACGTCACCCCGGACATGACGGCCTTCAGGCAGGAATTGTTCGGCCCGGTGGCCGCGATCATCCGCGCTAGCGATGCGCAGCACGCGGTGGAACTGGCCAACGATAGCGATTTCGGTCTGGCTTCGACGATCTACACCGCCGATCTGGCCCTGGCCGAGCGCATGATTCCTGCGCTGGACACCGGCGCGGTGTTCATCAACGGCTACTGCGCCTCCGACCCCCGCGTGGCGTTCGGCGGTGTCAAGAAAAGCGGGTTCGGCCGTGAACTGTCGCACTTCGGCGTACGTGAGTTCTGCAACGTACAAACCGTGTGGCTGGACCGTCACTGATTCCTGTTCGAGCGAGCGACGTCGCAGCGGTGCAATGCCGCTGCGACGTCACATGATCTTCACTGGCCGCACCTTTCAAGCAAACCATTGCCCTGCCCTTGCGGTCCTATTCAGGACCCGCCCCTGACGCAAAAATGCACCCGAGCGCTGCACATTTGTCGATTGTGCCGGGTAAATATGCATGGCAGGATCCCTCGATCCTCCAGCGTATTTCCAGACTTCACATGGAAAATCAATAACAAAGCAGGGAGAACGCGATGACCGTCCACGCTCCACTTCCGTCCACCGATCATGTGCTGGCCGATGTCCGCAACCATATCGGCCACCTCACCCTCAACCGTCTCAGCGGCCTCAACGCCCTGACCTTGGAGATGGTGCGCAGCCTCCACCAGCACCTCCAGACCTGGGCGCAAGACCCACGGATCAAGGCGGTGGTGCTACGCGGCGAAGGCCCGAAAGGCTTCTGTGCCGGCGGCGACATCCGCTCGCTGCATGACAGCTACAAGGCCGGCAGCGACCTGCACGAGCGCTTCTTCGTCGAGGAGTACGCACTCGACCTGTGCATTCACCACTACCGCAAGCCGGTCCTGGTGATCATGGACGGTTTCACCCTCGGTGGTGGCATGGGCCTGGCCCAAGGCGCCGACCTGCGCATCGTCACCGAGCGCAGCCGGCTGGGCATGCCAGAAGTCGGTATCGGTTACTTCCCGGATGTCGGCGGCAGCTACTTCCTGTCGCGCATTCCGGGTGAGCTGGGTACCTACCTGGGGGTCAGCGGCACGCAGGTTCAGGCCGCTGATGCCCTGTATTGCGGGTTGGCGGACTGGTATCTGGCCAGCGACCGGCTCAGTACCCTGGACCAGGGCCTGGACGCGTTGAATTTCGGCAGTCATCCGCTCAAGGACCTGCAAGGTCTGCTGGCTAAACTGGGCACCCAAACCCTTGAGGATGCGCCACTGGCACGCCTGCGCCCGGTGATCGATCACTACTTCGGCCAGCCCGACCTGCCCAGCATCCTCGAACAACTGCGCAGCGTGCGCATCGGTGATAGCCAGCAGTGGGCGCACGCCACCGCCGACCTGCTGGAAACTCGCTCGCCTCTGGCCATGGCGGTGACGCTGGAGATGCTGCGTCGTGGTCGCCACCGCAGCCTGGAAGACTGCTTCGCCATGGAGCTGCACCTGGACCGCCAGTGGTTCGCCCACGGCGACATCGTCGAAGGGGTGCGCGCCTTGATCGTCGACAAGGACAAGCAGCCGCGCTGGAACCCACCGACCCTCGCCGCGCTGTCCAGCCAGCGGGTCGATCAATTCTTCGAAGGCCTGTGAGCCGGGAGTCGTAGCATGCAAGACCTGGAACTGAGCGAAGAGCAGATCATGATCCGCGACATGGCCCGCGACTTCGCGCGCGGCGAGATCGCACCCCATGCACAGGCCTGGGAGAAGGCCGGCTGGATCGATGACGCCGTGGTACGCGCCATGGGCGAGCTGGGCCTGCTGGGCATGGTGGTGCCCGACACCTTCGGCGGCAGCTACACCGACTACGTGGCCTACGCGCTGGCGGTGGAGGAAATCTCTGCCGGCGACGGCGCCATCGGCGCGCTGATGAGCATCCACAACTCGGTGGGCTGCGGTCCGCTGCTGGCCTATGGCACGGCCGAACAACAGCAGCAGTGGCTGCCACGCCTGGCCAGCGGCGAAGTGATCGGCTGCTTCTGCCTGACCGAGCCCCAGGCCGGCTCCGAAGCCCATAACCTGCGGACCCGCGCCGAGTGGGTCGACGGCCACTGGGTCATCGACGGGGCCAAGCAGTTCGTCAGCAACGCCAAGCGCGCCGGACTGGCCATCGTCTTCGCCGTCACCGACCCGCAGTTGGGCAAGAAGGGCCTGTCGGCCTTCCTGGTGGAGACCGACAACCCCGGCTTCAAGGTCGACCGCAGCGAACACAAGATGGGCATCCGCGCCTCCGACACCTGCGCCGTGACCCTCGACGCCTGCCGTATCCCCGAGGCCAACCGGCTGGGCGAGCGCGGCAAGGGCCTGGCCATCGCCTTGTCCAACCTCGAAGGCGGACGCATCGGCATCGCCGCCCAGGCCCTGGGCATCGCCCGCGCGGCCTTCGAAGCCGCGCTCACCTATTCGCGCGAGCGTATCCAGTTCGGCAAGCCGATCAACGAGCACCAGAGCATCGCCAACCTGTTGGCCGACATGCAGGTGCAGCTCAACGCCGCGCGGCTGCTGATCCTGCATGCAGCGCGCCTGCGCAGTGCGGGAAAACCCTGCCTGTCGGAGGCCTCGCAAGCCAAGCTGTTCGCCTCGGAAATGGCCGAACGGGTGTGCTCAATGGCGATTCAGGTGCATGGCGGGTATGGGTATCTGGAGGACTATCCGGTCGAGAAGTACTACCGGGATGCGCGAATCACCCAGATCTACGAGGGATCGAGCGAGATCCAGCGCATGCTGATCGCGCGGGAACTCAAGCACTGTGCGGTCTGACAGCCCTTCATCTCCGGCACTCGTTGCACACGCGGGTGCCTGAACGCCGCGTGCAATCGCCCCGATAGCATTTACCGATTGAACACCGCGCAGCGCTGCAGTAAGCTCGGTTTCATTCATTGGAGAGCAACATGTCGAAACACACCTGCAATCACGCCATCACCGCCGGACGCCTCGTGCGCCCTGTGCTGGCCGTTGCCGGTCGTGATGTCGCGGCCTGCTCCTATTTTGGGTATTGGTTTAGCCACTAGGCGCCGATACCCACCCGGCGCCCACCTTCGAGGGGCCGCCGAACATGAGACTACTCAAACCCCCGGTCGGCCCCCCGATCGGGGGTTTTGCGTTTAACGGCTTCTACATTCGTTCAGCACTTCTGAGGACAACACCATGAACTACGTCAGCTATCCCTACGCCTTCCCCCACGCCTGGCGATTTAGCCATTCCCGTTCGGGCCAGCCTGCCGCCTCCGTACGGACCCTGACCGGTGGCAATGCTGCACGCAACGCTCATCCGACAACCTGTCGAACACCTCGATAGGGCCGACGGCGCGGGCCCACACCCGCCGTCCGCCCAAGGAAAACCTCGCCATGCATTCTTCGAACCTCGCCTTGCCCCTGACCCAACCCGTTGCGGCCAACGCCGCCGTCAGCCAACGCCTACCCAGCCCGCACCTGCTCAAGCAGCAGATGCCGCTCTGCAGCGAACTCGCGCAACAGGTCCATGACCATCGCCAGGCCGTGCGCGCCATTCTCGACGGCCGTGACTCACGTCTGCTGGTGGTGGTCGGCCCCTGCTCGATCCACGACCCGCGCTCAGCCCTTGAGTACGCCGACCGCCTCGCCGCCCTGAGCCGTGAGCTGAGCGACCAGTTGCTGCTGGTGATGCGCGCCTACGTCGAGAAACCACGGACCACCGTCGGCTGGAAAGGCCTGGCCTACGATCCACACCTGGACGGCAGCGACGACATGCACGCCGGCATCGCCCTGTCGCGGGGCTTGATGCTGGGCATGCTCGAACGCGGTCTGCCGATCGCCACCGAACTGTTGCAGCCCATGGCTGCCGGCTACTTCGACGACCTGCTGAGCTGGGCCGCCATCGGCGCGCGTACCACCGAGTCGCAGATTCACCGGGAGATGGTCAGTGGCCTGGAACTGCCAGTCGGTTTCAAGAACGGCACCGATGGCGGCCTAGCCGTCGCCACCGACGCCATGCGCAGTGCCGTCGCGGGTCATCGTCATTTCGGCATGGACGCCCAGGGTCATCCCGCGATCATCGAGACCTTCGGCAATCCGGATACGCACCTGGTACTGCGTGGCGGGCACAAAGGCCCGAACTACGACGCCGACAGCCTTGCACTGGCCCGACAAGGCCTGGCCAAAGCCGGTTTGCAGGCTCGGATCATGGTCGATTGCAGCCACGCCAACAGCGGCAAGGACCCTGCGCGTCAGCCGGCAGTGTTCGAGGACGTGCTGGATCAACGCCTGGCCGGCGACACCTCGATCATCGGCGTGATGATCGAGGGGCATCTGTTCGAGGGTTGCCAGACATTGGGCAAAGGCGCCTTGAAGTACGGGGTGTCGATCACCGATGGCTGCCTGGGTTGGGACAACACCGCCGAGCTGCTGCGCGATGCAGCCCGGCGATTGGCCTAAACGGGATGCCGCAGCCCGGGGCCATCAGCGGTTCTGATCTTCGGGCCGGAAGATGAAGATCGCACCGGCGCCGGCCGTCAGGTTCACCCGTATCACCGGCATGAAACGGCGTGTGGCACTGAAGTACTGGCGCTGGATCAGGCTCGCCTGGTCCTCGCGTCCGTTGACCGGGTAGTAGATCGCTTCGATGGGCAGTTTCTCGGGAATGTTCGGGGGCCAGGCGGCAATGATCATCTCGTTGTGCGCCCCTCCGTTGCTGCGCACGTCCACGTTAAGTTGAAACTGCGCAGCGTCGGGACGTGGCTCCATGCTGAAGGCACAGTTGCCTGCCCCAGTGTTGCCGTACCGTGCCCGCCACTGCGCCACCGTGGTGATGCCCTGCGACAGGCAACTGGCGCGGCAACTATTGGGTGTGGAACTGGTGCCCGCATTGGCCGGGTAAGCGCACCTGAGCGTCGCGGGCTGGGTCACTGGGTAGTCGGCAGGTTTAAAGATAAGGCCCGCCTGATTATTGGCCAGACGAACGGTGCCGACGTCCGCCCGCACATAGGAGAACGAAACACCATTACGGCCGACCGAGTTGGGCGAAGGATTCCACGCGCGGAAACTGTCGGCTGCGCCTGTGGCCCGGATCAATACGCCATTGCAGTAATACGCGGGGGTGTTATTGCGACAGCGCGTGGCAGTGTCGCGGTACCGGCCGTTCAACTGGTCAGCCAGCGTATAACCGCTGTAGAGCTGATCCTGCTGGTCGAAACCGAACGCGCTCGTAGCGCGAGTCGAATCCAGGCGCAACACCGGCAGCCACTGACGTGTACGCGAGAACCAGGCCTGCTGCGCACGCTGGGCCAACAGCAGCGCATCGGAACGCCCGGCGGGGTAATACAATGCCTCGATCGCCACCTGCGCGGGCTGCGTTTCGTCCCAGTTCGCAACGTACACCTGCGCTGCGTTCGGGCGCTGCCTGACCTGATAATCCTTGCCCTGCGCCCTGGCATCCAGATGGCTCATCAGCACGTAACCGACTTGGCCCTGCCCACCTCGAGGCGCCAGGTCAGCGCGTAGATACTCCAACTGCTCGGTACCGCGGGCGCGGGCTTCGATATCGTGCTCCCAGAAGATCGCGGCGCGACTGTCCAGCACTGGCTTGACCAGAACACCGCTGCAGGCGTAGTCCGGTTGATTGCGCACGCACCGAATCGGCGTGCTGGCCAGGCGGGCGTTGAGTCCCTGCGCCACGTCCAGCCCCTGATCGGCGGCAGCCTGAGCGAGCAGCGCCTGGGCCGCCATGCTTGAGGAAGCCGTCGTGTCGGGATCGGCCAGGGGCTGCAGCGCGTAGACAGGATGGAACGCCAGGCACAATGAAAGCAGCAGTGATCTGCCAAGGGTTACGATAGTCATGACGGTGTCTCCACCTGTGCGGTGATCGATGGCTGAGAGGCGAAACCTTCGCTACTCGACGTTCTGGTCGTCGGGGTTGTAGGTCACCAGGCGGTTGGGCGGCGGTGTGGGATTCAGGAACAGCACCGGTAAATACCGGCCGAGGGTGTCGCGCACGTACTCACGCTGGAAGACCTGGGCGTTCGCCCGGCCGTTGGCTGCCGAATAGATGAACGACTCCAGCGGTAACTGCGCCGCCACGTTCTGCGGCCACACGGCCATCATTAACTCATTCCAAGCGTTGACGAAGCCCGTCTGGCGGTTGCGCAGATCGATCAGCACACGAAACGCCGCCGCATCGTTGCCGAAGGCGCACCCCGGATTGGTCCCGCTGCCGTACCTGGCGCGCCAAGCCGCTGTGGTGGTGATGCCCAGCGCTGCACATTGGCCGCGGAAGGTACAGGGATCGGCAGCGCTGCTGGTGGCGGCGTCCAGGGGATAGCCGCAGCGCAGGGTGAGCGGTTGCGTCACGGCGTAGCCTGACTCGCGCAGGATGAAACCTTGCGTGTGGTATGTCGTCGCGACGGACGTGTCCGCAGAGAACCAACTGAACGACACGCTGTTATTGCGCTGCGACCCCGGACTCGGGTTCCAAGTGCGATAGCGGCCGACGTCGGCGATGTTGGTGGTCCTGACCCAGACCCCCTGGCAGTAATAGCGCGCCCTGCCGTCAGGACAGGTGGCCGTCACCGTGGTGAAGCGCTGGTTGATCCGCTCAGCGATCAGATAGCCATCGTACAGCTGTTCGCTCTGATCGAAGCCGAACACAGCGCCAACACCGCCGCTATAGCGCAGGATCGGCAACCAGGCTGCTGTTGCCTTGAACCACTGCAGTTGTGAGCGCTGAGCCCGGAACAGGTCATTGGGAACGGCGGGATTGTAGTAGAGCGCCTCGATGGCGATCTGGTTGGGCTGTGCCGCATTCCAGTTGGTGACCTGAACCTCGCCGGGTCTGGGGCGTGCCTTGACCTCATAGGGCTTTTCGGTGGCCAGCGCATCGAACCGTGACATCAGGACATAACCGCCACGCCCTGGCAGCGCCCCCTGCTGGCGATCACTGCGCAAATAGACGAATGCTTCACTGCCTCGGGCGTTGGCCTCGGCGTCGTGCTCCCAGAAGCGAGCCGTATGAGTAGCCGCCATGGGACGCACCAATACGCCACTGCAGGCATAGTCCGGCTGATTGCGTACGCAGGCAGAAGGTGTGCTGACCAGACGTTGGTTCAGCGTCGCGGCGATGGATAGCCCTTGCTCGACCGCCGCCGTGGCTGCAGCCAGCCGGCTCTCTGTGAGCGCCTCGATCGAGTCAGAGGGGGCGACCAGCGCATGGCCTGGGGGTGACTGCAGATACGTCAGGACAAACAGTAGGCAGCAGGCCAGAGCGCTTGCCCTGGGCAGCATCGACTTTTTCATGGTGGCATTCCTCGTTGAATGCTGCTGGGTTACGCCCAATCGTGTGCGATCAGTCGATACCCACCACCTGGCGCAAATTGTTCGCTTGGGTCGACTCAGCAGTGATCTTCAGCGTCACCGGATTCAAGGTGACAGCGGTACCCGCCCCCAGTGACTCCCCCCACAACGGCGCACGGGGGTCCAAGGCCTGCGGCAGGTCAGCGCCGTAATACTCGACCATCGCCCTGAAGTCGCGCTCCTGGGGCATGGACATCCCCAGCGAATCACACAGGCGTTTGGCGTTCTGCCAGGTCACGGCGCTGGTGGAGAGCACCTCGAGGCCTCTGATGCCGGTTACGGTCAGTGAGTACGACTGAGCGCCTTGCGGCGTCCGGGCAGTGATCGTGCTCTGGCCATTGCGCAGCAAGGTCACCCTGCCTGTGCTGTTGACCGCCGCCACACTCTGGTCACTGCTGGTGTAGGCCGTGGCGCCGGGCAAGGCACGATCGTAGTACACGAACCCTGGCAGCGTTTTGGGCAGGCGGACTTGTCCGTTGGCATACAGCGGTCGGTAGAGATGCCTGCTCAGGTCGACCTGATGGTCTCCGCTAAACCCTTGCTCCACCTCAAAGGCAATGCTGGGGCTGCTACCCGCTGCGGCCAGGGTGTAATAAATCGTCAGCCGATCAGCGACGTGGTCGAGAAACAACTGTTTAGGGATACGCAGCGTAACCGGCCGGCCGCTGGTACCGATGGGCAGGTTCGCACTGGTGTACAGCCGTTGCCCGCTGCCCTCCATTTCCAGCACCAGGTTAAGCACATCACGCGCATGCGCTGCGCTCACAGTCATGACCACGGGCAGTCCGGTGCTCGGAATCTTCAGTGGATCGAGCTTGCCGTCCTGCACGAGGGCCACGGACGGTACAGTCAGATCGTTCATGAACGCTCTCCAGATAAGCCGTCGCAGTGACGACTAGAAAGTACACACGGCGTCGCAAATCGCTCAGGCCAGCGCGCGCAGGTCGTTGTCCGGGGCTACGGCATGGCCGCTGCCTGGGCGCCCGTAACGCAATGCGCGATTCAGTACAGCCTGCACCGATGCGCTGTTGCCACCGTTGGAGGGCTCGCCCCAGGTCACAGCACGCCCATCGGCCGTCAGGGCGGTGAAGCCCACGGTGTTGGCGTAGATCGCGCGGACTTGTGTCAGTTGTGCCTGTACGGCAGATGGAATCTGGCCCCCTCGCTGCGGATCACCCCAGGCGACTACCGAGCCATCGCGGCGCACCGCTGCAAAGCACAAGGTGCTGCCGGTGACCGCGATGATGTCCGGCAGGCGGGCAATTTCAGGCGGCAGAGCTCCGGCACTCCGAAACGAGCCCCACGCCACCAAATGACCACCACGCCGTCGCGCGCAGAACGCATGCGAATTACTGGTCACCTCCACGATGTCGTCGAGCAGGGCGACCGATGGCGGCACGGTTGCGGCAAAGCCGGCGCCCCAGGCAACCACATGACCGTCGTTGGTCAGCGCGCAAAAAGCCTTTTCCGACGCCGTCTCCAGGGACGCGATGTCCTGGCGCGCCGCCAACGGGGCAGGCAAGGATCCGCCGTATCCGGGGTTGCCCCAGGCAATCAGCGTTCCATTCTGGAGCCGAGCGGCAAAGGCCCCGTGGTTACCCGCCAGGTGTACGGCCCGCCTGTCAGGGCTGGAGGGCGGCGCCATCAGGCTAGCGGGCAAGGTGGCGCCGCAGGTCGCGTCGCCCCAGCCGACGAAGCTGCCATCGGCCCGCTGTGCCACGAAGCACCGTCGACCGTTGTAGATCTTCACGATGTCCGTGAGGTTGGCGAGCCCGGCCGGCAACGCCCCTCCAAGGTCGGCATTTCCCCAGCAGGCCAGCCGCCCTTGCGGATTACCGGGTGAAACCTGGACGCGTCCGGCAAACGCCATGAGGTTGCCGCGCACGTCCAGGAACACTTTGTGGGTGTCGGCTGCGTTCATCTGGCCGCCAAATGCGGTGTTGCCCCACGCATGAACCGTTCCATTGCTCAGGCGTGCAGCAAACGCGCCTCGCGTACTGCTCACTTCGACCACGGTGTCAATGTTCGTCAGCGCGCCAGGCAGGGCCCCGCCGTGGGACGCCGCGCCCCAACTGCACAGTTTGAACAGCGCGCGCTTACTGGTGTTGAGCAACGCCGTAAAGGCGGCCTTGGCCTCGTCTGGTCTGGCGTTATCCGTCACCGCAATGCCTGTGCCGAGCACATTGGTAGGGTTGAGCCACAGCGCATCGCTCGCCGTGCGGACCAGCAGCGGTCGGTCGGGTTGACGATCCAGCAGGCGGTAGGCGAGTTTGGCCGTCTGATCGCCCTCGTAGCGCCACTCCGCCAGTAGAGGCTTGCCGGTGGTGGCGTTGAATGCACTCACCACGTGCGAGGTGTGTGTATTGCGGTAGGAACTGGCGCTGTACCTGGCGCCGAACACACGCAGCGTGCCGCTACCGAGTTCGCTCTGAATGACGTAGCGCTGACCGGGACCAGACTCGACGGTCGTCGAGCCGCTGCGCTTGATCTCGTAGCGCAGACTCACCACCTTTCCTTCCAGCGCCTCGATGTAAGCCCCGGGAATTTCGACATTCAGCGCCCGGTTGGCACGCTCGGGCGGTACCGTGACTTCGAGGTGTCGGGAGGCATTGGATGCCTCGTCTTCGAGCCAGATCGTAACTTTATCCGAAGCCTGGAGTTTGGCATCGGCGCCAATACGCACTGTGGCCTTGTCAGGAACATCACCTGGGTTCAGATGCCCATCGACGCCTTCGAGAAAGTACGCCTGAGGCAATCCCCCTTTCTTGATGAACACCGTACGACTCAAGGAGCTGTCCACAGAACCAGAGAGCCGCGTGACCTCGTAGCGCACGTCCACTTTGCCGCCCAAATTGGCAATCACATAAGGGTAATCGATCACCAAACCCTCGGGAGACACACCCTCTTCGATCACGACATCGTTGACAACGGTGACACCGCCAGGATTGGAGCCATCCCAGTAGACATCGACGAAATCGCCGGCCTGCAATTGCACCGAGGCGGGAATGACAATCAATGCGCCATCGATCACGGCGCCCGGATCCAGGTTGTCCTCCTGAGCTGCCGGGATCTCGACAGGCTCCAGGTCAGTCACCTGCGACACGTCGATGACGAAGTCCAGGTAATCCGAATAGCGCTCCGTTTCCCCGGGCTCGGTCACGAAGTAGCGCACTTGTACAGAACCGCCGAAGTTAGCCATCAGTTGATCGTGAGGCACTTCGAATACCAAGGGTTCACCTGGCCAGACGACCGTGCTGTCGTCCCATGGCGGTCCCATCTCGGGTAGCCACTGAAGCGAGACATCCTGCATCTCGTTCATGTTGAGGAACGGGTCGATATGAATTTTCAGACCGTTGGCGAACTGCGGCAGGTTTGGATCGACGATGCCATTGATCAACTCAGGCTCCATTCGTGCCGCAGGCAGCGCCGCTTGGGCTTCGCCAACCTGAATGATCTGATGCTCGGAATAAAGAGGCAGCAACATGCCCCGGCGCTGGATCTGGTAACTCAGGTCCAGCTTCCCACCGTCAAGCGGGGCCAGGTACTTCAAGCCATCTGCGACTGGAAAGGTGAAAATCAGCCCCACATCCTTGGTGTTGACGACCTTGGTGAACTGTTCATAGAGCGCCGTCCCGTTGGCGCGTGTGCCCAACCACACCAAGGTCACCCGGTCACCGCGCTGCAGATCGGCGGCGACTGGAATCTGCACGGTCACCGACGTGAGCGAGGGGTCTACGTTGCCATCAGCATCGGCCTGGACCAACTCCGGCTTGATGGCCGAGCGCTGGAGGCCGGCGAACACCGCGAAATCCTTGCCCGAGACGAATCCGCGGGTAGTGAGGTTCTCGTACGATGCACTGGCGCGACCACCACGCAGCGGTAGCAGCGAGGCGCCACTGACGGCGAAGAACAAGGTACGCCCCAGCCGGCGGATAGGTTGTGCGGCCGTCGGTAGCGTCACATCCGGCCCTTGGGCAGGGCTGCCAGTCAAGGTCACACGGATGCTGTCACCCAGTTTAAAGCTGGGATGGACGGTATCGACCTCGACCTGCAAGTCGTTGCCGTCCAGTTGATCCAGATCGATGAGATAGCGTGGAACGGCCGTGGGGTCAGGGTTGGCGATATACGGCGAAGGCGTCAGATTGGCAACCAGCCGCACAGGCACTTCCACCTGCTGCGACCATCGTTCGGAAATATTGCCGACCTCGTCGATCACCCGATAGGCCAGCGCCATGCGCTCGCTGTTGCCCGCAGCGATCAGAGTCCGCTCATCGACCACCAAGTTGATGCCGTTAGTCACCTCGGCCATCGTTACCGTATGGGAGACCTTCTGCGTGCCCCAGGCAAACTCGACCAGATCGTACTGACGAATCCCGTCATAGGGTGGGATATGCACCTTGACGCCCTGGCGAGCATCGTCCGGTCCCACGAACCCTGAGGCGGGCACTTCCGGCACGAGCAACGACAACTCGCTTAGAGGCGTGATCTGACTGATGACGGTGAGTCGGGTCGATTCCTCGACGACACCCGAAACACGCTTGACCTGGTACCAGAGCTCGGTAGTCCCTTCCGGCACTTTGCTTGCCCTGACGAACAACGCGATGCGATTGCCCACGTCGCTTTGCACGACCACCATCGAGGCCACCGAGACCCTGGAATCGTTCCAGAAGACCTCGACCCAGTCGCCGGGACGCATGTCGTCATAGGCCTGGAGGACGATCAACAAACCGCTCGGATTGTCGTAGACCAGTTTGCGATTGATACCGATTGCCAGCCGCGGCGCCGATTTCAAGCCCGAGATATGCCCGGGGATGAAGATCGCCGGCATGATGGGGGTCAGGGAGGAAGCACCCATCACCGACATGGTGCCCATGCCCTGGACGCCCATGCTCTGGACACCGGCAAGCTGGATCCCCATGCCGTGACCAGCCCTGCTCTGGATACCCATCGGTGGTGCGTCGTCTTCCTGGAAGCGCTGGTTGTACTGTTGGAGGATCTGGTCGAGGGTTTGCACGCCATCGGCGTCATGGTCGAAGTCTGTGTCGTCTGTCATGGGAGTGCTCCTGATGTGAGGCAAGCCAACTGCAGGTCGGGTCAGCTGATTTCAGGGCACGGCAGCGAACGGCACAACTGGCAAAATTGTCAGGTAGGCGCTGCCAGGACGGGCTCGCAGGTGAAGCACGAGCACTGGGCACAGACACAGCGCGGCGCTATGCGGTAGTCTTGGGTTTTCTCTCACCCAAGGAAATCTTGTCATGGCACGTGCCACCGCCCGTCACATCCTCGTCAGCACCGAAGACAAGTGCAACGAACTCAAAGCCCAGATCGAAGCCGGTGCCGACTTCGGCGAAATTGCCAAGGCCAACTCCAGTTGCCCCTCCAACCGCCAAGGCGGCGACCTGGGTTCCTTCGGCCCCGGTCAGATGGTCAGGGAATTCGATACCGTGGTGTTCAGCGCGCCGGTCAACACCGTGCAAGGTCCGGTGAAGACCCAGTTCGGCTATCACCTGCTGGAAGTGACCAGCCGCCAGGACTGACCCTCTCTTGTCCGCCCGCCCCTGCAGTGCCCTTGTGGGAGCGGGCGCCGCCTGCCCCCGTCTGGCCGTGTTGCTGGTCGGGGCCTGGCTGAGCACCGCCAGCCTCGCCGCCCCCTCGCACGCGTTGACCGTCTACGACGAAGCGCCTCGCTACCGCGCCGACTTTGCGCATTTCGATTACGTTGACCCGGACGCGCCCAAGGGCGGCAGTCTGCGCCGCTCGGCGCTCGAAATCGGCCAGTACGACCATGTCCTGCCCTTCATCGATGAAGGCACCGGGGTCAGTCAGGTCGATGGCTGGCTCTATGCGCCCTTGGCCGTGCGCTCGCTGGATGAGCCGTACACCGTCTATGGACTGATCGCCCGACGCCTGGAGCGCGGCCCTGACGATGCCTGGCTGCGGGTGGAGATCGATCCCCGCGCGACCTTTGCAGACGGTAAGCCGGTACGCGCCGAAGATGTACGCTTCACCTTCGAGCTGCTGATGAGCAAAGGTAGCCTCAAGTACCGCACCCAGTTCGCCGACGTGACCGCCGTCAGCGTCGAAGGTCCGCGCAGCGTGCGTTTCGATTTTCGCCAACCTCACGGTCGAACCCTGGCACTGGACCTGGCCAGCCTGCCGGTGCTGCCTGAACATGACTGGCAAACCCGCGACTTCGCCCACGGTGGCGGCTTCGACACACCGCTGGGCAGCGGCCCCTACCGCATCGCGCGCCTGGACAATGGCCGCAGCATCACCTTCGAGCGCGACCCCAACTGGTGGGCCCGCGATCTGCCCGTCAACCGCGGACGCTACAACTTCCAGCGCATCCGCGTGGAGTACTTCGGCGACACCGAGGTGGCCCGCCAAGTGCTCAAAGGCGGCGGTTACGACTACAACCGCGAGTTTTCCGCCACCGGGTATACCCAAGGCTACAACGGTGCCGCGCTGGCCGACGGTCGCCTGCAGCGCGCGCAACTGGGGCCGGACAAACCGCAAAGCGCCCAAGGCTTCGTGTTCAACCTGTCCAGGCCGATGTTCGCCGACCGCCGTGTGCGCCAGGCCCTGGGCCTGCTCTGGGATTTCGAGTGGAGCAACCGGCAGATGATGCGCAACCTCTACATCCGCCAGCAGAGCCTGTTCTCCAATACGCCCTTGGCCGCCCGCGAACTGCCCGATGTCGAAGAACTGAAGATCCTCGAACCCTTGCGCGGGCAGATCCCCGACCACGTGTTCACCCAGGTGTTCAAGGCACCGGTGACCGATGGCTCGGGCATCATCCGCCCGCAACAGTTGCACGCGCTGCAGCTGCTGCAAGCCGCTGGCTGGCGCCCCGAGGGGGATCGCCTGGTCGATGCCGAGGGCACGCCGTTGAGTTTCACCTTCCTCAACGGCCAGGCCGGCCTGGAGCGCCTGCTGCTGCCCTGGAAGCGCAACCTGGCGCAGATCGGCATCGAGCTGAACATCCGCAACGTGGACTCGGCCCAATACATCAACCGGCTCATGGCGCGCGACTACGACATGGTCATCACCGGCTATCCCGTCACTCTGTCGCCTGGGGCCGAGCAGTACAACTACTTCGGCTCCGCCGCGGCCCACGATCCCGGCTCGAACAACCTCATGGTGCTCCAGGATCCTGCCGTGGACCGGCTACTCGACGGCCTGGTCCACGCCTCGACCCAGGCCGACATGCAGCGCTACGCCCATGCGCTGGATCGGGTGCTGCAGTGGAATTATTACTGGATCCCCAACTACTACCCGCCGGGAAGTTCCACCGTCTGGTGGAATCGCTTCGGACTGCCCAAGGTGCAGGCCAGGTATGACGAGGGGCTGGACACCTGGTGGGAGGTCAGCCCAACGGCGCTGACCGATGCGCAGATGGCCGAGCGCTTGAAGGCGGCACCATGACCGGCTATCTGCTGCGGCGTCTGCTGCTGATCGTGCCCACGCTGCTGGCGATCCTGCTGGTGAATTTCGCCATCGTCCAGGCCGCCCCCGGCGGGCCTGTGGAACAGGCCGTGGCCCGCCTGCAGGGCATCGGTGGCGGCGCGCCGGGGGCACGGGTCGAAGCGCTTCAAGGCCAGTCTCGCGCCAGCCGGGGCCTGGACCCGAAGATGATCGAGCAGATCAAACACCAGTACGGCTTCGGCAAGAGTGCCCCCGAGCGGCTCTGGCTGATGCTCGGCCAGTACGCCAGGCTCGACTTCGGCCACAGCTTCTTTCGCGGCGCCAAGGTCACCGACCTGATCCTCGACAAGCTGCCAGTCACCCTGTCGCTGGGCCTGTGGGCCACGCTCATCACCTACCTGGTGTCGATCCCCCTGGGCATCGCCAAGGCCGTGCGCCATGGCAGCCGCTTCGACGCCTGGAGCAGTGTGCTGATCGTGGTCGGCTACGCCCTGCCCTCGTTTCTGTTCGCCCTGCTGCTGATCGTCCTGTTCGCCGGCGGCACCTCGCTGAACTGGTTTCCCGTGCGCGGGCTGGTCTCCGAAGATTTCGACCAACTGAGCCTGCTGGGCAAAGTCGCCGATTACTTCTGGCATCTGGTACTGCCGGTCGGTGCCCTGGTGATCGGCGGTTTCGCCACCCTGACGCTGCTGACCAAGAATGCGTTTCTCGAGGAGATTTCCCGACACTACGTGGTCACTGCCAGGGCCAAGGGCTTGAGCGAGCGCCGGGTGCTGTACGGCCATGTGCTGCGCAATGCCCTGCTGCTGGTGGTCGCCGGCGTGCCGCAGGCCTTGATCAGCGTGTTCTTCGCCGGCTCCCTGCTGATCGAGGTGATCTTCTCCCTCGACGGCCTCGGGCGCCTGAGTTACGACGCAGCAGTGTCCCGGGATTACCCGGTGGTGTTCGGCACTTTGTTCATCTTCACCTTGGGCGGCCTGCTGATTCGCCTGATCGGCGACCTCTGCTACACGCTGCTCGACCCGCGGATCGACTTCGACGCGAGGGCGCACTGATGCTGTCGCCCATCGCCCGACGTCGCCTGCAACGTTTTCGCCGTAACCGCCTGGGCTGGGTGTCGCTGTGGCTGTTCGGCGCGATCCTGCTGCTGAGCCTGGGCGCCGAACTGGTCGCCAACGACAAACCGCTGCTGCTCAGCTACCAGGGCGAGCTCTACAGTCCGGCACTCAAACGCTACACCGAGCAGCAGTTCGGCGGTGAACTGCCCTTCCAGCCCGATTACCGCAGCACCTACGTGCGCCGGCTGATCGAAGCCCAAGGCGGATGGATGCTGTTCGCCCCCATCCCCTTCAGCGCCGATACGCCCAACTACGACCTGCAGGTGCCCACGCCCAGTGCACCGAGCACGGTGAACTGGCTGGGGACCGACGACCAGGGCCGCGACGTGCTCGCCCGGGTACTGTACGGCACCCGGGTGTCGCTGCTGTTTGCCTTCGCGCTGACGCTGCTCAGCGTGCTGATCGGCGTCAGCGCCGGGGCCTTGCAGGGCTACCACGGGGGTTGGGTCGACCTGCTCGGGCAGCGACTGCTGGAGGTCTGGTCGGGGATGCCCGTGCTGTACCTGCTGATCATCCTTTCCGGCTTCGTCGAACCGGACTTCTGGTGGCTGCTGGGCATCCTGGCGCTGTTTTCCTGGCTCACGCTGGTGGATGTGGTGCGCGCCGAATTTCTCCGCGGCCGCAACCTGGAATACGTCAAGGCCGCCCGCGCCCTGGGCCTGAGCGACATCCAGGTGATGCTCCGGCACATCCTGCCCAATGCCCTGAACGCGACGCTGACCTATATTCCCTTCATGCTCACCGGCGCCATCACCACCCTCACCGCCCTGGACTTCCTCGGCTTCGGCATGCCCGCCGGCAGCGCCTCCTTGGGCGAGCTGGTAACCCAGGGCAAGCAGCACCTGGAGGCGCCGTGGCTGGGCTTCACGGCATTCTTCGCACTGGCGACGATCCTTTCGCTGCTGGTGTTCGTCGGCGATGCACTGCGCGAGGCATTCGACCCGCGACGCTGACCCGGTCCCTGTTCATCCGTTCGCTACCAGGAGTTGCACATGACGCTCGCAGGCAAGACAGCATTGGTCACCGGTTCCACCAGCGGTATCGGCCTGGGCATCGCCCAGATGCTGGCGCGGGCGGGCGCGAACATTCTGCTCAACGGCTTCGGCGATCCACAGCCGGCCCTCGACGCGATCCGCGGCCATGGCGTGAAGGTCGGCCATCACGCAGCGGACCTTGCCGACGTGGCACAGATCGAAGCGCTGTTCGCTTTCGCCGAGCATGAGTTCGGCGGCATCGACATTCTCGTCAACAATGCCGGAATCCAGCACGTCGCACCGGTTGAGGCGTTCCCGGTACAGCGCTGGGACCAGATCATCGCGCTCAACCTGTCGGCCGTGTTCCATGGCATTCGCCTGGCCCTGCCGGGCATGCGCGCGCGTGGCTGGGGGCGCATCATCAACATCGCCTCGGTGCACGGGCTGGTCGGCTCCACGGGCAAAAGCGCCTACGTCGCCGCCAAGCACGGCGTGGTCGGGCTGACCAAGGTCGTGGCGCTGGAGACGGCGACCACCTCGATCACCTGCAATGCCGTGTGCCCAGGCTTCGTGCTGACCCCGCTGGTGCAGCAACAGATCGACGCGCGTGCTGGCGATGGCGATCCACAGCAGGCCGAGCATGAGCTGCTGGCCGAGAAGCAGCCTTCACTGGCCTTCGTGACCCCGCAGCAGTTGGGCGAATTGGCGCTGTTCCTGTCCAGCGAGGCTGGCAGCCAAGTGCGTGGCGCGGCCTGGAACGTCGATGGTGGGTGGTTGGCGCAGTGACAGGGAGCGCTGCGTATTGGGCAGGTCCGAAGCGACGTCATCAGGCATAATGCCCCCTTTTTTCGCCGCAGCTACAGGTACGCCATGAAAGCACAAGCCCGCCACATCCTGGTCAAGACCGCCGAAGAAGCCGAGCAGCTCAAGCAGCGCCTGGCCAAGGGCGAGGCGTTCGACGTGCTGGCCAAGAGGTTCTCCACCTGCCCTTCCGGCAAACGCGGCGGCGACCTGGGCGAAGTGCGCCCTGGGCAGATGGTGGGCGCCATCGACCAGGTGATTTTCAAGAAACCGCTGCGGGTGGTGCACGGCCCGATCAAGAGCAAGTTCGGCTATCACCTGGTGCAAGTGTTCTACCGCGATTGAGGGTGTTCACCGACGCACGGTTCAGCGCGGCCGCGCGACCAGCAAGCCGATCCCGGCACACCCCAGCAGCGAGGCACTGACCCGGTTGAACAGCCGCCGCGCGCGTGGGCGGTTGAACCAACGCTGCAGGAACACGCCCAGGCCGGCGTAGACGGCGATAGCGATCCACTCCAGCAACAGGAACCACAACCCCAGCCAAAGGAACTGCTCAGCGAACGGCGTGCTGCTGTCCACCGTCACGAACTGCGGCAGAAACGCAGTGAACAACAGGATCGCCTTGGGATTGCCAAGATAAGCTCAGCAACCCTAGCGCTTCAATCATATACATCACGCAAATATAAATTTTGTGCCAGCACATGACTCAAACTAGAGTATGGGAGGTTGCCATCCCTCCCCCTACCTAGGCTCTGAGCAATTCAACGCAGCTGCCACATAAAAAGCATAATTCTTGTCAAGCACTCTCAACTGAAGAAAGCCGATCAATTCTTGTCTGCAGCCTTGTAGCTTCTGACTTGAACTTCCAAAGCAAGGAGTCCTGTTGAGGGGCTTTGTCTATTGCAGCAAGAATGGCCTTTCGCGCTAGCCCTGGATTAGGAGGCATATGATTAACGTAAGCATAAGCAAGCTGGAGCAAGCACAGGTGTATCTGCTTACCGTAAGCACTTGACTTTGCAAGTGAGTCTTTGGCGTCTGATGCCAAACCTAGCCGGCTTTCGATCGCGCCTTTAGTAAACCATGCGTCTGGATCGTTTGGAATAAGGGCAATCGCCTTTCTCGACCAGTCAAGAGCTTCATCCAGACGATTATTAACCTTCGTGGATAGGAAGAAGGCAAATCTATCATACAACCAACCATTACCCGTATCGGAATTTACGGCAAGCTCATAGAAGAGCTCACAATCGTCCAGCCGACCTTCTTTGAAACTAGTATGGGCAGCTCGTGCATAAGGATGTCGATAAGCCTTCGCAACTCTATCAACAATCATCGAGGATTTACTTCTAAGAAACTCGTTGTACCTACTTTTAACCTGGTCAACCTCTTCCCGGGAAGGGAAATCAGCACCATCAACACTGACAGTACGACTCGCACAGAACTTCAAAAACTCCGGAGAGAATAGTATTTGCAGGTTGCCGTCATATTTCGACAACTGGGCGATACCGCGACTTTCTTCGAGCGCCTCATAAGCTTCAAGTACTGCTATTTTAGCAGCGCCACAGCACAACTTAAGCAGGGTATCATCATGGACGTCAGAAACTTTTGTCATTAACAGCAATAGCTTCTTCATGGAGTCTGACATTCGATTCCAAGCATCGGTATACAGGAACTCTCCTAAGTCCTGAGCTTGCATCCTCATCACCCTATCAAACGCTTGTTGCAGCCCGATTCCACTCTCTCCAAGCGCCTGAACGAACACTTCCAAAACCAGTGGCTTATTTCCAAGTTTTTTAGAGTAACCGAGCAATTTACTCCGGGCTGCTGAAAGTATGGGCTTTCGAGAAAGCGTTGAAGCGCGAGCCTTGAGAAAATCTACGGACTCATTATCACTTAGAGGTTTGATCTCAATCTGCTTCGCTTCAAGAGCTTCCCTACGCCTAGATGTCAAGAGAACTCGGCCAACGCGCCTAGACAACTCGTGAATTTGTTTTGATAGCAGCCTAACCTCTTCGTCATTGGAGGCCATCGTTTCAGTGTTATCCAGAACTAGCAAGTGCGAAGATTTATGAACACCCCACTCTTTAGTCAAATAAGTAGACAGCATTTGAATCAGTTCCATTGGGGGCTTGGTATACCAAGATTTATCCAAGGCGCCACCATCTAAACCCAAAGGTATAAATATCGCTACGTCCGCGACACCTACCTCATCGAGTCGGATAATTTCCAGCCCACCTATACCCCAACGTGTCTTCTTAGCGGTAAAGAAAGTAATAAGCTCAGGCTTAAAATCACACTTAACATGCCCTTCAAGCATCCGCCATATGAACTCAACAGCCAAAGTCGTTTTACCGATACCCCCATCACCATAAAGCATACATGCGCGAGACTCACCATCATTAGCCCATTCGGTGAGCTCTTCAAGTTCCCGCTGTCGCCCTGTAAACTCAGCAGTTAACCTTTCAGGAATGAGTGCTAATGGAGACCATTCATTATCTGATGTTTTTTTAATTTCATATTTGTGAGAATCACCCGCATGATCCGAATCAAAAAAATCCTGCGCCTCGTAGGAAGTCTCCTCTCGACCAAACCAGTTTCTTTCCACCTGAACCTTGAACACAAACTTCCCTGGGGAGCTCTTCCTTATAGATCTGTAGCAGACTAGGCATCCATTAAAAGGCCTCAACCCCTTTAGATCATAGACTTCACTATTCGGAAGGACAAAGCGATAGCTCTGCTTATCATCAGACATAACTGGAAGAACTGGACTCAAAATTTCTATGACATACGCCAGAGCATCACTCTCTGCTTCAATATCATTTGGCCCTGGTATACCATGCCCTTCCACACCATCATTGCGAAGAACTATTAGAGCACTTATCAAGCGCTCCGCATTCCTCCGCTCCCGCTCCTCCAGAAGCCGCCAGCAGGGGCGTTCTTCTGATGAATCTCTCCAGACGGCCTTGGCGTAACTTTGAAGATTTTCGTTGCCGGCAATAACCAACAAATCCAACATAACCCCAAACAGGGTGCCGTCGGCAGGATTATAAAGAAGGTCGGTCGGCAACCTTTTGAATCCAATATCCCTTTTTTTGGTTCTGCGTCTTTTTTCTAGGATCACCTCTACCAATGTCAAACATGAGTGCTGGAGAATTATCCTTAAGAGGGCAATATGTGCGGCTTTACGCTCAGTTTCAGAAACTAATTTCCCAGCCTCGGCATGCAGGTAGAGCAGACGATCCTTCATTCAACTATCCTTTTTCGCAAACAGTCAGAACACTATCCATCGCCTGAGCTTAATGACTCTACGCGCAAATTTCCAGAATCATTTTGCCACTATATATATTGACCATCGCTAGGCTTGCCCGCCGCCACCCAGAACTCTTGCCGTGCCAGGCGCCAGAGCCCCCTGCGCGGGCTATCGTCGACCGGCCCGGTCGCGACCGGGGCGCGCCACAGCTGCCAGGCGATGTAGAACAGATACGCCGCCCCCGCCAGCTTGATGCCCAGGAACAGTTACTCGCTGGTGTGCAACACCACGGTCAGCCCCATCGCCGCCAGGGCGATCATTGCGGCGAAGGCCAGCAGCCGCCCGCCTCCGGCCAGGCAGGCGGTGCGCAGGCCGTAACGGCTGGCATTGTGCAGCGACAGCAGGTTGTTCGGGCCCGGCGCCATGTTCAGGGCAAAACAGGCGGGGACGAATAGCAGCAGGTTCGACGCGTCCATTGTTGTTCTCCGTAGCGGACGGCCGCAGCGTCGCGCCGCAGCCCCCGCACGGTCAAGCACAGTGGCGCGTCATTTGGCCGGCACAGTAGCGCCAATCTGAGGCGATCAGAGCCTGCGCCTGGCCTTGAGGCCGGGGATCGTGGTGGCTGCGATCTGCACCTCGGCACGTGGCTGGCCGGCACTGGCCGCCAGTGCGGCCAGGGTCGGCTGACGGAACAACAGGCGGGCATCGGCCTGCAGCCCGGCTTGACGCATCCGCGCCACCACATTCACCGCCAACAGGGAATGACCGCCCAGCTCGAAGAAATTGTCGTCGCGGCCCACCTGTTCGACCTTGAGTACCTCGCTCCAGATGTGCGCCAGGGTGCACTCCAACTCCCCGCGTGGTGCCTCGAAAGCACGCGTGATCAGGGCTTGCGGGCCGGGTTCGGGCAGCGCCTTGCGGTCGATCTTGCCGTTGGGGCTCAACGGCATTTCGTCTAGCGCGACGAAAGCCGCAGGCACCATGTACGCCGGCAGCCGTGCCAGCAAATGATTGCGCAGCACTTCGAGCGACGGCGCACACTGCCCTTCGCGGCAGGTAAAGTAGGCCACCAGGCGCTCATCGCGCACCCGTACCGCACTCTGACCCAGCGCCGGATGCGCCGCCAGCAGGGCCTCGATTTCGCCCAATTCCACACGCAATCCGCGCAGTTTGACCTGAAAATCGTTGCGACCGACGAACTCCAGCTCGCCGTCTTCACGCCAGCGCGCCAGGTCGCCCGTGCGGTACAGGCGGTCGCCTTGGACGAAAGGACTGGCGATGAAGCGGTCGGCTTCCAGCGTTGGCAGCCCGAGGTAGCCGCGGGCCACCCCAATACCCCCGATCAACAGCTCTCCCACAACGCCCTTGGGCACCGGCCGGCCATGGGTATCGACCACGTAGAGGCGGGTATTGGCGATCGCACGGCCAATGGGCGGTGCCACCGACGGCAAGGGTTGATCAGGTTCCAAGGTCCAGGCGGTGCTGTCCACCGTGGCCTCGGTAGGGCCATAGACGTTGTGCAGGCGCACTTGGGGCAGGCGCTCGCGCAGCAGCGTGGCCAAGGCCAGGGTCAGCTCGCCGCCGCCGCAGAAGATGTCCCTCAGGCTGGTGCATTGCTCCACGCCCGCTTGCTCGAGGAAAACATGCAGCAGCGCCGGTACGAACTTGACCGTGGTCACCTGCCGGGCCTGGATCAATTGCATCAGGTAGTGCGGGTCGCGGTGCCCGTCCGGGCGCGGCAGCACCAGGCGCAGCCCGGCGCACAGCGGCCAGAACAGCTCCCAGACCGAGCCGTCGAAGCTGAACGGCGCCCGCTGCAGCAGCGCGTCACCTGGCCGTGGCGGACACAGCGTCGAGCTCCAGTGCATCAGGTTGCCCAGGCCGCGGTGCTCGACCATCACCCCCTTTGGCGTGCCGGTGGAGCCTGAGGTGTACATCACATAGGCCAGGTTCGACGCGCTCAAGGCCACCTCAGGCGCCTGCTTCGACTGCGCCTGCCAGGCCGGCAGGTCGAGATCGACCAGCGCCACCGCCTGCGCCTCGAACAAGCCACGGGTCGCGGCCTGGACCAGCACGGCCACAGGCGAACTGTCCTGCACCAGATAGCGCAGGCGCTCGTCCGGGTATTCAGGATCGAGCGGCACGTAGGCCGCCCCAGCCTTGAGCACGCCCAGCAGCCCTACCAGCAACGGCAGGCCGCGCTCCAGGCATACACCGACGCGGCTGTCGGGCTTCACCCCGAGGCCAATCAGATGATGGGCCAACTGGTTGGCCTGCTCGTCGAGCGCGCGGTAAGTCAGCGTGGCCTCGTCGGTCTGCAGGGCGATTGCCTCAGGCGTACGCTGCACTTGGTCCTCGAACAGCGACGGCAAGGTTCGACCCCGCAGTGCGTGGGCTTGCGCAGTATCGTTGAAGCCCTCCAGCAGCTCCCGCCGTTCGCCCGGCGGTACGCAGCACAGCCGCTCGAGGGGTTGCGAACTGTCCTGGTCGAGCGCCTCGCACAGCACCTCCAAGGCATGCTGCAGATACGTCAGCACCCGGCTGGCGCCCAGCGCCTGGGGCGCACGCACGCCCAGACGCAGGCTGTCGTGCTGATCGTCCACCGACAGCACCAGGGCGTGACTCTGCACCTCGCTGGCCTCCAGGAGTTGCGCACCGGGCAGCGTCGACTGTCCACGGGTCAGTCCATGGCGGAAATTGATCAGGCTGTTGAACAGCGGCACACCCGCAGGCAGACCACTGCACTGTTGGGCCAGCGAAAGCGGTGCGTCCTCGTGCTCCAACAAGGCAGCCAATGCGCCTTGAGTGTCACCCAGCGCCTGGGCCACGCTGCGTCCGGCCAGGTGCAGGCGCAGCGGCAAGCTGTTGACGAACATGCCCAGCGCGCGATCGGCGCCCTCGCCGGCCATCATCCGGCCCAGCAGCACCGTGCCGGTCACCACCTCGTCACGCCCGGCCAGCGCACCGAGGACCTGGGCCCAGGCCAGGTGCAACAGGCTGGGCAACCCGACGTCGTGCTGCCTGGCCAAGCGTCGCAGGCTCCCGTTCAGCCTACCGGACAGCGGCTGTTCGAGGCTTTCCAACGTTTGCGGCGACACATCGTGCGTCGGCATGCCTGGCAAGGATGGCGGCGCCTCGACCCCTGCCAGCAGCGCGCGCAGGAACACCTCGTGCTGCGCCTGGCGCGCCTCGGCGCCGCTGAGTGCGACGTAGTTGCGGTAAGGCACGGGCGTTGCCAAAGCCTGTTGTGTGCCGCTCAGCACGGCGCGCAACTCGCCCAGCAGCACCTGTACCGAGACGGCGTCGTTGACCAAATGGTGGAAGCGCAGCAAGCCCAGCCAGCGCCCGTGCTCGACGTCCTCGGTGCCGGCCAGCGCCATCATCGGGGCGTGGCGCAGGTCCAGGGAACGTTGCGCGATGGCGAAATGCGCGCGCAACTGCCCAGCCGCGTCGTGGGAGGCGATCTGCAGGACTTCCACGGGCAGGCGAGCCTCACGCCACACCACCTGCTGCGGCTGCTCCAACCCGTCCCAGTACAGGCTGGTGCGCAGAATGTCGTGGCACTCGACCACGTGCTGCAACGCCTGGGCGAAGGCCTCGAAGCCGGCGCGGTCGACGAAGGTGAACAAGGCCTGCTGCTGGTAGGGATCATCGCCGCCACGCAGGTGGTGATAGAGCAAGCCTTGTTGCAGCGGTGCCAGCGGGTAGATCTCCTGAACGTTGGCGGCGCCTCCCGGTACGCTGGCGACGATCTGGTCGACCTGGGCCTGATCCAGGCGGGCAAGGCTCAACAATTGCGGGGTTATGCGGGTGCAGCCGCGGGGTACGCGGTTCCCGGCGACCTCGATCACACCTGCCTGACTGGCGGCTGCCAGGCTCGCCAAGGTCGGCTGCCCGAACAGCACCTGGACATCGGCGCGCAGGCCCTGCTGACGCATGCGCTCGACCAGTTGCACCGCCAGCAGCGAGTGGCCGCCGAGCTCGAAGAAGTGATCGTGTCGGCCGACAGCGGGTACGCCAAGCAGTTCGCTCCACAGCGCCGCCAGACGCTCTTCCACGTCGCCGCGCGGCGCTTCGTGGACGCGGCGCACCCAAGCGTCCTGGCCCAACGCCGGCAGCGCGCGACGGTCGAGCTTGCCATTGGCGGTCAGTGGCCACTGCTCCACAGGCTGATAACCCGCGGGTAGCAAGGCCGGTGGCAGCATGGCGCGCAGGTGCTCGTGCAAGTCGCCCGGGGTTGGCGCATCGCCGATGAACCAGGCCTGCAACTGCTCGTCGCGCAGCAGCACCACCGCTTCGTGCACCTGCTCATGGCTGGCCAGCGCGGCCTCGATCTCGCCAAGCTCCACGCGCACTCCACGGATCTTCACTTGATCGTCGTTGCGTCCCAGGTATTCCAGGGCGCCGTCGTCACGCCAGCGCACCAGATCCCCCGTGCGGTACATTCGCGCTCCGGCTCGAGAGCTGAACGGATCGATCAGGAAACGCTCGGCGCTCATCTGCTCGCGTCCCAGATAGCCGCGAGCAACACCCAGTCCGCCGACGTACAGCTCTCCGGGTACGCCAATCGGCAGCAACCGTCGCTGAGCATCCAGGACGTACAACTGGGTATTGGCGATCGGGCCGCCGATGTGCAGCGCCGCCCCAGCGGTGACTCGCCCGGAACTGGCGACCACCGTTGCTTCGGTGGGTCCGTAGTTATTGATCACCGCATAAGTTCGCTCACACGACAGCGTGCGCAGGCGGTCTCCACCAATCAGCAGGGTGCGCAGGGTCGGATGATCTAGCTGCGTAAAGGCGTATTCGGCCACGGGGGTCGGCAGGAAGCTCACCTGCAGCGGCTGGGCACGCCACCAGCGCAGCAGCGCGTCGAGATCCTCGCCTGCTTCACCGACCGGTGCCAAGTGCAGGGTGGCGCCCGCGCACAGGGCGGGCCAGACTTCCCAGGCCATCGCATCGAAGCCGAAGCCTGCCAAGCTCGAGGTGTGCGTATCGACCGTCACATCGAAGGCGGCGCAATGCCAATCGACCAGATTGGCAAGCATCTGGTGTTCGACCATCACCCCCTTGGGCTGCCCGGTCGAGCCGGAGGTGTAGATCACATAGACCAAGCTGTGGGAATCAAGGCCGGCGACGCTAGGGTTATCCAGTGCGCCCTCAGGCAGCGGGCAGTCGTCCAGCATGATCACCGGTACGTCGTGGCGTGGCAGATGGTCGAGCAGTCGGCGTTGGGTCAGCAGCGCCACCGGCGCGCTGTCTTCGAGCAGATAAGCCAGGCGCTCGCGAGGATGCGCCGGATCGATCGGCACGTAGGCTGCTCCGGCCTTGAGCACGGCCAACAGCCCCACCAGCGTGTCGAGTCCGCGACGCGCCAGCACGGCCACCCGCTGCTCGGGCTGCACGCCTTGGGCGATCAAGCGCCAGGCCAGGGCGTTGGCCCGCTGGTTCAGTTCGCCGTAGCTCAGCGATTGCCCCTGATGGACCGCCGCCAACGCGTGCGGCCGCTGTGCGGCCTGGACTTCGATCCGTCGATGGACACAGGGTTCGCCTATCGGCTGCTGCGTCGCGTTCCAGTGACGTAGCCGATCATGTTCATGAGCGGTGAGCAGGTCGAAATCGGCAACCGTCAGCGTGGGCGTTCGCAGGCCTTGATCGAGCACATGCATCAAGCGCTCGCCCAAGGCGTGGGCCTCATCGGCCGAAAGCCAGGCACGGTGATGCACCAGGTGCAACCAGGCTTTGTCGGTGTGCCGGTTGCTGCGCAAATGGATGGCCAGTGGCGTGGATTCGTGGCTATTGGACACCTTGACCGTGTGGCCGCTGGCGGCGCCAAAGCGGTAGTCATGATCGTCCTGTTCGTAGGACACCGACACTTCGAACAACTGGCGGCGCTCTTCGCCCAGCAGACCCAGCGCTCGATTCAGTTCGCTGACCGGCAGACGCTGATGGCGGAAATCCTGGCGCAGGGTATCGCGGATGGCCGCGATCAGCTCGGCGAAGGACAGGCTCGCAGAGAACGCCAGCGGCACCGCGCTGACCTGAACGAAGGTGCCCAGGGTGGTCTTGAACCGCGCCCCACCCCGATTGAGTATCGGCAGCCCCACCACCCAGTCCTCGCGCTGGCCGCTGCGCGTGAACAGCACATGCAGCGCCGCCAGCAACACATGAAACGCCGAGGCCTTGTGGGTCTGCGCCAGTTGTTGCATGCGTGCGTGCAGGCTCGCGGGAAACGCCTGCACGCAGGTGCGTGCCGGGGCCTGGTCGGTGGCGCGGCGGTGATGATGACGCGCGGCCAGCAAGGGTTCGGGCACCTGCGCGAAGCGGGCCAGCCAGTAGTCGCGGTCGCGTGCCAGGCGGGGCGAATGGCAATAGTGGTGATCCTCGTCGATGAACGCCGAGTAACAGGTGTGCGCGGCCGGCGGCGAGGTGCCTTCGACCAGCGCTGTGTAATGTTCGCCCAGCGTCTTGATCAACTGCGCGAAGCCCCATCCATCGACGAGCAAATGGTGTGCATGGCTGGCCAGCCAATGGCGGTCCGGCGCCAGACGCAACAGGGTGAACGTCAACAGCGGGCTGCCGTCGAAGCGATAGGTGTGCTGCATGTACGCCTGTACCCACGTGAGCGCGGCAGCGGCGGGATCGGTTTCTGCGGACAGATCCAGCACTGGCAACTCGATGGCTTCAGCTTCACCGGCGGGCGCGAAGCGCTGTAGCGGCAAACCCTCGGCACCGGCGTCGAGCAGCAACTCGGTACGCAGTACCGGATGGGCCGCCAACAAGGCCCGTAAGGCCAGGTGCAGCTGGTGCGGTTGCAAGCCACCGCGTAGGTCGATGTACCCACCGATGGTGTAGAGCGGCGAGTCACCTCGACTCAACTGGTCGAGCCAGATGTCGCGTTGAGCACTGGTCAGAGGGTAAGTATCGGCGGCAGGCATGGGCTGGGAGGTCCTTCTCCGTTGTTCGTCGGTCGATTCAAGCACCCTGCCCCTGTGACGTATGGCCCATTAAACCCGGACACTGACGGGATAAGCGCAGTTTGCGGATTCTTCTGTAGGACATTGGCTATTTGTTCGCCGCCGAGATCACCTACTCGTCCGCACTTAGCCTGGAAACGTGTTGCGATCATCGGCATTTTGACGCCAATTTGCTGACCTTCACCGCGCAAACGTTTTACTCCACCTGAAACCGCTCGCCAATTCGCCGCTTATCGGTGCCATTTTCTGTCCCCGGTTTCCACTACAGACGCGACCTGCACCGCCGGTCTTGAATAGCGCCGCCTTCGCTCGGGCAGCTTCTGCGCCGGTGGGTGACTCTTCGGTGTGGTACACGAATCAAGGATGAACAGACATGAAACTCGACCCCCGCCGCCTGAGGCCGCACGATGCGCGCCTCTATCTGCAACTGGGTGAACTGATCGCCAGTGCCAGCGAGCCTGACTTCGCCGGTCACATGCTGCGATTCGTCGACGGACTCGTGCCGGTGCACCGGCTCGACCTGAGTGAGTGGACGATCGACAGCCGCCAGGGCTGCGTCGAGCGGACCAGGATGCTGGGCAGTGCCGGGGCGAGCGACGCGCTCTCCTCGGCAACCCCCACCGGCCTTGCCTTGCTGCAGGACATCGTGCAGATGAAAGACCCGCTGCTGATCCAGCACAAGCGCTCACAGCGCAAGGGCAGCGCACACCAGCACCTGCATCAGTGCAAGCTGGTGTCGCGCAGCGGTGACCGGCGCTGGGTGATCGGCTTTCATCGATCGCCCAACCAACGCGCCTTTTCGCTCACTGAGCTGTCGCTGCTCAAGCGTCTGGCCGACACTCTGCTGCCCTTGCTGGAGTATCACGCGCAGCGCCTGACACCCGGCGTCGACGAGGACTCGGACAGCGCCGACCTATTGCGCCAGGGCTTCGACGAGCGTTTGGCGCAGGAAGCTGTGCAGCTCTCCAGCCGCGAACAGCAGGTGTGCCTGGGCCTGCTGACCGGAGGCACCGTGCCGGAAATGGCGCAGCGGCTGAACGTGAAGAACAGTTCGGTGGAAACCTACCTCAAGCGCGCCACCGCCAAGCTCGGCGTCAGTGGACGCCACGGCCTGGCCCGATGGATGGCCGGCGCTTGAGCCAGACAGAGAACACCATGCTTAGATACCCTGCCGCCCTGCTCGTGTTGCTGCTCAGCGGCTGTACCCTCACGCCCGATTACCAGCGGCCACCCTCGCCCGTGCCAGCGCGCTTCGCCCAGACCGAGGCGGCCCCGGTCGAGCCTGGCGTTTCTGATGACCGCCTGCGCGGCCAGACGATCTTTCGCGACCCGCTGCTGCGCGAGTTGATCGAACGCGCCCTGCGCGACAACCGCGACCTGCGCGTGGCGGCGCTCAACGTCCAGGCCTACCGCGCGCAATTTCGCCTCCAGCGCGCCGAGCAGTTGCCGCACCTCTCCGCCGATGCCCAAGGCCAGCGCCAGTACCTGCCACGGCGGATGACCGGCAGCGATGAGGGCGCCATCAGCCAGACCTACTCCGCCACGTTGGGCCTGAGTGCATTCGAGCTCGACCTGTTCGGCCGCCTGCGCAGCCTTAGCGACAAGGCCCTGCTGACCTACCTGGCCAGCGAGCAGGCCCGCCGCAGCGTGCAACTCACCCTGGTGGCCAGCGTCGCCAGCAGCTACCTGACCTGGCGCGCCGACCTGGAATTGCTGGCGCTGTCACGCCAGACCCTGGAGGCCGATCAACAGCGCCTGCGCCTGACTCAAGGTCAGCGTCGTGCCGGCAGCGTGTCGGCCTTGCAGGTGCTGCAAGCCCAGACCCGCGTCGAGACGGGCCGTACGGCGGTTGCTCGCTACCAGCGCCAGGTCGCCCAGGACGTCAATCAGTTGTCCCTGCTGGTGGGCTCAACGCTCGACGAGCGCCTGCCGGGCTTGCCGCTGGCGGCCGAACAGGTGGTCGAGCTACCCGCCGGGCTGCCCGACGACCTGCTGCAACGGCGGCCCGATATTCTCGAGGCCGAGTACCGTCTGCGCGCGGCCAACGCGGATATCGGAGCAGCGCGCGCCGCCTTCTTCCCTGGCATTCGCCTGACTGCCAGCGCCGGCAGTGCCAGCCGCGAACTCTCCGGGCTGTTCGACGGCGGCAGCGGCACGTGGCTGTTCCAGCCGCAAATCAGCCTGCCACTGTTCACCGCCGGCAGCCTGCGCGCGAGTCTTGATTATGCGCAACTGCAGAAAACACTCGAGGTGGCGCGCTACGAAAAATCCATCCAGACCGCGTTCCAGGAGGTGTCCGATGGTTTGGCTGCGCGCTCGACCTATCGTCGGCAACTGCTGGCGCAGCGCGACCTGGTGGACGCCACTCAGCGCTACTACGACCTGGCGAGCAACCGCTATCGGGCGGGAGTGGACAGCAGCCTGACCTTCCTCGATGCGCAGCGTTCGTTGTTCAGCGCGCGTCAGGGGCTGATCGATGATCGACTGGCACAACTGCTCGCCGAGGTGAACCTGTATGTGGCCTTGGGCGGCGGGTGGGCAGTGGACGAACAGCACCGTCGGTCGGCCCCTTGAGCGTTCGCATGGACACTGCGGGTGTTGGCTGACTCACAGCCTATGAGGGCGGCCAATGGGCTGCCCCTCACTCCTGTGTTGGCCTGCCTGCGGGCAGGCCTTTTTTCCAGCCTGCGGTACAGCGAGAGTCTCGAGGTGAATACCATGAACGACAAACACCGGATGGGTGGCGGCGATGCGCAGACCGAATGGCCTGACCTGGATCCTGAACAGCGCAACGACCGCGTCGACGACCCCGACGCGGCACCTAACCTCACCGACGATGACCAGGAAAAGCACCCCACCGTGCCACGTGTCGACCCTGACTCGGGCGCCTGAGCCCAACGCCTGCCGTCACCCGGTGCCGGACACACGCATGATCAGCACTGCCTTGATCACCAGCAGATGCAAAGGATAGAACCCGTAGGCCCAACGTCCTACAGGGCTGATGCGCCAGCGGTTGCACGCGAGCATTCGCCACCCAAGCGGAATCGCCAAGGCAGCGCTGGCCATTACCATCCATGTGAAGGGCTGTGCCAGATGCGAGGCCAGCCAACTGTTGGTCATGTTGCCGGCGATGGCCAACACCATCGGCAACATGAGTCCCACCCGCAGTCCGTTCCACAGCAAAAGGCAACCGGCGGGCAGTAACACGCCCGGCAGCCCGTACATCAACCGATCACGGAGTAGCCATGCCACCAGCACCGCCGAGACTGCTGCCAGCCGCGCCAGCCGTTGCGGATGATGCACGCCCCATGCGCAGAGCAGGCCCAAGGTCAGCGTCGGCATCACGCTGAAGGTCGCTGTTCCCGTGTCCAGCCAGCGATAAGGCGGCTCCGAAAGCACGCAGAACGCCAGCATCCAAACCAAGTAGCGCGCATGGGTCGAGCGGTACAACTGCCCCGATGGCACGCGCATCACATGGCAGGCGATCACCAGACAGAACAACGGGAACGCCAGCCGACCGATGACGAACAGATCGACGGCCTCGGGCCACAGATAACGCAGGTGATCGGCGACCATGCTCAGGATGGCCACCCACTTCACCAGATCGAGCCCGGCCGAACGGCCGTTCAGCGAGACACCCCGGACGCTGCCGCAGGCGTCATCGCCCGTGCCGTCCATGCCTGCAACGGCAGCGGCGGGTGCTGGTCGAGGATGCGCCGCCCGATCAGCGCCAGATCACCGCCGTTGAACATCGAAGTGCCATTGTCGCGCCAGCGCGACGGCGTTTCGACCTGCCACTGACCTTGTGCGTCGCGACGGGCCATGGCGAAGCGGAAATTGTAATTACCGGGAATCCCCATGCGCAGGTCGGTGACTACCAGCGTACTGCCGACCACGTCGTAGCGCAGCCAGTCATCGGTAAACCAGCGCAGACGCGTGTACAACGGGTCGTCCTGCAACACCTTGGCCAGCGGCGCATTCAGCGACAGGTATTGCATCTCCGGCGGCTCGCGGTCGAACAGACTGCTCACCCCTTCGTAATAGCCGCCGTCTTCAGTCTTGGCCAGGACTCGCCAGAGCAGGTTGTTGAAAGCCATCGGCATGGCGCGAACTTCGCGCGGCGCCACGCCTTGCGCCTGCAAGGCCTGCTCGAAGCGCTGCTCGACGGTCATGCGCCCGGCCAGTCCAAAACCCAGGTACGCCGTGCTGAAGATCAACGCCGCCGTCATCAAACCCCGGGCTCTGCGCCCCGGCCCGCGCCAGAAGGCGTAAGCCACGGCCATCAGCAAGGGCAAGGTGTAGATCGGGTCGATGATGAACACGGCGGCCCAGCTCAGCGGCGTCAGTGTCAGCGGCCAGAACAACTGGGTGCCGTAGACCGTGAAGGCGTCCAGCAGCGGATGAGTGACCAGCACCAGCCAGAACGCCACGAACAGTCGCGGCCAGCGGTAGCCTGCATCGGGCCTGCGGCGCTGACCGATCCAGGCCACCAGCCAGGCGAGCAGCAAGGCCACCCCGGTGAGGACGAAGATCGAGTGGGAAAAACCGCGGTGATAGGTCATCTGCGACACCGGATCGGCATAGTGGATCACCACATCCAGATCCGGCACAGTGGCCAGTGCCGCGCCATAGACCAGCGCACGGCGTCCCTGCAGACGGCCGAGCAAAGTGCCCTGCAGCGCCGCGCCCAGTACAGCTTGGGTAATCGAGTCCAAGATCAGCGTTCCATTGACAGTATCGGAGAAAGCTAACCCTCCTACGCCACTGCGAGCAAGGACCGGCCTGGCTGTTGTGCCGTGAGTGACACAGCTTGTAACCCTGTCGCCGAACCGCTCGGGGAAAATTTCCTACAGCCAGCAGCGAGGTTCTGCTAAAACGCTTCGGTGCCTTGTCCTGCGACCTTATTCATGACCGCCACCCTGTTCTCTCATCTCAAACGCCGCTGGTTCACCTGGCTGGTGATGGCCCTGCTGGTGATCGGCCTGCCAACGGGCTGCGCCGTGCTGCAACATAAAGAGCGTGAGCTGGTGTTTCGTATCGAACCCGGTCAGGCCAGCTGGTTCCATGGCCTGCCGGCTGGCGTACAGGAGCTGGACTTGCGCGCGCGCAGCTTCACCCAGGGGCAGAGCCTGCATGCCTGGTGGTGGCCAGCCAAACGCGCGGATGCACCGGCGATCCTTTATCTGCATGGCGTACGCTGGAACCTGACCGGCCAGTTGTTCCGCATCCAGCAACTGCATGCCATGGGTTATTCGGTACTGGCGGTCGACTACCGCGGCTTCGGCCAGAGCCGGGGCGGCCTGCCGTCGGAAACCACGGTCTACGAAGACGCGCGCATCGCCTGGGACCGCTTTGCCCAGCTGCAGCCGGTACCGGGCAAGCGCTTGATCTTCGGCCACTCGCTCGGTGGCGCCGTAGCGGTTGAACTGGCCTCCGAGCTTTCCCGGCAGGCCCGCAGTGACGGCACGCCAGTGCCCGCACGCGGCCTGATTCTGGAATCGACCTTTACGACACTTGGCGACGTCGCCGCTGCCGTGGCCAATACCAGCCTGCCGGTGCGCTGGTTGCTGTCGCAGAAGTTCGACTCGCTGGGCAAGATCGGCGAAGTCGGCCTGCCCGTGCTGCTGGTGCATGGCCTGGACGATCGCTACGTGCCGCCGCGCTTCAGCCAGGCCCTGTTCGACGCCGCCCAGGAGCCCAAGGCACTGCTGCTGGTGCCCGGCGCGACCCACAACAACAGCATGAGCCTGGCGGGCCAGCGCTATCGGCGCGCAATCGAAGCCTTGCTGTAGGGGCGCCTGCGGCTCATTGCACGGGCAGGAAATTCATCAGCAACAGGCTTTGGGCGTAGTTCAGGCCAATGCGCCGATAGCGCTCGTCGAGCATCTGCGCCAGCAGGTCCAGGCGCGCGACGATCTTGCCGAACTCCACGGCGAAACTCAGGTTGCTGCCCTCCTCGGAAATCTCATTGGAGAACAACAGCAGCACGCCGTTGGCGTCCTGGCGTTGGCTGAGCATCCAAGTAGCCTTCTCGATGTTGCGCGCGGCGTTGTTGACGAACAATGGATCGATGGCGTCGGTCATGTAGAACTCGGTGCGCCCGCCATGGGCGGTCACCAGCATGCTGCCGATGGCATAGATGAAGGCGCCCACCCGGTCACCGCGAAACTCGGGGCTCAAGGCATAGCTCAGGGCCGCCAGGTCACGGCGTTGGCCCAGTTGCGCCAGCGGCTGGCGCTGCTCGATGGCTTGGCGGATCTGCCGCTCGGCGGTGGCAGCGTCCAGGTAGCCGGACTGACGCCACTGGTTGGGGTTGCGCAGGTACAGCTTGTTCATCAGCAGATAGAGGCTCTGCAGGTTGTCGCGCATCGACAGGGTCGCCATGCGGTCGACGCTGGTCTGGAACAGTTCGCTGGGATGGCCATTACCCAACTGAGTGAAGACATCCTGACCCTCCTCGCGAGTGCACGCGCACAGGGTGATCAACGCGCCCACCAGCAACAGGCGAGCGCCATGACGAAGAGCAGGAACAGGCATCGGCACCGTGGTCCGGGTCAGCGGCCAAGCCGGGAATCGGCGCAGCCAGGCCCTGCATAGAGCCTGCAAATGTAAAAAAGTGCGACGCCTGTGCACAAAGCCCGTCCATGGCGAGGGTATTTGGTAACAAGAATTGACGGCGCGCGCATGACCATGATCTGCTTACGCCCTTACGTTGGGTGCCCCTTGCAGGGGTGAAACGGGAAACCGGTGCGTCGAGGCCCATTCCAGGGTTCGATCAGTCCGGTGCTGCCCCCGCAACGGTAAGCGAGCGAGCGTCTGATCCACTGTGTCCAAGGCATGGGAAGGTGACGCTGCGGTTAGAGGCCTTGCTTCTGCTCGCCAGCCCGGAGACCGGCCTGACGTTCAGTCATCACACCCCGCGGTGGGCGGGCGCTGTTGCCGATTCCTGGGCGTTGTTGCTCCGGGCTCGCCGCGCTTGCTGTCGCCATGAAAAAAGCAGAGGAATGCGTCATGTCCGTCACCAGCGCCAAACACAGCATTGCCACGCCCGTCAGTCTCAGCCAACGCCTGGTGGTCGCCATCGGTGCCAGTCTGCTGGGCCTGTGCCTGGTCTACTTCGCCGGGTTCTCGCACCTGGAGGCCGTGCATAACGCGGCCCACGACACCCGCCACAGCGCCGCCTTCCCTTGCCATTGAGGGCCCAGCGATGATTACGCGTATTGCCCGCACCGCAGGCTTCAGTGGCCTGCTCGCCGCCCTGCTGCTGACCCTGCTGCAGAGCTTCTGGGTGGCCCCGTTGATTCTTCAGGCCGAAACCTACGAAAGCGCAGCCCCGGCCGAACAGCATGAGCACGCTGCAGGCCAAGCCGTGGCTGCCCATGAGCACGACAGCGAAGCCTGGTCTCCGGAAGATGGCTGGCAGCGTGTGTTATCGACCACCGGCGGCAACCTGGTGGTGGCGGTCGGGTTCGCCTTGATCCTCGCCGCGTTGTACAGCCTGCGCGAGCCGGGGCGCGTCAGCACGGGTGCGCTGTGGGGCCTGGGCGGCTTCGCAGTGTTCTGCCTAGCACCGACGCTGGGCCTGCCGCCGGAGCTGCCGGGCACGGCCGCTGCCGACCTGGGCCAGCGCCAGACCTGGTGGATCGGCACCGCAGCGGCCACAGCTGTGGGCCTGGCCCTGTTGGTGTTTGCCCGGCATTGGTTGTTCAAGGCATTGGGCGCCGCGCTGCTGGTCGTTCCCCACCTGATCGGTGCCCCTCAGCCCGAGGTACACGAGAGCTTGGCGCCCGAAGCACTCGAAGCGCAATTCAAGCTGGCCTCCTGGTTGACCAACGCGGTGTTCTGGATTGCCCTGGGCCTGCTCAGCGCCTGGCTCTACCGTCGTTCCGCTCAGGCCTGATGAGCGCGCTGTACGCAGGCTTCGGTTGCCGCCGAGGCTGCTCTGTCGAGGTGCTGGAGCACCTGCTACGGCGCAGCCTCGCGGCGCACGGCCTGGCCATCACGGCCCTGCGCGGGATCGCCAGCATCGCGTTGAAGGCCGATGAGCCGGGTCTCGACGCGCTGTCACGGCGCCTGGCCCTGCCGCTGGTGTGCTACGACGCACACCAACTGCAGCCCTTCCTGAACCAGCTCAGCCACCGCTCAGAAATATCCCACAAAAACACGGGCTGTTGGGGCGTCGCCGAAAGCGCGGCGCTGGCACTGGCCAGCAATCAAAGCGGTCAGCCGCGCTTGCGCATTCCCCGCCAAGTGTTCGCTAGCGCTACCCTGGCAATTGCCTGCAACGGCTAGCACTGCTTCTCCTACCCAAGGAAGTCTCATGACGGTCTACTTCATCGGGGCCGGCCCCGGCGATCCCGAGCTGATCACGGTCAAGGGCCAGCGCCTGATCCGCCAATGTCCGGTGATCATCTACGCGGGATCCCTGGTACCGGCAGCGGTGCTCGAGGGCCATAGCGCTCGCACCGTACTCAATAGCGCCGAACTGCATCTGCAGCAGATCGTCGACGCCATGCACGATGCCCACCAGCAAGGCCTGGACGTGGCTCGCGTGCACAGTGGTGACCCGAGCCTGTATGGGGCGATCGGTGAGCAGATACGCCATCTGCGCGAACTGGGAATCGACTACCAGATCATCCCCGGCGTCACCGCCACGGCCGCCAGTGCCGCCTTGCTCGGCTGCGAGCTGACGCTGCCGGATGTGGCGCAGACGGTGATCCTCACGCGTTACGCCGATGCCTCGCCCATGCCCGCCGGCGAGCAGTTGGCTGACCTGGCACGCCATCGCAGCACGCTGGCGATCCACCTGGGTGTGCGTCACCTGCCGAAGATCGTCGCCGAACTGCTGCCGTATTACGGCGCCGATTGCCCGGTTGCCGTGGTCCACCGCGCCACTTGGCCGGATCAGGACTGGGTGCGCGGCACACTGGCCGATATTGTCGAGGGTGTGGCAGCGAAGGGTTTTCGGCGTACCGCGCTGATTCTGGTCGGCCATGTCTTGGGCGATGCACCGTTCTCTGAATCGGCGCTCTACCGGGCAGGCCACGCCCACCTCTACCGGCCGCTCGGCTGACCGGGGCCCTTCCCTGCCCAGGCCGCGTCCTACACGCTCGCGACAGCGCTCGCCGCGAGCGTCATCTCAATCCCACATCCTCAGCCGCTTTTGTAGGGAATATCTACATCCTGTGGCGGCTTTTTCCACACGCCTATACTCGCCATTATCAAAGCGTTCTGATGGACGTATCGTGCGCGCAGCCAGATTGGCCCTACAGACGCATTCCTGGGTAATGCCAGGAACGAACATAAATTCTTACAGGAGCTTGCCCATGACCACCGTACTGATGGTCGATGATCACCCAACCGTCCGCCTGGCCGTGCGCATTCTGCTCGAGCGCGAACGCTTCGAGGTGGTCGGCGAATCCGGAAACGGGATCGAGGCCGTGCAAATGGCGCGTCAGCTCTCACCCAAGGTGGTGATCCTCGATATCGGTCTGCCGGGGCTGGACGGCATGGAGGTGATCAAGCGCCTGCAGATGCTGGAGCCGGCGCCGAAGATCATGGTCCTGACCGGGCAATCTTCCGAGCTGTACGTACGCCGCTGCCTGGATGCCGGCATCGCGGCCTTCGTCAACAAAGACGAAGACCTCGACGCCCTGCTGTTCGCGCTCAAGGCCTTGGTCAAGGGTTATTCGACGTTTCCGCAGATGTCGGTCAACAGCAACACGCTGGAGTCGGAGACGGTGCGCCTGAACAGTCTGTCGAACCGCGAGATGGAAGTGCTGCGCCGGCTTTCACGCGGGGAGAACAACAAGTACATCGGCACCGCCATGAACCTCAGTGCCAAGACCATCAGCACCTACCGTGGCCGGATCGGCGACAAGCTCAAGACCGAGTCGCTGGTGGAAATGGTCGATCTGGCCAAACGCAACAACATTACCTGAGCCCGCGCCCATGACGCCCTGGCTGCGCAGACTGTTGCTGATACTGACGCTCACAGTGTCGGCAGCCGCCCTGGCGGACAGCCAGCCGCGACAACTGCTGGCCCGCTCGCTCAGTGCCAGCCCTGCGCTGGTATTGAGTCAGGACGATCGGCAATGGCTCGATGAGCGCAAGGTGCTGGTGCTGGGTAGCTCCCAGCCCGACTATCCACCGTTTGAAATCAACGTCAGCCCGCAGGACTACGAAGGCCTGAGCGCCGACTATGCCGGTCTGATCGGCGAGCAGTTGGGCATTCCGATCACGGTGCGGCGCTTCGCTAGCCGTACAGAGGCCATCGATGCACTACGGCGCGGCCAGATCGATCTGCTCGGCAGTTCCAACGGCTTCGAGGCGGAAGATGGCGGTCTTGCACTGAGCCATTCCTACGCCGACGATCTACCGGTAATCGTGACCCGCCAGGACCGCCCTCAACTCGACGATCAAAGCCTGGCCGGAATGACTTTGGCCATGGTCGATCACTATGTGCCTGCCAGCACGGTACGTGCGCTTTACCCCCAGGCTCGACTACAGCTCTACCGCTCGACCCAGGCCGGCCTGAGCGCCGTGGCGCTGGGCAGTGCCGACGCCTATATCGGCGATGCGATCAGCTCGGACTATGCCATCGGCCGCGCCTACCAAGGTCTGGTGCGCATCGATCACTTCGTGCCAACGCCTGCCGGCAGCTTCGCCTTCGCGTTGGACCAGCACAACGTCAGGCTGCTGAAGCTGGTCGATCAGGCACTGGAGCGCATTACCGATAGCGAACGCCTGAACATTCTGCGCCGCTGGTCCAGCGGCAACACCAGCCTGCTGCTGCAACGTCGACTGGCCACGCTCACTGCCGAGGAGCAACAGTGGCTGGTCACGGCGCCGACGCTGCAGGTGCTGGTCAATCCCAGCCTGGCGCCCCTGACCTTCAATGACAGCCAACAGCAGCCAACCGGCATCACCCTGGAAGTGCTCAAGCAGATCAGCCTGCGCACCGGGCTGCGCTTCGAAATCGTCGAGCGCGATTCAGTGGCGGCCATGGTCGATGAGGTGGCAAGCGGCGCCGCACACATGGCCGGTGCGCTCGACTACAGTCGCGAACGCGCCTCGCGGGTGCGCTTCACCCGCCCTTATCTGATCAGCCCGACCGTGCGTGTTGTCCGCCGCAACGCACCGCTGACACAGCGCTTGGACGATCAGCGCATCGCCCTGGTGCGCGGCGCCTCCCCGCACGTGGCGCTGCTGCAACGCTACCCTGCGGCCAGGGTCATCGAGAGTGACAACGCGCTGACCATGATGGAGTCGGTGGCCAAGGGCGAAGCCGATGTCGCGCTCATCAGCTAGATCGCCGCGGCCTATTACCTCACCCACGTGTTCAAGGACAAGCTGCGCATCGCTGGCTTGCAAGACGACGAACAGTCCGTCGCTGCGTTTGCCGTGTCACCGGATCTGCCCGTGCTGCAATCGATTCTGGACAAGGCGCTGCTGAGCGTTCCGCCGGACGAACTCGACCAGTTGATCAACCGCTGGCGCACCAGCACCATCGCCAGCGATAGCCTGTGGGGCAACTACCGTTCACTGGCCCTGCAAGTGCTGGTGCTGTCGGCGGTCCTATTGGCCGGCGTGGTGTTCTGGAATGGCTACCTGCGCAAGCTCATCCACCAGCGCAGCGAGGCGCAACAGGCATTGCAGACGCAGTTGACGCTCAGTCGCAGCTTGCTCGAGCAATTACGTGTGGCCAAGGAGGAGGCAGAGCGCGCAAGCCAGGCCAAGAGCAGTTTTCTGGCGATCATGAGTCACGAAATTCGTACGCCGATGAACGCCATCATGGGGCTGCTGGAACTGGCGCTGAACGATCACCGCGAAGGCCGCAGCGATCCGCAGGGCCTGCAAACCGCGCATGATGCAGCGCGTGGCCTGCTCGACCTGATTGGCGACATTCTCGATATTTCACGGATCGAATCCGGCCATATGACCTTGCAACGCGTTCCAGCCGACCTGGTCGAGCTGGTCAGGTCCGTGCTGCGCGCATTCGAGGCCAATGCACGCCTGAAGGGTCTGGCGCTGCAGGCCAGCCTGCCAGACGCGCCGACCTGGGTCAGCGTCGATGCGGTGCGCTTGCGCCAGATCATCGCCAACCTCATCAGCAATGCCATCAAGTTCACCGACCAGGGTCAGGTCGATGTCCGGCTCAGGACCGAACCCGACGCCGAGGGCTGGCTGCACGTCGAGCTGCAGGTGCAGGACAGTGGCATCGGCATTAGCCAGGCGGACCAGGCGCGGCTGTTCAAAGCCTTCGGCCAGCTCGACAGCCAGCGCGTACGTCACGGTGCAGGACTGGGCCTGATCATCAGCCGAACCCTGTGCCAGCTCATGGCAGGCGAACTGCATTTGCAGAGCCTGGAAGGCGTCGGCACGCGGGTCGAGGTCAGACTCAGGCTACAGAGCGCCACCCCCGTGCCCAGCAGCGGCTCAGACTTGCCCATCGAAGTCGTCGGTGGCAACCCCTTGCGCATTCTGGTGGCTGACGACTACCCCGCCAATCTCATGCTCCTGGAAAAGCAACTGCATAGCCTCGGCCACCACGTCAGTCTCGCGGAAAACGGTGAGGCGGCGTGGGTCCTGTGGCAAGCGGAGGATTTCGACGTGGTGCTCACCGATTGCAGCATGCCGGTGATGGACGGCCATGAATTGACACGTCGCATCCGCGCCTTGGAGCGCGAACGCGGCCTATCGCCTTGCACCATTCTGGGGATCACGGCCAATGCCCAGGCCGAAGCGCGAGCGCAATGCCTGGCCGACGGCATGGACGACTGCCTGTTCAAACCCATCGGCCTGCAACTGCTCAAGGCCCATCTGCCACAGGCGCCCGCGCATGCGCCTGATCGCCCGGAAAGCGGTTTCGACCTTGCTCAACTGCGTCACCTGACCCAGGACGACGCCAGTCTCACCCGGCGCCTGCTCGAACAACTCGCACGCAGCACCGCCGAAGATCTCCAAGCCCTGCGCGCGCTCACACCCGACAGCGCGCCTGCCGAGCTGAAAGCGCTGGTCCATCGGATCAAGGGCGGCGCGCGCATGCTCAAGGTGCGTGGCGTGGTCCGCGACTGCGAGGCCTTGGAACAGGCCCTCGCCGATGATAGCCCCAGCGCCGAGCACCTACGGCGCCTGGAGACGAATCTGCAGGGGCTGGAGCTGCAACTGCGCCAAGGGCTCAATGCAATTGCAGGGTCGAACTGATCTGGCTGATGGCATCGACCACGTGCCGCGAGCCCTGCTGGATCTCCATGATCACTGTGCCGGCTTCATTGGCCAACTCAACGCCCATCCCCGTGCGTGACAGGCTCGACTGCATGCTGGCAACTGCAGTCAACGACAGATCCTGGTTCTGGCGCACCACCTCGACAATCTCCAGCGTCGCCTTGCTGGTGCGTGCCGCCAGGCTGCGCACTTCATCGGCGACCACCGCGAACCCTCGACCATGCTCCCCGGCGCGTGCCGCCTCGATGGCTGCATTGAGCGCAAGCAAGTTGGTCTGGTCGGCGATCCCGCGAATGGTCAACACGATCTGCCCGATCACCTGCGACTGTCGACTCACGGCATCGATGCTGCGCGCGGCATCGTTGAGCTCGACGGAGATCTGTTCGATCACCTGCACGGCCTGCTGCACCACCTCGGTGCCCTTGCGCGCGCAAGCGTCGGTCTGCACCGAACTGGCATGGGCGGCCTCGGCTGCGCTCTGCTGGGTGCTGATCTGGTCGGTGATATCGCTGGCGAACTTGACCACCTTGTACAGGCGGCCCTTGCTGTCGAACATCGGGTTATAGGAAGCCTCCAGATACACTGTCCGGCCTTGTCTATCGATGCGCTCGAAGCGGTGGGAATGGTACTCGCCACGGTTCAGCGATGCCCAGAACTGTCGGTACTGCTCCGATTCACGCTCATGGGGTTGGCAGAACAGACCATGGTGGCGTCCGACCACCTCGTCGAGCTGATAGCCCATGGTGTCGAGGAAGTTCTGGTTGGCGGTGATCACCCGCCCTTCGGGGGTGAATTCGATGACCGCCATCGAGCGCCCGATGGCCTGGAGCAGGCTCTCGCGTTCATGGGATTCGCGGGAGTGCTGGGTGATATCGGCCGCCACTTTGATCACGCTGGTCACCTGCTGCTGCTCGTCGAGCACCGGCATGTAACTTGCCTCCAGCCACACCTCGCAGCCCGCCTTGTCGAGGCGCTCGAAGGTGCCGCTGATGGCCTTGCCCTGACTCAGTTCGTGCCACAGTTGCTGATACTCGGCACTCTTGGCGTACTCGGGTTCGCAGAACAGGCGATGATGCTGGCCGAGGATCTCGTCGACCGTGTAGCCCATCGCAGCACAGAACTTGGCATTGGCTTGGAGGATGACGCCGTCAACGGAGAACTCGATCATGGCCATCGACCGGCTGATCGCGTCCAGCTTGGCTTGCACCGCAGCCAACGCCTCCCGGCAGCGCTCGTTGTGCATCGAATCGGACTTGCGCTGAAAACCGAACATGCGCCGAACCTCCTTGTATGGGCGGGAATGTGCAGAGCATATAACGGAATTGGCACCATGCAAGCGATGCGGCATCGCCGTTTGTCCAGTGCCCCGATGACTGCAGTGGGGGCTCAGGAACTCTCCCGCACGACCAGTTCGAAGCCCATGTCCTGGCGCTCATCGACCACGCGTTTTCCGTCGAGCAGGTTCAATAGCGCCTGGGCAGCATGGCGCCCCACGGCGGCGCGCGGGGTTCGGATGGACGTCAGTCGCGGCACCATGTGCGCTGAGGCCGGCAGGTCATTGAAGCCGACCATGGCCACCTGCTGAGGCACCTCGATACCCTGGCGAAGGGCTTGCAACACAGCGCCTTGAGCCAGGTCGTCATTGCAGAAGAAAATCCCGTCCACCTCCGGCGCCTGTTCCAGCAGACGACTGAACAATTCGCCGCCCAGGCCAATGGACGACGGTTGCGGATCAAGCACCTCCAGCGCCGGTGCGGCCAGCCCGGCTTCGCGCAGGGCCTGCCGGAAGCCCTCGGCGCGCTGCATCACCCTCGGGTCCAGCTGCGCCGCGATGAAGGCCAGACGCCGCCGACCACGGGCGATCAAATGCTCGGCGGCGGCGCGACCGGCGCACTGCTGGGAAAAACCCACCGACAAATCGCCCGGCTCACCGCCCAGTTCCATCATGTGCACGCAAGGCACGCCGCTGGCCGCGAGCATCTGCCGCGAGGCCTCACTGCGCTCGAAGCCGGTCAGCAGGATGCCGCAGGGCTGGTAGGCCAGATAATTGCGGATGAGGTTCTCTTCTTCGCCGACATCGTAGTGGTAGTTGCCGATCAGCACTTCCAGGCCACGCGGACGCATCACCTCATGGATCGCTTCGAGGGTGTCGATGAACAACTGGTTGGACAACGACGGAATCAGCACCACCACCGAGTGGCTGCGCGCCGAAGCCAGGGCGCGTGCAGCGGGATTGGCCACGTAGCCCAGGCTCGCGGCCGCTGCCATGACTTTTTCCACCAACGCCGGGGCAACGGTGCTGACGCCGCGCAACGCGCGCGAAGCGGTGATCGGGGAAACCCCGGACAATCTGGCGACTTCGGCCAGGGTGGGACGACCGGTGGTGCGGGAGCCGATGCGGGTCATGGATGTTGTAATTTTACTACTTGCAAGAAGGGGGAACGGTCTCTAAGGTAGCGCTGTCTCAGGATGCAGGCAACGCCTCAATCGTTGCAGCAGTCCGAACTGCGTATCACAAAATCAATAACACCCGGGAGGGTGGCGCCTGCACCACTGCTCGTCGAGCGTGAGACAGCGCTGTCTTACCCCGCAGGAGGTACCGATGAACCCTTCCCTTTGCGCCATCGTGGTCATGGGCGTGGCAGGCTGCGGCAAAAGCTGCGTCGGCTCGGCCATCGCGGCCCGAAGCGGCGGTCGCCTGATCGAAGGCGATGCTTTCCACCCTGCCGAAAACATCCGCAAGATGAGCGCCGGTATTCCCTTGGACGACAACGACCGCGCCGGTTGGCTGACGCGCCTGGGCGAAGAATTGCAGGCCATCGTCAAGGCCGGCGAGCGCCCCATCCTCACCTGCTCCGCGCTCAAGCGCCGCTATCGTGAAACCTTGCGCCAGGCCATGCCGGGCCTGGGCTTCGTGTTTCTCGAGCTGAGCCCCGAAGAAGCCGAGCGCCGCGTGCTGGCCCGCCCCGGCCACTTCATGCCCGCCAGCCTGATCGACAGCCAGTTCGCGGCCCTCGAGCCGCCTCACGGCGAACCCCTCACGCTTGCGCTGGATGCCACACGTCCGATCGCCGCGCTGGCCGAGCGTGTGAACGACTGGCTAAAGCCCTGCGGTGAGCGGAGCCTGGCGCGAACCGCCTGAATGCGGTTCTCCGGCTCACCAAAGATAGCGCTGTCTTGATGCCTTGCACTCAAGACCTACCCTGCTCCGCCACTACAACAACGACAAGACCGAGGCATAGACTCCCATGTTCGGACTGGCTACTGATACCTACCTGCTGCTCGACGCGCTGGTCACCATCGTCGGGCTGATCCTGCTGATCACCCATTTCAAGGTTCACCCCTTCGTCGCCCTGACCCTGGCTGCCGGCTTTCTCGGCCTGACCTCGGGCATGCCGGTGGCCAAGGTCATGAAATCGTTCCAGGACGGCTTCGGCGGCGTGCTCGGCTTCGTCGGCATCGTCCTCGCGCTGGGCACCATGCTCGGCAAGCTGATGGCCGACTCCGGCGGCGCCGACCAGATCGCGCAGACGCTGATCCGCGCCTTCGGCAAGCAAAAGGTGCACTGGGCGATGATGTTCGCCGCCTTCCTCGTCGGCATCCCGCTGTTCTTCGAGATCGGCTTCGTGCTGCTGATCCCGCTGGTATTCATCGTCGCGCGCCGATCGGGCGTGTCGCTGGTGAAGATCGGCATCCCGCTGCTGGCGGGTTTGTCAGTGGTGCACGGCCTGGTGCCGCCGCATCCGGGACCGCTGCTGGCGATCGGCATCTTCCACGCCGATATCGGCAAGACCATCTTCTATGGCCTGCTGGTAGCACTGCCCACCGCCGTGATCGCCGGCCCGTTGTTCGGCAACTTCATTTCGCGCTACATCCCCGGCAACCCCTCCCAGGAACTGATGGACCAGATCGCCCGCGAATCGGACCAGAAGAACCTGCCCAGCTTCACCGTCACTCTGGTCACCGTGCTGTTGCCGGTCGCGCTGATGCTGCTCAAGACCTTCGCCGACGTGGTGCTGCCGACCGACCATATCGTGCGCCAATGGATGGACCTGATCGGGCACCCGATCACCGCCCTGCTCGCTGCCCTGCTGCTGGCCTTCTACACCTTCGGTTCGGCGCGCGGCTTCAGCCGTCAGCAGATCATGAAGATGCTCGACCACAGCCTGGCGCCCACCGCAGCCATCGTGCTGATCGTCGGCGCCGGGGGCGGCTTCAAACAGATGCTGGTCGATACCGGCGTCGGCAACGTGATCGGGCAGATGGCGGTCCAGGCCGAAATCTCGCCGATCCTGCTGGCCTGGCTGGTGGCCGCGGTGATTCGTATCGCCACCGGTTCAGCGACGGTAGCCACCATCACCGGCGCCGGCATCGTCGCACCAGTGATCGAGCTGGTGCCTGGGGTCAACCGTGAGCTGCTGGTATTGGCCACCGGTGCCGGTTCGCTGATCCTCTCCCACGTCAATGACGCCGGCTTCTGGTTGGTCAAGCAGTACTTCAACATGACCGTCGCTGAAACCTTCAAGACCTGGAGCATGATGGAAACCCTCCTCTCGGTGGTCGGCATCATCTTCATCATGTTGCTGTCGACGGTTGTCTGACCGTCGGTCGGGATAATGGCACCTTGCCGCGCATGACAGGGCCCAAGGGAAACACGCCCTGTTCTGCGCAAAGGAGTTTGCCCCATGAAGCGATCCCTGACCCGTTCCTGCCTGATGGCTGCCCTGCTGTGCTCACCGCTGGCGATGGCCGTCGGCACTGGCACCACCTACCCGGACGACCCGCACAACCCAGGCCCTGCGCCTGGGGTGGACAGCACCCTCAATCCCATCCAGCAGCCCATGCCTCGGGACACCGACCCACGTGTGCCCAACGCCGAGAGCGAAAGCCCGTCGATCAAGCAAAAGGATGATGCTGACCTGCCAGGTATGGATCAAACCGGGTCAGAAGGCGCTGGCGCGCAGGGCGATGGCGGCGCCAATCGCTGAGTGGCATTGACGCGGTGCAATCCGCTACACCGCTGCCTGCCCAGCAATACTCACTCGTTGACGCGACGCAGTACTGGCGTGCCTTCATGGCGCGCCAGAATCCGCCCTATCTGCTCGGCCAAGGCTCGCTCAGGTTCATCGAGGTGAAAATGGTGCCCACCCGGGTACCACGACACCTGTGCATGAGGGGGCAAGGCGGATTTACGGCGGTTGAACACGGGGCCTGCACACATGCCCTGGCGGGCCAGAATCAGGTACAACGGGCAGTGAATCTGCTGGAGCAGTTTGCACGCCTCTTTCTCGGTCAAGGGCATGCTTTCCGGGAGCGCCAGCCGTTCATCATGGCGCCAGCGATAACCATCGCCCGTCTGCAGCAGGTCTCGCTGAGCCAGTAACCTGATTGCCTCCTCGGATACCTCAGCGCCCAATCGGTCGCGACGCTGTCCCATGGCTTGCTCGAGGTTCTCGAATCTACTGCCCGACAACGGTCCGGTGCTGCCTGCCTGGCTGCGCTGCACCATGCGCTTGAGCCGATAGGCGCGGGCCAGATGCGGCAGCCGCTCGCCTTCATCGACGGTAAAGGGCACTCCCATGCCATCGAGAAAGGTCATGCTGACGACAGTGCTGGTGAGCAGGGCGAGTATCGAGGCGATGCCACTGCCCATGCCGTGCGCCACCACATGGAAAGGCCCAAGCCCCAGGCGATCGACCAATGCCAGAACATCTTCGGCATGCTCCCAGAGGTAGTACCCGCTGTCTTCACGTCGGTGATCGGAGCGGCCGTGCCCAATCAGGTCAGGGGCCACGATGAAACAGTCCTCCATGAGCGGCGCCAGGCGCTCGAACGAGGCCGCGTTATCCAGCCAGCCGTGCAGCGCGAGCACCGGAATGGCTCCCTGCTCTCCCCACGTGCGGACTGCCATCTCGATACCGTTGAGGTCCAGTAGGTAATCCTTGGGCATGGACTGCGTAGGCATGGCGCGCTCCCTGGCATGGCCCGACGTCCGAAACAACGCGGGCGAGTGAACCACCTTGGACCATCAGGGAACTGGCCAAAGGCCCGAGCGCGACCGTCACTTAGGCAGACGCGACGCCGCCGGCTAGCTATTTACCGCTTAGGCGCACGCCGCGCAGTGTTCAATGCGGCCTCCTTCGAGGAGAACCGCCATGACCCCACCCCTGCACCAACGACAAATCCTCACCGCCTTGCCGAACTGGAGCACCCAACTGCATGCCGATCACGCCCGGCAACTGATGGCCAGTCAGCGCAAGCCTTATCTCGATGCGCAGGGTCAACCTCTGGCCTGGTATGCCGCCGCGCCAGACAGCGATCAGCGCGCCCTGGACAACGCGCTTGAGCAGCGCGACGGCAGCCTGCGCGAACTGCAGGGAGCGCTGGCGGGGCTACAGGGCGTCACAGAGTTCTGCCGACCGCTGCTGCAAGCGCGTGTGCCCCGCAACGTCTCGGTGGATCGCACGTACTACCGCAGCCAAGCGGCGCGGGTTGAGCAGCCAGGGAGCTCGCCGCAGCACATGGAGTACACGCCGACTGGCAAGCCGAGACTTTCGAGTCTGCTGGAAGCGGCCCTGCACAATTTCGCCGGCCCGCTGGACACCCCTGCATTCTCCAGCCTGCAGTGCGGCGACGATCCGCGCGTGGCGCCGCCGCTGAGCCTGCGCGAGTTCATTACGCTCTGCCGCGAAGTTGATCTGGGCCGGCGCTATCAGGAGCATCTGGCCTCAATCTACGACACGGCCGATGCCCAGCGTATCCACAGTTTGTCCATTCAAGCGCGACAGGATGAGTTACGCGTGCAGACGCGCCTGGCGCAGTTGAAAAACGATATAAGCCAGCGTGAATCGGTGGCTTTGCACGCCTTCTGCGTGGCGACTGCGCCATCGAACTGCGGCTTCACGCGGATCAGTTGCCAGCGCTTGGAACTGTTCGGCATCCCCCTGCATGAACTCCTCCTGCTCACCCTGCATGGCCCGGCTGGAAACCGGCATATCCTCTATCTGCCAGGTATCCAGACGGCTGCGCTCAGGAGTTTCGCCTCGCTGCCCGAGGCCCATGCCGACCTGGTCTGTCGGCTCAAGCAGGCGACCCAGCGCCGCGCGCTGCTCGGTCTGGCCCCACTGAGCCTGCAACCTGAGTTGGCCACTCATCTGCGTAGGGCCCTGTACAGCAACCCAAACGTCAGCGACGACAGCGCGCTGCAGCCACGTGATCAAGTGCATCTGCAGGCGCAGCTCAAGGACCTGCCGGACATGCCCTGGACACACCTGCAGCAGTTGCACCTGCAGCGGATCAAGGGCGATGCACGCTGCGTCGCCGTACCGACCGCCGACGTGGATGCTCAGGCGCGCCTGCGGCGCTTGGCGTTCTGGGAGGACATTGGCCTCAGCGTCCTCAATGTGGCGGCGGCCTTCATTCCCGCCCTCAATCCGTTGATGCTGTGGATTGCCGGATCGCAGTTGGTGGGCGGGCTGTTCTATGCCATCCAGTCCTGGGAGGCTGGCGATACCGCACAGGCCCTGGCCCAGGTCGAATCGCTGCTGGTCAACGTGGCCATCGCCGGGGTCAGCGTGGGGGCCGCCAAGGTCGTGGGTGCACGTCTGGTCGATGACCTGCAACCGATCGAGGTCAACGAGCGACCGCTGTTGTGGCGACCCGATCTGGAGCACTACCGCAGCGCTGCGACGTTGCCGCAAACCCTTGCCCCCGATGCCCAGGGTCTGTACTGGCAGCAGGGCCGCAGCTACATCCGTCTGCAGCAGTCCATGCATGAGGTGGTGTCGGACACGCAAGGCCAGTGGTACGTCCGTCATCCCAGTGATGAACAGGCCTATCGACCGCCCCTGCAACACAATGGTCGCGGCGCCTGGCGCTTGGCATACGACAACCCGCTGGAGTGGGAAACCGACGAACTGCTCGCGCGCCAGGGATCGGTGGGTGAATCACTGAGTGCCGCCCAGCGAAACGCAGCCCTGCAAATCACGGGCCTTTCGGCCGACGTGCTACGACGCCAGCTGATCGACGGTGCCGCGCTGCCCTCCCCCCTGGAAGATCTGCTGCTGCGTCTTGAGGGGCGCGAAACGGCGTTGCCACAAGGCACGTCCGCCGCCGCACGGCTGAGCGCTCAATTCCCGGAACTGCCCGCATGTGCATTGGACGAATTGCTCGACCACGCCAGTCCAGCCGAACGTCGACGCATGGCCCCGAGCGACGGCAGAATCCCCCTGCGTGTCCTTGAAGAAGCACGCCTGCTGCAAGCGACGATACGCTTGAACAGGGCCATCCTTGGGCTGTACCAGCAGCATCTGGCAACCCGCGATACCGCCTTGCTGCGCAGCGGGCTTTCAGGTGGCGCAGTAACGAGCGATGCCGAGCTGTTCGCTGTCGCGGTAAACGACCGCACGCGCGCAAGCCACGTCTTAGGCCAGCAAAGGCGTCCTGGAGGGTTCCGCTCGCCGCTGCGCTTGAGCGAGGGCCGTCTCGGCTATCCGCTGAGCGGTCGTGGCACCCCGCTCGACCATCCCACCGCCGCCCAGCGACGACTGGCACGCCTGTTCCCTGCCGCGTCGCCTAGCCAACTGCAGGATGTGCAGAGAACCCTGATCGCCGCAGGCGATCTTGGCCAGGGGCTGCTCGACCTGGAGCGTCAGTGGCAAGACTTGCACCAGACCCTGCTGCGCTGGAAACACAGTGAAGTTCGTCTTCTCGAGCGAGATGCCCGTATCGAGTGCGCCAGACGACTCTACCGCGCCTGGCGTCGGGAGACCGACGGCGAGCTGGTGCTGGACCGCATGGCGCTCGATGAGCTGCCCGAGCTGACGACGGTTTTCCCGACTATCCGCCACGTGCGCATCGACAGCCTGGGCCTGTTGCGCCTGCCCGCGAAGCTGTTCGAGTGCTTCCCGGCACTTGAGTCTCTCTCGATCACCGGGAACTTCGAGATCGACAGCGTCACATTGGCCGAGGCGCTGCAACAGGCGGTGGGCGTGCGCAGGCTGGACCTCTCCAGCAACGCCCTGACCGACCTCGGCGTGCTGGCGCCGGCGCTGCGTGCCATGCCGCACCTGCGTCACCTGGTGCTCAGCCGCAACGCGCTGAGATTGAGCGTGACGGACGTGGAAATGCTCGCCCAGCGACGGCTGGACAGCCTGGATCTGCACAACAACCGGATCCAGCTCGATGCCGCGACCGCCGAAGCGTTCCAAGGACTGATCGACTTGCGCGAGCTGGATTTGAGTATCAACCCACTAACAGTGGCACCCGACGTCAGCTACATGGCACGCCTGTCACGCCTCGACCTGTCCCGGGCCAATCTCGATCGCTGGCCCGATGGCCTGATCCTGCTCATGAGTCAGCTGCAGTACCAACTGCGCCAGGTCGATCTCTCCTTCAATAATCTGCACAGTCTCGAGGCGCTCGACACGGTGCTGGCCACGCCCTTCATGCGTGATGTCGCCCAGCAACGCCCAGGGCTGCGCCTGAGCCTGCACTACAACTTGATGGATGAAGCCCCGCTGAGCCGTCTGCGCCGCAGCGGCCTGACGGTCTACGAGCACGATGAGGTTCGGGCGTCGAATTGGCAGCAGTTCTACCTTGACGGACGCACGGATGAGCGCATCCAACTGTGGAACGAGTTGCACGGCATGCCAGAAAACCAGGCGCTGTTCGAGCAGTTGCAGATGGTGACCGACTCGGCCCAGGCGCAACGTCAGCCGCAGGCCATGAGTGCCCGTGCCTGGGCGATACTCGAGCAAGCGGCCGCCGACACCCGCTTGCGAGACCAACTGAACGCGGTGGCCGAGAGCTATCCGGTCACCTGTGGGGACGCCGGCACCGATGCGCTCAGCGCTCTGGAGACCGAGCTCTACCTGCACCAACTGGCCAACGACCCCACACCGCTACACAGTAAATGGCAGGCGCTGCGCAAGGTGTATCGACGCAGCCTGGTCAATCGGTTGGCCGACCGGATCGCTTTGGCACGGACCTTACGCAAAGCGGCCCTGCAAGCCGTCGAAGCCCACGCATCGATCCCTTCGCTCGATCCACTGGACGATCCCGAAGCGGTTCCCGATACCTGGCTGCGCCACGGGCTGGTCGATGATATCGAGATACGTCTGGCACTACGCCAGAGCCTGGCAGTGATACTCGACTATCCGGAGCCTGAGGCCGGCATGCTGTACGAAAGCACTGCCAACCTCACGCCCACCGTCAGGAACAAAGTGGTCAAAGAGGTGCGACGCCTTGAAGAAAGCTCGAATCTGCGGCGCGCCTGGCTGCTGGAACAGCCGACGTGGCGGTACAGTGTGCGACGCGCCCATGAGCAGGCCTTTAGCACAAGCACCGACTTCTGGCAGCCGGGCATGGACTACCTCGACAGTTGCGTGGACGCGCTAGCGCCCAGGGTGGACCACCTATCGGCCTCGGTGAAGGCCTGTCTCGAACAGGCGCTTGGCCTGGTCTTGCCGCAAGCAGAGGGCCGCTTGAGCCCGGTTTCGCTCACCGATGCTCAGTACACCCAGGCCGCCAATGCGCTGCTGGCAGAACAGCAGCGCGTGGAGCTAGGCTTGTTCGACAGCTTTACGCGCGAGGTGGAACAGGCGTGATGCCTGCCCCGTTCAGCCTCGCAGATCGTCGAAACATGGCAGCCGGGCATCGACCCTGCGCGCAGCGCTAGGCAGCGTCCTGGCCTCGCCATCCGGCCGTTCCACGTACCAATAGCAGTGCCTGATCGCCCTGGTCACGCCGACGTAGGCCAGGCGCTGCACTTCGTCTTTCTGCGCATTGTCGTAGCCTTGCGCATCGCCATCGCGAGCCAAGCCTGCCAGACGGTACAGCTGGTTCTTGTGGGGTGAGCGAGTGAGGTACTGGCAATCGCCAAGCATGAAGACGGTATCGGCTTGCAATCCCTTGGCACTGTGATAGGTCAGCAGGCGGATTCGCCGGCGGTCATTCGGCAGTTCAGACTCTACTTTAAGTAATTGCTCGATACTCTTTAGAATCAATGATTTATCTGATGATTTTCGAAACAGGATGAGGATGATTTCACCTTGTTCGTAATGCTCGGCCACGGTGCGCGCCATGGCCTCGTCGTCGCGCTCGAATACCTTCACAGCCGACAGCGGCAGCTCGGCGGCGGCGCCGCTGGCCCTGGCTTTCTTGCCTCCGATCGCCGGCGCGCCACGCACCAAGTGCTCGGCGGCGTCGATGATGTGCTGCTGGCTGCGGTAATTCTCGACCATCAACACACGGGTGTTGGCAGGTGATGGAAAGGTCTGGGTGAAGCCGATGAAGTAGTCGGGCGAGCTGCCGCGCCAGCCATAGATCGACTGCCAGTCGTCGCCCACGCACAGCAAGGAAGAATGCGCCGCCGTACGCCCCGTAGTCAGACTCGGACCGCGCCGGCGGATTTCAGCCAGTGTGGCGCGCAGCCAACTGACGATCTGTGGCGAGACGTCCTGGAACTCGTCGAGCATCAGGTGAGCCATCGGACGCAGCAGCGTATCAGGCAGCAGTCGTAGATTCTGCGGGTTGAGCTCGCCGAACAGCGCGAACATGCGGTTATAGGTCATGACCGGCGGCGACATGCCCAGCAGATGGTGTTCGAACGCCTTCCAATACAGCGCCAACGCTTCGAAAAATGACGCATCGACATCGCCTGACGGGAAGCTCAGGTCCGCCACCGCACGCCCTACATCGAGGCCCAGGTTCTCGATGAAACCGGCAGCGGAGACGAACGCGTCGAGCAAAGGGGCCGCTGCCAGTTCATCCTTGACCTTGAACTCGAACCCTGGCCCGGCGACGGCATCCCCGGCGAGGGAGCCGGCCAGGCGTTTGGCGCTGTCGTAGTTATCCAGCCAAATCAGTGGCTTGTCGCAGAAAGCTTGAAGCAATGTGCGCTTGACCGACCATTCTGCCCGCACCGAAAGCTTGGCGCCGGGTCGCTGATACTGAGCACTCTCGCCGGGGTCGAAGCCCAACACGACCCAGGTGTCCTGCCCTGCGAGGCGCCCATGCACGTGAAAGCGCTGCCCACGTATCTGCACGGTCTCACGGCACGGCTCGATTCCCTTGATGGGCCAGGCGCCGGCTGCGAACCACAGGTCTTCGATCACATCGCACAGTTCTTCGTCCCGCTGCGCAGCCAACTGGGTGACCTGCACGCGCTTCTGCACATCCGGATGGTCCGGATCCAACGGTTTGAGCAGCAGCGCCTCGCGACGCAAGGAGGCCACCAGTTCAGCGAAGCGTGGGCTTTCAGCGAGCAGATCGCGGTAGCACAGGTTCATGGCCTGGCGCTGGGCGTCATTCAGGCGCAGGTCGAACGCGGTACTTTCTGCCAACGCCTCGCTGCCTGCCGGCAGGTCATTGCCCAGCGTCTCGAACGCCCGCAGTTGGGAAAAGCCCGGCAGGCTGCGCACCAGCGGCAGGATGCGTGAGTGGAAGGTGCGCACCAGCTCGCGGGCAGTGGCCGGAGTCATCTCGACGTGCCACAGCCCGAACACCTGCACCAAGCGTTTGATGAAGTCCTTGCGCGACTCCCGGGTGAAGGTCACCACGGTCATGGCATCGAGTTCGAAGCCCAGGTAATGACGCAGCAGCAGGATGCGCAGCACCAGGGACGTGGACTTGCCCGCCCCCGCACCGGCCACCACGCAGGTGCTGGGCGTGTCGCTGAAGATCAGCTTCCACTGCGCCGCACTGGGCTGGGCGGTGGCCGGCAGGCGCTGGGCGACATCGGCCTTGAAGCGCTTTTTCAGGTCGGCGGTGAGCGGCAGACGCCAATCGTCGAACAGGTTGTTGTCCTGCCCCGGCACGGCAGGCGTGTCGTCGCGACAGTCACGAATCACCAGCACCTGACGCCCGGCTTCATAGCCTTCGGCGCGCCCACGCTCGTAGCCATCGCGCACACCGTCGGTGTGTCCGCTGCGCTGGCCGACGGCGTGACCCAGGAACCAGGAATCGCGATGCTGCGCCTGTAATCGGCTCAGTCCGCGACCCAACAGGCGCGCAGCCAGGCGGCGTAGCCACGGCAACTGCGCGGGCGGGGTCAGGTCGGGCGGCGACGATGGCGGCTGCTCGTGGGACACGGTCACTCCAGGGCTAAACGAATCAGGCGAGCATGTTCCAACGATCCGCCGAAAAGTACCAGCTTCGGCTTGCAGATCAGGCAATTAGGCGATGAAACGTAGAAAGCACAATATATTGATTAATCAATCCAGCCGATCAATCTGAGTCGATATTTACGCTTAATTTCGATATTCAATCGGCGCATCATGGCTCCATCACGAATTAACGAGGACCTCACCATGCTGCAACTGCGCCCCTTCGAGAGCCTGGGCCACGCCAATCATGGCTGGCTCGACGCCCACCATCACTTTTCCTTCGCCGAGTACTACGACCCGCAGCGTATGAACTGGGGCAACCTGCGGGTATGGAACGACGACCTGATCGCGGCCGGCAGCGGATTCCCACCCCATCCTCATCGGGACATGGAAATCATCACCTACGTGCGTGAGGGAGCAATCAGTCACCAGGACAACCTGGGCAACAAGGGCCGTACCGAAGCCGGGGACGTTCAGGTGATGAGTGCCGGAACTGGCATCGTTCATGGCGAGTACAACCTGGAGCCAGTCGACACGCGTATTTTCCAGATCTGGATCGTGCCGGAGAACGTCGGTGGAGCGCCGTCCTGGGGCACTCGTCCGTTTCCCAAGGGCGAGCGTGGCGAAGGCTTCGTCACCTTGGCCAGCGGCCGTGAGGAACCCGGCGATACCCTGCGCATCCGCGCCGATGCACGCTTGGTGGCGGCCACCCTGCACGCTGGCGAAAGTGCCGAGTACCGATTCGATGAGGGGCGCCGTGGCTACCTGGTGCCTGCCAAGGGTGTGATCGAAGTCAATGGCGTGCGCGCCCATGCACGAGATGGCGTCGCCGTCGAAGATGAACGGGTCGTGCGGGTCACGGCCATCGAAGACAGCGAGATCGTGCTGGTGGATGTCGCCTGAGGTTCGATTCCCCCTGAATGCATGAATCCGAGGGCTGCCAGGCAGTCCTCGGATTCTTGTTGACGCTCATGCATCAGCGGCTTCAGCGGATCGCGGCATCCACCAAGACCTGCGCTTCCTGTACCAGTCGCTGCAGGTGCGCTTCGTCGATGAAGCTTTCGGCGTAGATCTTGTATATGTCCTCGGTGCCCGATGGCCGTGCGGCGAACCAGCCATTGGCGGTCATCACCTTCAGACCACCGATGGCCTGACCGTTGCCAGGCGCGTGGCTGAGAATCTGCTCGATGGCTTCGCCTGCCAGCTCTTTGGACGTGACCTGCTCGGGCGCCAGCTTGCTCAGCAGCGCTTTTTGCCGGGCATCGGCCTTGGCCTCTACACGGGTGGCGTAGGGTTTGCCAAGGGTGGCGGTGAGGTCAGCGTAGGCCTGGCTCGGGTTGCGTCCGGTGCGGGCGGTCATCTCGGCCGCCAGCAGTGCTGGTATCAGGCCGTCCTTATCGGTGGCCCAGACGCTGCCGTCCAGGCGCAGGAACGAGGCGCCGGCACTTTCTTCGCCGCCAAAGCCGAGCGTGCCTTCGAACAGGCCTTGGGCGAAGTACTTGAACCCCACTGGCACTTCGTAGAGCTCCCGGCCCAGTTGTGCGGTGACCCGGTCGATCATGCCGCTGCTCACCACGGTCTTGCCGACGGCTGCGTCGTGACGCCAGTGCGGGCGATGACGGAACAGATAGTCGATGGCCACGGCCAGGTAGTTGTTCGGCTGCAGCAGCCCGTCAGCAGTGACGATGCCATGGCGGTCGTGGTCCGGGTCGCAGGCGAACGCCACGTCGAAGCGCTCGCGCAAGCCGATCAGGCCTTGCATGGCGTGGGGCGAGGATGGGTCCATGCGGATCTGCCCGTCCCAGTCGACGCTCATGAAGCGGAAGGTTGGATCGACCTCGGTGTTGACCACTTCCAGATCCAGGCCATAGCGCTCGGCGATGGCCGACCAGTAGCGCACGCCAGCGCCACCCAATGGGTCGACGCCCAGGCGCAGCTTGGCGTTGCGAATCACCTCGAAGTCGATGACGTTTTCCAGGTCGGCGACGTAGTTGCCGAGGTAGTCATGGCGCTCGGTGGTCGCGGCCTGCAACGCCTGGGCGTAGGGCATACGTTTGACGCCAGCCAGTTCGGCCGCCAGCAGTTCATTGGCCTTGGCCTCGATCCACTTGGTCACATCGCTGTCGGCCGGCCCGCCGTTGGGCGGGTTGTACTTGAAGCCGCCGCTCTGGGGCGGATTGTGCGACGGGGTGATGACGATACCGTCGGCCAGCCCCTGCTGGCGCCCACGGTTGTAGCAGAGAATGGCGTGGGACACTGCGGGTGTCGGGGTGTATTCGTCATCTTTGGACAGCCGCACCTGCACGCCATTGGCCGCCAAGACTTCGAGCGCGCTGGCGGCAGCCGGGGCTGACAAGGCGTGGGTGTCGGCGCCGATGAACAACGGGCCATCAATGCCTTTTTCCTGGCGATACAGACAGATCGCCTGAGTGATGGCCAACACATGGTGCTCGTTGAAGCTCAGCTCGAACGAAGTGCCACGGTGCCCCGAGGTGCCGAAGGCCACGCGCTGGGCGGCGATGGAGGCGTCCGGGCGACCGGTGTAGTAGGCCGTCAACAGGCGGGGAATATCGACCAGCACGCTGGCGGGAGCCGGCTTGCCTGCCAAAGGACTGAGCGTCATGCAAAACCTCGAGTTCTACGGATGTAGGTGTTGGAACGCGCAGTGTACTGGGAGTTGCACGGCGGCGCGATGGCCACACGCCGCTCACTCGGCGATCTGCCACCAGGCGGGAAACATCTGCTGCACGCGCGGTTCGCTGAAGCGCTCGTCGATCAGAAACAGCACGCCGCGATCCTGTTCCCCCCGAATCACCCGACCGGCCGCCTGGATCACCTTGCGTACGCCCGGGTACAGGTAGGTGTAATCGAAGCCGGCACCGAACTGACGCCCTAGGCGCGCCTTGAACTGTTCGTTGACCGGATTGACCTGCGGTAGGCCCAAGGTGGCAACGAAGGCGCCGATCAGACGCGTACCGGGCAGGTCCACACCTTCACCGAACGCACCGCCGAGCACCGCGAAGCCGACCCCCTGCCCCTGCTCGACGAAGCGCGCCAGGAAAGCTTCCCGCGCCGCCTCGTCCATACCCGGGGCCTGACACCATTGCGTCACCTCGGGGTGCCGCTCGGCGAACAGCGAAGCGACCTGCTGCAGATACTCGAAACTGCTGAAGAACGCCAGGTAGTTGCCGGGTTGACGACGATATTGCCCGGCGATCAGCTCGACGATGGGGGCCAGGGAGCGCTGCCGTTGCTGGTAGCGGGTCGACACTTGGCTGACGATGTGCACCTGTAGCTGCTCGGCACGAAAGGGCGCGGCGACCTCCAGCCAGCCGGTGTCGGCGGGCATGCCCAGTAGATCGGCATAGAACCGTCGCGGGCCGAGGGTCGCCGAGAACAGCGTGACGCTGCGCGCGGCGGCCATGCGCGGTGCGAGCAAGCGCGCAGGCACCACATTGCGCAGCGTCAGCGTCGCCAGCCGCCGGCGCCGGGGGCCGTTGCGCAGTTGAATGTCGAACAGGAAGTGTTCGTCGAACAGCTCCGCCACTCGGGTGAACTGCAGGAGCTGGAAATAGAACTGCAACACCTGTGGATCGACTTGGGCAGGCATCTGTTCCAGGTGCTCCTGGATCACCCCGGTACACTGTTGCGATGCCCTGATGAAGGCGTCGGGGACCGGCTCGCTGGCGTGATACGGGGCCTGTTGCTCTTTGTACAGGGCGTTCCATTGACGATTGAGGCGCTCCAGCACAGTGGTCAATCCGGCCGGTTTACGCTGACGCAGCGCCATCAACTGACCCTGATCGAGACAGGCGCTGTACATGGCCCTACCGCGCTCGACCAAGTTGTGCGCTTCGTCCACCAGCACCGCCACGCGCCACTGGTTGAGCTGGGTCAGGCCGAACAGCAGCGCGTGGGCATCGAAGTAGTAGTTGTAGTCGGCAACCACCACGTCAACCCAACGCGCCATCTCCTGCCCCAGGTAGTAAGGACAGACCTCATGGGCCAGGGCCACCTCGCGCAGCGCGGCGCGATCGAGCAGCGGCACGTGCGACGCCGCCTCGCGCGCCGCCGGCAGACGATCGTAAAAGCCCTTAGCCAGTGGGCAGGACTCGCCGTGGCAAGCGCGGTCGGGATACTCGCAAGCTTTGTCCCGGGCAATCAGCTCCAGCGCTCGCAGCCCAGGTTGTGCGGTGGCGGCGCTGATCTGGCGCAGTGCATCGAGCGCCAAAGCCCGGCCCGGGGTCTTGGCCGTGAGGAAGAACAGTTTGTCCAGTTGCTGCGGGACCATGGCCTTGAGCAGCGGAAACAGCGTACCGAGTGTCTTGCCGATGCCGGTGCTGGCCTGGGCCATCAGACAGCGCCCGGTGGCGACCGCCTTGTACAGGGTTTCGGCCAACTGGCGCTGGCCCTGGCGAAACTGCGGGTAAGGAAACGCCAGACGTTGCAAGTCGCGGTTGCGTTCGGCCTGGCGCAGGCGCTGGGCCTGGGCCCAACCAATGTAGCGCTGGCACAGCGTCTCGAAGAAACGCTGCAGATCGTCGGCCTGCTGCTGCTCGCTGAACAGCGTCTGGCGGTCGCTGTCGATGTCCAGGTAGACCAGGGTGACCTCCATCTGCGCCAGCCCTCGCGACTGACACAACAGCCAGGCATAGACCCTGGCCTGGGCCCAGTGCAGTTGGCGGTGGTTGTCCGGCTGGCGGGCCAAGTCGCCACGGTGGGTCTTGATCTCTTCCACGCGATTACGCACCGGATCGTAGCCGTCGGCGCGGCCACGCACACGCAAACCTTGGTACTCGCTTTCGAGCGACACCTCCGACTGATAGCCGGGGTCGCGGCGTGCAACCACCTGTCGATGGCCTTCCATGCCTTGCTGGGCGGTGGGCGACGGGGTGAAACGCAGGTCCAGATCGCCCACCTTGGCGGCGAACTCGCACAGTGCTCGGACGGCCACGCTCAGGCTCACGCCACCGCCTCGCACCAACGCACATGACACACCGCCACCGGCATGGCGTGCTCCCGACAGAACTCCAGCCAGCGCAACTGGTTGTCCTGCAGGCGATCGCCCGGCCCCTTGACCTCGATCATCTGGTAGCGCGCCTGTTCGGGCCAGAACTGGATCAGATCGGGCATGCCGGTGCGATTGTTGCGAATGTCCTGCAACAGCCGCACGAAGCAGTGCTTCAGATGCTGCGCCGGCACACAGGCCAGCGCTTGCTCGATCAGGTTTTCATTCAGCGCGGCCCAGAATACGAAGGGCGACTGCAACCCGTATTTGGCGGCGAAGCGGTCGCGGATGGTCTGGCGATAGCGACCGTCGTCGAGCTGAGCGAAGCAGGCCTCGAACAACGCGGCGCGGCGGGTCTGGAAGTCGTCGTCGTGAAGGTCCTGCGGCGCGGCTTGGTAAGGGTGGAAGAAGGCGCCGGGCAGCGGCGCGAAAACCGCCTCCCAGCACAGCAGGCCGAACAGGCTGTTGAACAGGGTGTTCTCCACATAGTGCACCTCGCCCCCGGACTGCTGCAGATGCGCACGCACGGCACGCTCGACGCCTTGCCCGGCACTGTCCAGAGGCAATTGCAGCTCGATCAGTTCCTGCACCGCCGAAGCCCTGCGCCGATGCGGTGGCCCGCCGAGCTTGCGGTTCAGGCGCGGCAGCATGCGCGCCAGTGCCTGCACCTCCAGCGGGTTGGCCGGCGCCTGGGCCATGTGCAGAGCAAGTGCATGCGCCCTCTCCCACTGCTCGCTGCGCTCGAACACCCGCACCCGACGAATCCGCGCCTGCGGGTGGGCGAGCCCTTCATACACCGTAGCCGCCTGCGCCCAGTCACCCAGACGCTCACAGCGCTGGCCGATGGCATACAGCAACCGGGTGCGGCGCCGCGCCAGCCAGGGGTTATCACTGACCAGCCGACCCAACAGCAGCACCAGCCCCTCCGGCGCCTCGCCCTGTTCCAGCCGTTCGGCGCAGGCGTGCAGCGCCATGGCCAGATCGACATCGGCGCGCTGGCGCAGGGTGCGCGAGTCGCTGCTGAAGCTGACCTGCTCGTAGCGCAGCAGCCCCAGATCGGCCAGCACGAATTCGGACCAGTCCTGATACAGGTTGCCGAAGAACAACAAGCGCAAACGGTCGCACAACGGTTGCAGGCGCCAGTGCAGGATGCGCACCGGCGCCTCGGCGTACCAGGCGTGCAACGGGCGCTCGACCAATTCCAGCGCTTGCAGCTCAGCCAAAAGTCGCGCTTTGGTGGCCTTGGGCTGGCTGAGGTGGCCGGCGAAGCAGCACGCGAGTTCGTCCTTGCGCAGCAGCGCGAACAACTGCTCCAAGGTCAGTACCGGCTCTGCACAGACCCAGCCGAGACTCAGCAACGGCGCCAGGGCCTGGGCGGTATCGCCGATCTCGGTATAGTGCAGGCGATCATCGCGAAACAGGTCGCCCTTGCGCATCACCATGCGTACCAGCAGGGCCTGGGCAGGCTGGGGCAGGCGTGCAAACTGTAGGAGAAACGCCTGATCTTCGGCGTCGAGCAGGTCGGCATAACGTTGCTCGACCCAGCGCAGCACTTGCCGGAAGTTGTGCAGGTAATAGAACGGGTCGTCGACGGAGTGGGCAATCACGGCGAAGGATCGGAAGCTGAACAAAGAAGCACTGGTTATACATACAGATCGCCGATTCTGGCAAGCGCGCCGGATCGGCGGTCATCCCGCAACCGGGTGGTCGGCACCGTGGAGGTCTGACAAGGCTCGGGCCAGGTCCGCGAGTGCCTGACCCAGTGCCGCTGCATCGTCGCCCTCCCAGCTCAGCGCCAGGCTCTGTTCAAACAGCCCCTGCACACTGAACCGAGTTCCGGCAAGCACCCGCAGCGCCGGACTGTGCAGGCGGGCGCAGAGGCTATCGATGTCGATGGAACGATGCAAACGGCACCATAGCGTGTATCCGCCCTGCGGTGCAGCATAGGCCAGCCAGTCACCGAGGTGGTGCTGATCCATCAACTGGCAGAGTGTCGCCATGCGCCCTCGCAGCGTCGATCGTGCCTGCTCAAGCTGGCTGTCCAGATCGGACCGGCTCAGCACACGCGCCAAAGCCAACACACGTCGGGGTGGAAGCCGGAAGTTGCGCCGCGCGATGGCTTCGCGCACCTCAGGATGCGGGCTGAGCAGATAGGCAATGGGGGCTTCTGCGCCGACAATCGCCTCCAATGTGCCGTGCACCAACAGCCGGCGCGGGTCCACCCAATCGCGAAGGTGCGATGCCGGCGATCCTGCGAAACACTGTTCGCTGTCCTGATCGTTCTCCAGCAGCCAAACCCCATGAAGGCCCAGCAAGCGTGCCAACTCGCGTTGTTCGTCAGGCGAAAGCCAGCGCCCGGGCGGGCTGGCAAGGCAGGCGGGCATTACTACCAAGTGCACCTTTTCCGCCTCCAGCAGCCGCGCCAGTGCGTCGAAGTCCGGCACCTCAAGGGGCCACTCCACAATCCGCATGTCCAATTGCTCAAGCACCTGAACGTCTCGTGCGCAACAGGGCGTGGCCACCAGGATCGTGCTGCCCTGCAGATTCAAGGCGTGCAACGAGGTAGAGAGCAATGCCGGTAAGTCGGGCGACAGACTGACGTCTTCGGCCCGCCAGTAACGGCCTGATGAATGCGTCAGCCGCGCGGCAATCGCGCGGCGCAGCACCGCCTGAGCGACCCGCTCCTCCTGCGCCTGACCACCCAGGCGCCGCTCGTGGGCCAACAGCAACGGTTCGAGCGTCGCGCAGGGTGGCGGGGAACCGCTCAAAGGCAGGACCTGGTGATGAACTGTCTCATTGGGCCCCAGGTGCGCGGGTCGAGCGTAATAGCCCGACTTGGGCACCGTATGTACGCGACCCTCGGCCTCCAGCAGGCTGTAGGCGCACTGCACGGTAGCCAGCGAAACGCGCAGCCGTCGTGCCAGATCGCGCAACGAAGGCAGACGTTCATCCTCAGCCCCCCGCATTTGCGTGATCTGCGTCAGCAGATAGCGATAGACCGCCTGATAGGCGAACTCCCCACGTACCGAACGCCCCATCAGCAGGCAATCGGCGCGGTGACGCCTACGCGCAGCATCGGTGGTAGCACCAGGCGCAGACGCGCATCGCGGCGAGCCACTCGGTGCATCAGCCGCGCGGCCGTCGGATCGATACGTCCGTTATAGATACCGCGCAGTTGAGCCAGGCTCAGCCCACTGGTATCGAGCAACCACTGCACCACCGCTTCCGGGCACGGCTCGCCCTGAAGCGCCCGGTGCAGATACGGCAGCGCCACACGCATGGCCGGATGACAGCGCTGGACGAAGGCCGCCAATCCTTCGCCTCGCTCGGCGAAGGGGGCGAACAGCAGGCAGGTGGACTGAACGTCGTCGATGCCGAAAGCGCGCTGAAGCATGGCGAGCCCGGGCTCGCTTGCCAACCACGCGGTATCGCTGGCGCTTCCCAGCCAGTGGGTGCGCAGGCGTTGCAAGTGCGCCAGATAGGCAGGATCGGAGAACGCGGCCAGAGGTGTCGGGCTGGCAGATGATGCCGCGCCGAGGCCCAGCGCCTCGACCAGATGATCATCGTCGCGCCGCTCGTTGAGCAGGTCATCGACGGCGATGATGCGCAGCGCCAATTTGCCATTACGTCCGTAAGGCACAGGATCCGGCCGCTGCATCGGGGACGCTAGCGTGCAGTGCATGCGCCCGAGCAACTCGCACAAGGCACCTGCACAGCGATGCAAGGCCGCGTCGCCACGCTCACCGCTGACACGCATGGCAGCGCGGCTCCAGGCCAGGAAGCGCTGACGCTGTCGCAGGGGCACGGCAGTGATCACGGCGCTGGGTTGCGCCACGCGCTGCAATAGCGTGCGCACGGTATCACCCAACTCCAGGTGCAAGCGACTGCCCAGCACCGCCTCAGGCTGGCCTGCACACAAATGGCCAAACATCAGCAAGGCGTCGCGGTCGGCTTGCTGCGACTCGGCTGTACACGAAGGGTCGCGACTGAACGGCTGCACGTAGCCTGCACCTGCCAGCAGCAACTCGACCCGCGGGTCGTCATGCAGAAACAGTGCGCCGAAGGTTCGTTCCAGGTGGTCGAGCAGCATGTCGGTCAATGCCGGCCTGGCATTGACGACCACTTGCAGGCGAAAGGTCTCGGGGCCGCGCAAGGCAATACTCAGTTGCGCCGCCCGTAGAAACGCCAACAGACTGACATTGCTGCGGTCGTGCCCCAGCAACACCAACAGCCGGAAATCGCGCAGATACTCGACGCCGCCAGCCGACACCAGCAGCCGCTGGATCAACAACTGAACCGAGGCACGCTGGGCTTGGGTCATATGGTCGAGCAACCGCTCCAGCACTTGCTGATAGATGTAGTGCATTGCTTGATCATGGATACTGCTCATGTGTTCCACTCCATTCCTTGAGCGCAATAAAGCCTCGGGTCATCGAACTGCTGAATATGTTTTGTTCAGCATTCCGGAGATTTCCTACAGCTAACTAGGAAAACTTGAAGCAGCTTCTCGCAACTATTTTGGGTTAGTGACGCGCCACAGCTTCAATCCCCGCGCTCGCTAGCCGAAAACTGAAGCAACTGGCCACTCCGCAGGCGTTCAGCCTGGGTGTCACAGGGCCATTATCGAGGGTTGTACGCTGAATAACAGATACAGATGAGCGTAAAAAAACCATTCAGATAGTCGTAATTCAAAGGTGACTATAGAGATTAAGCCCCTTGTTTTAAGGATATGAGCCGCCGCATGAGATGCCGATAATATTGCATGCGTTTTAGATATCAGATACACACTAAATATTTGTAGGAAGTTTCAGTGCTTGACCAGCAAACGAACAGTCTATGCGCATCAATGCAAAAAGCCGCCCCTGTAACCCCGCGCCCGACAGGGCACATAGTGGGATTACAGGGGCGGCTGTCGGGGACACCCAATCAGCGCATCGCTTCGATCAGGGGGCGGCCCCCAAGTCCAGCACGATCCGTCCGCCGCACGGGCAATCATCCATCAGGCGGTGCGCCTGCACGACCTCCTCGAAGGGGTAGACCCTGATGATCTGTGGTGTCAGCAGCTTATCGGCAGTGAACTGATTGATATCGCGCAGCGCACGCTGCATCGCCACCTGATCCTGAGCAATGCCCAGTTCAGGCTTGCCGGTGAAGTTGCCGATGCAGTGCACATGGAACTGGATGTTCTTCTGAAACGCCGCACACGCCGGGAAAGGCGTCTGATTGCCGCCTTGCAGGCCATAAAGCACCAGGCTGCCACGCGGCGCAAGGACATCGCCGAGCAGTGACATCTGCGGACCGCCCATGCCGTCGAGCACCATATCCACGCCGCGGCCATCGGTGTACTTGCCGATCTGCATCAGCAGGTCCTGCTCTTCGGTGACGATCACCTTGTCAGCGCCCAGGCCCAGCAGATAGTCGCGCTGCTCGGGCTCCTTGGTGGCCGCGATCACCTTCAGGCCCAGGGCCTTGCCCAATTGCACGAAAGCCGGGCCTGCGCAGTGGCTGGCATCGGTCACCAGCGCCGACTGCCCGGCCTTGGCCCGTGCCAGGTCGACATAGGCGAAATAGGCGATCAGCAGCGGCGTGTAGTGCACGCTCGCTTCGATGGGCGTCAAGTGTTCGGGGTAGCGGGTAATGGCCGTGCGCGGCAAAACGATGACATCGCCGTACACCGGATGCTCGTTCGGGCTGGTGGCCGGGAAGCTGGCGACGCGGTCGCCCACCGCGATGTCATCGACACCCTCGCCGACCTGGGTCACCACCCCGGCCATTTCATGACCGATACCGGCCGGCAGTCGCGCGTGGGACGGCGCCAGGTTCTGCCGCCAGAGCACGTCGTACCAACTCAGGCCAATGGCCTGGACGCGCACCTGGACTTCGCCGGCGGCCGGCGACGGCTCAGGCTGCTCTTCGCAGCGCAGCACGTCGGCCGGGCCGAACTTGTGGAACCGGATCATGCGGGACATCGCATACCTCGCCTGTGTGAATCTCGTATTACCACGAACTTTATCGGGGCTTTGCCGGTTAGACCATCAGTGGCCATTAATAGTCGACATGCCTGCGATTGATCCGAGGCCGGTAAATCCGTGCAGGTTAACAGCCTTTGGCCGTACTATTCATCCCGACCCACCAGAGCAAGGCGACACGCACCGATGAATCGCAACGACCTGCGCCGAGTAGACCTCAACCTGCTGATCGTGTTCGAAACGCTGATGCACGAGCGCAGCGTGACCCGCGCTGCCGAGAAATTGTTTCTCGGCCAGCCGGCGATCAGTGCGGCGCTGTCACGTCTGCGCAACCTGTTCGACGACCCGCTGTTCGTGCGTACCGGCCGCAGCATGGAGCCCTCGGCCCGCGCCCAGGAGATCTTCGCCCTGCTCTCCCCCGCGCTGGACTCGATCTCCACCGCCGTCAGCCGCGCCGCCGAGTTCGACCCCGCCACCAGCACCTCGGTGTTTCGCATCGGCCTGTCCGACGACGCCGAATTCGCCCTGCTGCCGCAGTTGCTCAAGCGGATCCGCGCCGAAGCGCCGGGCATCGTCCTGGTGGTGCGCCGGGTCAACTACCTGCTGATGCCCACCCTGCTGGCCTCCGGCGAAATCTCGGTGGGCGTCAGCTACACCGCCGACCTGCCCGCCAACGCCAAGCGCAAGGTCCTGCGCCGCAGCAAGCCCAAGCTGCTGCGCGCCGACAGCGTACCCGGCGCCCTGACCCTGGACGACTTCTGCGCCCGCCCGCACGCATTGGTGTCGTTCGCCGGCGACCTGTCCGGCTTCATCGACGAAACCCTGGAAACCCTTGGCCGCAAGCGTCATGTGGTACTGGCCGTGCCTCAGTTCAATGGCCTGGGCACCCTGCTCGCGGGCACCGACATCATCGCCACCGTGCCTGACTACGCGGCAGAGACGCTCACCGCGGCGGGAGGACTGCGAGCCGAGGACATGCCGCTGGACGTGCAGACGTTCGAGTTGCACATGGCCTGGCGTGGCGCACAGGACAACGATCCGGCGGAGCGGTGGTTGCGGTCGCGGATACAGATGTTTTTTGGGGATCCGGAGAGTCTTTAGGGGCTTCGTGCATGCTTGTTAGCTGGTCATTTCTGCCTTTTCCTAGCCTCGAAGAGCCATTTACTTCCAGCGAATTGCTACATCTGGGGCAATTTGAGGTCATGATTTGGATGGTTTGAAAAGGATGCCCCCAGCCTGAGGCCAAGCAGGCAACTGGTACGGAGGGTGGACTGAGGGGGATATGACTCCTCGGCCCTACTCCGTATCAATGGCCGAGCCGTACTATAGATGCTGTATTTTTTGCAGTTAACGTCGAAGCAGCGTGCCGGTCAATTCTCAGCGGATTGTTCACGACAAGCGGAGCCACCGAGACCAGGAAGCCTAAATATTGAACGCTTTAGTAAATACCGTCTTGACACCCACACTGGTCGCCGTGTCTCCACTAACATCGTGCTGTTTGAATTCAAGATGTTCTCAAGCTACTCTCGCGGACGTCTACTGAATTAACCGTTATCCTCCCAAGGAGAAAGACATGCCACATCCAAATGGAAGCATGGGGAATGCACTGCCAGTTTTGCATTCATTTGCGCAAACGTATGCGCACGTTGGACGCACAGGCGTAGCGTTTTTATCCACCACAGGTGAAACCATCACAGCCACACAAGGTTTCGCACGTGGTGGCGTAACTCCAACAATTGTTTTTCAGGGGCAGAATCATGTGCATGGAAGGGTATGTGCCGCCTGCTGGGGCTACGCAACGAGTTGTACCGGCGAGCGAATAGGGCAAGCCGTAGCCCCGCTTGATTTAGTAGTTCCGTAGGTTCCCAGTGATCACAGGGGTTGATATGCCAACTGTATCCCGACAGCAGGCTCGCTGGCCCACATGATGGTGGCCAAGTTTGCCGATCACTTGCCACGGCACCGCCCCCAACACCGCCGCTGCCACATGAATCCCCTTCCCCACCACAAACACCCGATACCGAAGATCCCGCTCGCCCCCATAGGGAATCGTATCGATCCAGCTCTGCACCCCCAATTCACCCAGCTCGCGCCGCAACGCCACAGCCTCGTCTTCGCGGTCGAAAAAACCCACGCAGTGGTCATGCCGCATCGCCATGACGTGCTCAAAAAAGAATTGGCAAGCCTCTGACTCACTCGCCGATACATAGATCGGCTCAGCATCCCGCCCGCGCTCCGTATAGCAAACCTGCCAACGCCCACCCACTTGGCTCAGATAAAAAACATCGGACGCCGGACCCCGCGTACCGATGGCGTAAAGCGACGGGTTGCAACCTTGCGCCAACAGCCGCTCGGCGAGTTCATCGACAGTCATGGCATCCAAGATGGCGTCCTCCAGAACGTACCTGTGTCGATCTTAAATCACAGGCCCTTACACTCAATATTTCCCAGAGGAATACAAATAGGATTTTTTATTATTTTTTAAAAGCACCCGACCCCTTTATAACCCTCTGGCTAGCAAATCGTTTATCCACGCCAAGCCGCGTGCGCAACTGATAAGGATCGCCATGCAACTGCTGACCCTCCCCCCCTCGCCGACTCTGGCGACCTCGATCCGGGCGACCGCGCAGGTCTTCGAAGACCCTCGTTCGCAAGCGTTGCTCGCCCATTTGCAACAAGTCGCGCCGAGCGAGGCCAGCGTGCTGGTGATCGGCGAAACCGGCACCGGCAAAGAGCTGGTCGCCCGTCACATCCACCATTTGAGCCGCCGACGCGAAGGCCCGTTCGTGGCGGTCAACTGCGGCGCTTTCTCTGAATCACTGGTCGAGGCCGAGCTGTTCGGTCATGAGAAAGGTGCGTTCACCGGCGCCCTGAGCGCCAAGGCTGGCTGGTTCGAGGAAGCCAATGGCGGCACCTTGTTCCTCGACGAGATCGGCGACCTGCCCATGGCGATCCAGGTCAAGCTGCTGCGCGTGTTGCAAGAGCGCGAGGTGGTGAGGCTGGGGTCGCGCAAGAGCCTGCCAATCGACGTGCGCGTGGTCGCCGCCACCAACGTGCAGTTGGACAAGGCCATCGGCGCAGGTCACTTCCGCGAGGACCTGTATTACCGGCTCAATGTGGTCAGCCTGCAGTTGTATCCACTACGCGAGCGTCCGGGCGACATCCTGCCGCTGACCCGGCACTTCCTCGACACCTACTGCAACCGGCTCGGCTACGGCCAGGTGCGCCTGACGCACGAGGCCGAGCGCAAGCTGTTGAGCTATGACTGGCCGGGCAACATTCGTGAACTGGAAAACGTCATCCACCACACCCTTCTGGTGTGCCGCAACGGTCTGGTGCGTGATGACGACCTGCGCTTGTCGCACCTGCGCATCGAGCGCCAGAGCTCGGTCCAGACCGCTGCGCCGCAAAGCGCCGAGGATCAGTTGCTGCAGGCGTTCCATCGGTTGTTCGAGGAACAGGCGGGGGATCTGCATGAAAAGGTCGAAGACAGCCTGTTGCGCACCGCCTACCGCTTCTGCCACTGCAACCAGGTGCACACGGCCAGTTTGCTGGGCTTGAGCCGCAACATCACCCGCGCGCGGCTGATCGCCATTGGCGAGTTGGTGGTCAATCGGCGCGGCGCGCCTTCCCTGGCGCGTCCGCAGCGGACCCTGCAATTCTCGATCTGAGCATTCGCAAGAGAGGTGTCCTAGGCCACCGCCCGGGGCGCCACCACCTCCTGCTCAAGCTCGCGCACCAGCGGCAGAACCCGCCGACCGAAATACTCCACCTCCTCCTGGAAGTGCAGGAAACCTGAGAGGATCAGATCGACCCCCACGGCCTTGAGCGCGACGATGCGCTCGGCGACCTGCCGGGGCGTGCCGATCAGGTTGGTCTTGAAACCATCGTTGTACTGCACCAGGTCCTCGAAACTGGACTGCGCCCAGTTGCCCTCGCCTTCGGGACTGGCCGCCCCGGCGTTCTTCGCTTCGCTGGCAAAGCCTCGCACCGCCTCGGGGTCGGCCTTGGCGATGATTTCAGCCAGCACCGCCTGGGCCTCCTCCTCGCTGTCGCGGGCGATGATGAAGGCGTTGACGCCCACCTTCACCGAATGACCGTTGGCTGCCGCCTTGGCCCGCAGGTCATCGATCTGGGCCTTGATACCGGCCACGCTGTTGCCGTTGGTGAAGTACCAGTCCGACACCCGCGAGGCCATGTCGCGTGCGGCCCGCGAACTTCCGCCCTGGAAAATTTCCGGGTGCGGTCGCTGCAGCGGCTTGGGTCTGAGGCTGTAGTCGTTGAAGCGGTAGAAGTCGCCGTGGAAGCTGAAGTTGTCCTGGGTCCAGATGCCCTTCAGGGCCCGAATGAATTCTTCGGAGCGCCGGTAGCGCTCGTCGTGGTCCAGCCAAGGCTCGCCGATGGCGCGAAACTCGCCCTTGAACCAGCCGGACACCACGTTCACCGCGATGCGCCCGCCGGTGAACTGGTCGATGCTTGCCAGTTGCTTGGCGGCCAAGGCCGGCGTCCAGGGGCCGGGCAGGATCGCGGCAATCACCTTGAGTTTCTCGGTGGCCGCCAGCAGCGCGTGGCTGATGGTCACCGACTCATGCTGATTGTCGGCCCCGTAGCCTGCAGTGAAGCGAATCTGCGACAGCGCGTAATCGAATCCGGCACGTTCGGCGATCTGCGCCAGCGTGCGGTTGTAATCGATGTCCCAATGGGTGCGCTGCTCGATCTTGCTGACGACAAGACCGCCGCTGACGTTGGGCACCCAGTAGGCAAATTTGATCGCTTGGCTCATGACGAAGTCTCCTGTGGCTCGAAAGTCAGGCCGCACTGGCGACCGCACAAGGGCTGGAGCAGCAACCGTGCCAATACCAGAAATGTCTTCGAATCAATAGCTTGTGAGAATTCGAGGTGATCGTTACTGCCCTGAGACACGCACTCTGCTGAACCCCTGACCACCAGGCAACATCCTCGTCGACAAGCACTGCTGCCTTGCTGCCAACAGTGATTCAGCAAGCTGTTGCGCGCGCCACAGCTCAATCGCCCATCTGAATCACCAAGTTCCTGATTTACGGAGGTTTTCTTATAGGGCACGGAGTTTGCGAGGCCACTGCCGACTGCATTCGCATCCTCAGGAGAATTGCCATGACCGCTCACGCCCACGTTCCCACGCTGTCCACCGGCACCGACTACGACACCCTCGCCGCACGCTTTCGCCCCTTGTTCGCCCGAATTGCCGAAGGCAGCGTCGAGCGCGAGCGTGAGCGCCGCCTGCCGTTCGAGCCGATCCGCTGGCTCAAGGACGCGGGCTTCGGCGCCGTGCGCGTGCCGATCGAGCATGGCGGTGCGGGCGCGTCGCTGACGCAACTGGTGCAGCTGCTGATCGAACTGGCCGAAGCCGACTCGAATCTGCCCCAGGCGCTGCGCGGTCACTTCGCCTTCGTCGAAGATCGCCTCAACGCCCATGCCAGCGCCGCCCAGGACCGCTGGTTCAAACGCTTCGTGGACGGTGACCTGGTGGGCTGCGCCTGGACCGAAATAGGCGCGGTCAAGATCGGCGACGTCCTCACCCGGGTGTCGCGCCAAGGCGACCAGTGGGTGGTCAACGGCACCAAGTACTACAGCACCGGTAGCATTTTCGCGGACTGGATCGACCTGTTCGCCCGTCGCGACGACACCGGCGCCGACGTGATCGCGGCGGTGCGGACGCGGCAACCGGGCGTCACCTTGAGCGACGACTGGGACGGTTTCGGCCAGCGCACCACCGGCAGCGGCACCTCGGTGTTCGACAACGCCGTGGTCGAACCAGAGGACATCATCGATTTCGCCACCCGTTTCAAGTACCAGACGGCGTTCTATCAACTGGTGCTGCTGGCCGTCATCGTCGGCTCCGGACGCGCTGCGGTGCGTGACTTCAGCAGCGAAACCCGTACCCGCACGCGGGTGTTCAGCCATGGCAATGCTCAGGCCGTAAGCCAGGATGCCCAGGTGTTGCAAGTGATCGGCAAGGCCAGCGGCCTGGTCTACGCCGCCGAGGCCGCGACCCTGCGCGCAGCCGAAGCGGCGCACCAGGCCTACCTGGCCCATTGGGCGGAGGCACCCGCAGCCGAACGAGACGCCAACGTGCTGGCCGAACTGACCTCGGCGCAGGCCCAGGTCGCCGCCGTGGACTTGGTGCTGCGGGCCACCAGCGATCTGTTCAACGCCCTGGGCGCGTCCAGCACCCGCATCACCCGTCAGCTCGATCGCCACTGGCGCAATGCCCGCACGGCCGCCTCGCATAACCCGGTGATCTACAAGGAGCGCATCGTCGGCGACTGGGAAGTCAATGGCAGCGAACCGCCGTATGTCTGGCAGATCGGCGGCGGCGCCCAGGCGTCCTGAACACCGACCTGCGGCCAGCGTCCAGACGCCCCACAGAGAACGGGCTCAGCCGGCCGCAGGTGCAGTACCGTTGAGATAGTGATCGCCGAGCAGGCGCCGCTGGGTCGGCAGCGCCGGCTCGGCCTCGGAGGGTGCGGGCGCCGGCAGGCCGTGCCCGACCAACTCCAGGTGCGTCTGCCCGGCCAGGCGCACAGCCTCCGCCGCCGCCAACCGAAAAGCGATGGCCGCCGCAGGCGAGTCGTCGGCGCGGGCGCGCAAGGCGTCGGCTGCGTCGATACGAATACGCAGGTCACCGACAGCCGCAATCACCAGCGCTTCATGGCGGGCGCTCTGCCCGCGCAGGTAGTCCAGCAGCGAGGCTTCGACATGGCGAGCATGGGCCAGGTCACCACGGCCTTGAGCATGTGAAATAGACATGGAAAGGTCCTCAGTTCCAGGCGTGACGGGGTGGTGCGATGCCATTGAGCAGTCGGTTGCCGACCAGGTGATACTTCCAGCGCACCGGATCATGCAAGGTGTGGGTCCGGGCATTGCGCCAGAACCGGTCAAGCCCCTGGCTGGCCGAGACGCTGCGCGTGCCCCCAAGCTCCAGCAAACGACTGGACGCTTGCAGGGCAATTTCGGTGGACAGCACTTTGGCCTGGCCGACGATCACCGACGCCTGCGCCACCCGCGCCTCGCTGGGCTCGGCGACGGCGTCATCCACCGCCTCGCCGGCACGTTGCAAGACCGCCTCGGCGGCGTGCAGGCGCCAGGCCAATTCGCCGATCAGCGCCTGGGCCAGCGGGTCCTGCCAGGCGTGCTCCAGGCCGCTGTCGACCCAGGGGCGGGCCAAGCGCGCCACGCGCAGGGTTTCGGCAAAGGCGCCACGGGCGATGCCAGTGTCCACGGCAGCCTGGATGATCTGCGAGATCGGTCCATCGGCGGTGGGCTGCTCGTAGGCCTTCCAGGCCGGTATCACGGCACTTGTCGGCACGCGCACGCCCTCGATGCGCACCTGGCCGCTGGCGGTGATGCGCTGGCCGAAGCCGTCCCAGCTGTCGATCACACTCAGGCCGGAGGCATCGCGGGGGACGAAGGCGATGTGCGGGCGGTCGTGTTCATCGACGCCCGCCACCGGCACGATATGGGCGAACAGCGCGCCGGTGCAGTAGGCCTTCTCACCGTTCAGCACGGCGGTGTCGCCCTCGAAGCGAATCTGCGTCTGGAAGGTGGTCACGTACTGGCTGCGCGCTTCGGAGAAGGCGTTGCCGAAGCGATAGCCCTGCAGCACCTTGGCGTAATAGGCGCGCTTCTGCGCCTCGCTGCCGGTCAGGGCAAGGTTGCTCAGCACCCCGAAGTGGTTCTGCGGCAGTTGCCCGAGTGAAGAGTCGGCGGCGGACACCGTGGCGATCACTTCACTGAGGGTGCGGTAGGACACGCCAGCACCGCCGTAGGCCTTGGGTACGGTGATCGCCCACAGGCCGCTGTCGGAGAAGCGCTCCAGTTCTGCCCAGGGCAAGCGCCGCTCACGGTCGCGTGCGGCGGCCTCGCGGGCGAAATCCGCAGCCAGGCGCTGTGCCACTTCGATGGCTTCGCTGTCGCTACCAATGACCTGCGCCGCACGCAGCGGCGCCGCGCGCGTCTGCGCAGGGAGATCGGGTGAGAGTGCAGTGCTCATGTCTACTCCTGTCGAGTCGAAGGTTCTTGAATCGATTGCCCCTGGCCACCCGCCTTGCCGCCCAGGTAGAAGTGGCGGATGTCCTCGCGCGCAGCCAGCGCTGCGGCCGTGCCTTGCCCCACCACACGACCGTTTTCGAGGATGTAGGCATAGCTGGCGTGGCGCAGGGCGACGTTGATGTTCTGTTCGGCCAACAAAAAGCTCATCCCTTCCTGGGCGTTGAGTTGAGCGACGATGGCGAAGATTTCCTCGACGATCAGCGGTGCCAGTCCCATGGACGGCTCGTCGAGCAGTACCAGGCGTGGCTGGGTCATCAGCGCCCTGCCGAGAGCGAGCATCTGCTGCTCGCCCCCGGAGGTCAGCCCGGCCTGGGTTTTGCGCTTGGTCTTCAAGCGCGGAAACCAGGCGTAGATCCGCTCCAGGTCCTGCTCCAGTTGCCGTCGCGAGGGCTTGCGCAGGAAGCCGCCGCTGCGCAGGTTTTCCTCGATGGTCAAGTGCGCAAAAACGTGACGGCCCTCCAGCACATGCACGATGCCCTGGCGCGCCAGCCGATTGGCCGCCACGCCCGCCGTATCCTGCCCCTGAAAACGGACAGTCCCTCGACTGACCCGCGCCCGATCGGCCTGGAGCAACCCGGAAATCGCCTTGAGCGTGGTGCTCTTGCCCGCACCGTTAGCCCCAAGCAAGGCGACGATATCGCCCTGCCCCACCTGCAACGAAACCCCACCCACGGCAAGAATGGCCCCGTCATAAATCACCTCGATGTCGTCCACACTCAACAGCGCCATCCGCTCAGCGCCGACATCCCGTGCCTCGATCATGTCCCGCTCCCTTTTTGCAGCGCTGCAAGCCATACGCAGCAAGCTCACTTGTGGCTTGCCGCTTACAGCTTGCGGCTTGAATGGCTGACGATTCAGGCACCGGTGCAATCGCGTGGCGTGATGCCCTTTTGCTTGGCGTAGTCGGCGGCCTTGTTGTCGATCAGTTCGCGCAGGGTGGCGCGGTCGGCGCGTACCCAATCGGTGATCAGGTTCCAGCGCTGGCCATCCCACTGCTGGACCTTCGCCGCGCCGCCCCCCTCGTGGTCACTGCACGACAGCTTCAGCGGCTGCATCAAGCCCAGGAAACCGATCGCTTTCAGGCGCGCATCGTCCAGGTCCAGGTGCTCCAGCCCCCATCGACCTTCCTCGCCGTTGAGTGGCCGATTGCCGAAGCGCTTCTGCCCGGCGCGGATCGCCTCCACGGCGATGGCGGCGTTCACCAGGCCCGAGTTGTAGTACACGCTGCCGAAGCTGTGCGGGTCTTTCAGGTCGCTCTTGCCCGCGTCGAGGATGTGTTGCTTGAGGCGCTGGTGGATGTCGAACCCGGTGCCACCGGGGTACGGCGTCAACGCCAGGTAGCCCTTGCCCGCGGTACCGGTGGGCAGCACGTCCTCGTCGGAGCTGGCCCAGATATCGCCGACGATGCGCTCGACCGGGAAGCCGAAGCGCGCAGCCGTCTTGATCGCCACCGGAGTCGATACGCCCCAGGTGCGCAGGAACACCCAGTCCGGCTTGAGCTGGCGAACCTGACGCCACTGCGCGGCCTGCTCGTTGCCGGGATCGGCGACGGGAATCTGGATGTTCTCGAAGCCGTATTTCGCCGCCAGCAACTGCAAAGGCCCCTGGGTTTCCCGGCCATAGGCCGAGTCGTGATAGACGGTGGCGATCTTCTTGCCCTTGAGCTTGTCCAGCCCGCCTTCGCGCTCGGCCACGTAATTGATGAAGGCCGACGCCTCGCTGTAGAAGGTCAGCATCACCGGGAAGTTGTACGGAAACACACGGCCATCGGTGGCCTCGGTGCGGCCGTAGCCCAGGGTGATCAGTGGAATCTTGTCAGCCTCGGCCTTGTCGCTCAGGGCATAGGCGGCCGGCGCACCGTTGGGTTGATAGACGGCCACGGGGGCGCCGTCCAGGCCATTCTTGAAACGCTCGTAGCACTCGATGCCCTTCTCGGCAGTCCACTCGGTCTCGCACTCCTGCCAGACCAGCTTGACGCCATTGATCCCGCCCTCCACTTCGTTGATGTAGCGCAGATAGTCGATCATCCCGGCCCATACCGGAATGCCGCTGGAGGCGTAGGCGCCGACCCGGTAGGTGGCCAGGGGAATGAACTGTTGATCGGCGCCCGCCTCGGCGCTGGCCGGCAGAAGAGCCTGACCGCCGAGCGCGAGCAGGCTGGCGAACAAGTAGCGATGCAAGGTTTTGCCCATGATGTGCACGTCTTCTTGAAGGAGTGAGAACCTCCTTTCCCGAGGCCGGGTCAAGGCATGTGAGTGAAACAGGTGAGTTCAGAACCGCAGCGGCCAGGCCCGTATGCGTTGCCGCGCGGTGGTCAACAAGCGCGCCAGTCCTTCTGGTTCCTTGATCAGCAGCACGATGATCAGGGCGCCGAAGAGGATCTTCTGCAGGTTCTGCAACTGCCCGGCGTCGACGTGACCGTCGAACAGCCATTGCCCCAGGTGGCTGAGCAGGATCGGTACCAGGCTGATGAACGCGGCTCCGATGAAGTTGCCGACGATGCTGCCCATGCCGCCGATGATGATGATGAACAAGATCTGGAACGAGCGGTTGATGTCGAAGCTGCCGGCGCTGGCAGTACCCAGGTAGGCGAACGCCCACAGCGCCCCGGCGATCCCCAGGTAGAACGAACTGACAGCGAAGGCCAGGCGCTTGTAACGCTCCACCGGGATGCCGATGACCGCCGCGGCGGTGTCCATGTCGCGAATCGCCATCCAGTTGCGCCCGACCTGGCTGCGCACCAGGTTGACCGCGACCCAGGTCAGCAACGCCACGCAGCCGAGCGTCAGCAGGTAACGCCCCGCCGGCGTGGCCAGGCTGTAGCCGAACAGTTCCAGGCGTGGGGCGCTGATGGTGCCGGAGGAGGCGTAGTTGTAGAACCAGGGAAACTTGGCGAACACCCATTCCAGAAAGAACTGCGCCGCCAGGGTGGTCACCATCAGGTAGAAGCCCTTGATCCGCGCACTGGGAATGCCGAACAGCAGCCCCACCGCGCCCGCGATCAGCCCGCCGCCCAGCAGGGCCAGCGGTAACGGCAAGCCCGGCACCCGCAGCAACAGCCCATAGGTGGCGAACGCACCCACCGCCATGAAGCCAGCGGCGCCGACCGAGGTCTGGCCGGTGTAGCCGGTGAGCAGGTTCAGGCCCAGGCCGGCCAGCGACAACACGAGGAAGGGGATGAGGATCGCATTGAGCCAATAGTCACTGCCCAGCCAGGCCAGCCCGATGAAGACGGCCAGCGACAACAGCGGTAAAGCTCGCGAGCGGCGGCGTCGGATGAGGATCACTGGCGCTTCGCCAGCGCCTGAAACAAGCGGAGAAACGGTGGCGGTCATGGCGTCATACCCGTTCGATGACCCGGTCGCCGAACAGGCCGGCCGGGCGGATGTAGAGGAAGATCAGGGCGAGGAAATAGGCGAACCAGGGCGTGATGCCACCGCCGATCAGCGGGCCGATGTAGGCCTCGGCCAGGTTCTCCGCCGCGCCGACGATCAAGCCGCCGACGATGGCCCCGCCAATCGACGTGAAGCCTCCAATGATCAGCACCGGCAGCGCCTTGAGCACCACCAGCGAGAGCGAGAACTGCACGCCCTGGCGCGCGCCCCAGAGCAGCCCGGCCACCAGCCCGACCACCCCGGCCACGGCCCAGACGATCTGCCAGATACGGTTCAGGTCGATGCCCAGCGATAACGCCGCGCGGGTGTCGTCGGCCACCGCGCGCAGGGACACGCCGATGCGGGTCTTGTTGAACAGCAGCGCCAGCACCGCCACCAACACAGCGGACACCCCGGCGGCGATCAGGTCGAACTGGCTGACCATGATCTCGCCCAGGAACAGCGGAACATCCTCGATCCCCAGGTCCAACGCGCGCACCTGGGCACCCATCAGTCCCTGGGCCAGGCCCTCGATCACGAACGACAAGCCCAAGGTGGCCATGAACAGGGTGATCTGCGAGCGATTGACCAGCGGCCGCAGCACCAGGCGCTCGATCAACCAGGCGCCGAGGATCATCACCCCCACCGTGATCGCCAGCGCCAGGGCGAACGGCAGCCCTTGCCCCAGCAGGCTGACGAAGGTCAGCGCAGCGAACAGCAGCATGGCGCCCTGGGCGAAGTTGAACACGCCGCTGGCCTTGTAGATCAGCACGAAGCCGATGGCTACCAACGCGTACATCGAACCGGCGAGCACGCCACCGATCAGGGTTTCGAGAAAGAAATTCATCCGTGCGGCGCTCCCAGGTAAGCAGCGATCACCTCAGGATTGGCCTGGACCTCGGCCGGCGTGCCGTCACCCACCTTGCGTCCGTAATCGAGCACCACCACATGGCTGGACAGGCCCATGACCACCTGGATGTCGTGTTCGATGAGAATCACCGTGGTGCCCAGATCGCGGTTGATATCGGCGATGAAGCGACTCATATCGCGCTTTTCCTGGGCGTTCATGCCGGCCATGGGTTCATCGAGCAGCAGCAACCTGGGCTGGGCGATCAGCGCGCGCCCCAGTTCCACGCGCTTTTGCAGACCGTAGGCGAGACTGCCCACCGCCACCTCGCGCCAAGGCTGAAGGTCGAGAAACTCCAGCACCGCCTCGGCCCGTTCGCTGAAGACGCGCGCCTCGCGCCGCGCACGGGGCAAGCCCAGCGCCTGTTCGAGAAACAGGCTGCGCTGGAAGCGCGACAGCCCGGTAAGCAGGTTGTCCAGCACGCTCAGCGGCTTGAACAGCGCATTGTTCTGGAAGGTCCGGCCGATACCGAGCCGCGCCGCGTGCAAGGGGTGCGCGCGGCGCAGGGGCTTGGCGTCGAACAGCAGCTCGCCCGCATCGGCCCGGTAGACGCCGTTGAGGATGTTCAGCAGTGAACTCTTGCCGGCGCCGTTCGGCCCGATCAGGGCACAGACCTCGCCGCGCCGGACGCTGAACGACAGGTCCGAGATCGCCTTCACGCCCTGGAATGCCAGCGACACATTGCGCACCTCCAGCAAGGCCGTCATGCCGCGCGCTCCAGATACTGCGCCAGCCACGCGCCGGAGACAGGCTGTGGCTGCGCCGTGCCCAACGCAGCGCTCGGCACCTCGATGCGGCGCAAGCGCTGAAAGCCGAGCAAGCGCCGCACGCGCGCCTTCACCACGCGGGCGAACAGCCGCTGAGGCTGGGCCAAGGTCCAGTCGCACCAACGTCGCCGCCAACTGCCCGCCGGCGCCAGGCTGGCCTCGATCTCTTCGGCCAACGTCTCGACCCTGGCCGACGACAGCAGCAGCCCGGTCGGGGCTATTTCGCGACGGTCGCGGCTGGACGACTCGCGGTTTTCAGGAAACGCGACGCTGATCCCCTGCTCCAGCCAGTGCTGCAACAGGTGCCCAAGGCCGTCCTGCCACTCGGTGCCCTCGTCTACCCACAACACCTCATCACCGGCCACCTGCGTCCAGCCTTGCCGCTGGGCAGGCGCCGCCTCGGCGACCAGCAGCGCCGACAGCGGCTGCACCTGCCACAGCGCCTTGCCCAGGGTCGTGGCCTGGGCGCAGAACAGCTGCAGCGGCCATTGCTCGGCCAAGCCACTGTGCAGCCAGTGCGCCAGGCTCTCGCGGCGCTGGACGAACGCGAAGCTCGGGCGCGCCTGACGCAATTGCCGTTGCAACGCTTGGCCACGACTGTGCGGGCTGATCACCTGGCTGTGGCCACCCAGTTGCCGCGCGGCCAGTGCCAGCAGCAGCAGGCTCGGCTCCAGCGCACCACTCAAGGCCAGCCGCGCACCTGCGCTAAAACCCTGCTGGCGCAGGCCATCGGCCAGGCGCTCGACGTCGCGCTGCACATCGATCCAGCGCCAGGCGTGCCACGCCCCGCGACGGCGATGGCGCAGCGCGATCTGCGTCGGCCGCTCCCGGGCCCAGCGTTGCAACGCCACCAGCGCGCGGTCACTGACGGCCTCGGCGGGCGATGGGTGAAGTTCATGAAGAGTCATGGGCAAGGTCTCCTCAGGCTCATGCCAGCTCGACGCTGTCGGCGCGGGCCGGTTGCAGGTGCGCACGCAGATCGCGGTAACCGGCCGCCGGATGGTTGGACGGCAAGCGGGGGCCGTCGCCGAAGAGCTTCTCGCGCAGGGTTCCGGCGCGGTACTCGGTCTTGTACACCCCGCGCCTCTGCAACTCAGGCACCAGCCACTCGACCACATCGCGGAAGGTTTCATGGGCCAACGCATAGGCAAAGTTGAAGCCGTCCACATCGGTGTCCTCGACCCAGGCCTGCAGTTCGTCGGCCACGGTCTGCGGGCTGCCGACGATCAGCGGGCCGAAGCCACCGATGCCGACCCAGTCGGCCAGCTCCTGTACCGTCCACTGTTTGTCCGGATCCGCCGTGGAGAAGGTTTCCACCGCCGACTGAATGGCGTTGGTGTGAATGTGCTTGAGCACCTGGTCGGGTCGGTACTGGTTGAAGTCGATGCCGGTCCAGCCGGAGATCAGCGCCAGCGCGCCTTCGTAGCTGGCGTATCCCTTCAGTTCACGCCACTTGGCCTGTGCCTTGGCGTCGGTCTCGTCGACGATGACCGTGAGCAGGTTGAAAATCAGCACCTTGCGCGGATCGCGCCCAGCCTCGGCGGCGCGACGGCGGATGTCGGCCACGGTCTTCTTCAGGGTGACTTTCGACGGCGCGGCCACGAATACGCATTCGGCATGGCCCGCCGCGAATGCCTTGCCGCGACTGGACGCCCCCGCCTGGTAGAGCACCGGGGTGCGCTGCGGCGACGGCTCGCAGAGGTGAATGCCGGGCACCTGGAAGTGTTTACCCTGGTGGCGGATTTCGTGGATCTTGCCGGGGTCGCTGAAAATGCCGCGTTCACGGTCACGCAGCACCGCGCCGTCCTCCCAACTGCCCTCGAACAGCTTGTAGAGCACTTGCAGGTACTCATCGGCGTAGTCGTAGCGCGCATCGTGGTCACTGAGCGCCTTCTGCCCCAGGTTGCGCGCACCGCTGTCGAGGTAGGAGGTGACGATGTTCCAGCCAATGCGGCCCTGGGTCAGGTGGTCCAGGGTCGACAGACGGCGGGCGAAGGGATAGGGATGCTCGAAGGTCAGCGACGCGGTCAGGCCGAAGCCCAGGTGTTCGGTGACCAACGCCATGGGAGTAATCAACGCCAGCGGGTCGTTGACCGGCACCTGGGTGGCCTGGCGCAGCGCCGCATCGGCATTGCCGCCCAACACGTCGTAGAGGCCGATGACATCGGCGATGAACAGTCCGTCGAACTTGCCGCGTTCCAGCAGCTTGGCCAGGTCGGTCCAGTAAGACAGGTCCTTGTACTGCCAGGCGCGATCGCGCGGATGGCGCCACAGCCCTGGCGACTGATGGCCCACGCAGTTCATCTCGAAGGCGTTCAAACGGATTTCACGTGGCATGGGGACTCCTGAGCGATAAGCCGCGCACGCTGGGACGTGCAGTTCAAAGGCTTACCAACAGGAATCGTGCCAAGTGAAAATAGCTTTCTAGAACAGTGACTTAAAAATTAAATCGACAGTGTTGGTGTGGCCCTCGGCGCAGCGCTGTTGATCGGCTGCACGCCGATCAACAGCGTCCGATTCACGCGTGGGCCATGCGCTCGGGCGCGCGCAGGCCCGCCACGGCGGCCTGCACCGCGTTGCGCAACCGCTGCGCCAATTCATCGACCTCTTGCTCGGTAATGATCAGCGGCGGCAACAGCCGCACCACCGCGCCGTGGCGACCGCCCAACTCGACGATCACCCCCAGACGCAGGCACTGCTGCTGAATCGCCTGGGCTAGCGCCGTATCGGCCGGCGGGCGCCGCTGTCCCTGCTCCAGCGCCGCCACCACCTCGATGCCGAGCATCAGGCCACGGCCTCGGACATCGCCCAAGCAGGGAGAGTCGGCCTGCAGTTGGCGCAAGTGATTCATCAGGCGCGCCCCCAGTACCTCGGCACGCTCCGCCAGCCCTTCGTCGATGATATGGCGCAAGGTCGCGCTGCCGGCCGCCATGGCCAGTTGGTTACCGCGGAAAGTGCCGGCGTGCGCGCCGGGCTTCCAGGTGTCGAGCTCGCGGCGATACACCACCACGGCCAACGGCAGGCCGCCGCCGATGGCCTTGGACAGCACCAGCACATCAGGCTCGATGCCGGCATGTTCGAAGGCGAACAGCGTGCCGGTGCGGCCCAGCCCGGTCTGCACCTCGTCGATCACCAGCGCGACACCGTGTTTACGGGTCAGGGCGCGCAGCCCCTGGAGCCAGCGCACCGGCGCGGGGATCACCCCGCCCTCGCCCTGCACCACCTCCACCACCACGGCGGCCGGGGGCAACACCCCGGATTCCGGGTCGTCGAGCATCTGCTCCAGGTAATGCAGCCCAGCGTCCACCCCGGCTTCGCCACCGAGGCCAAACGGGCATCGGTAGTCGTAGGGATAGGGCATGAACTGCACGTCGTTGTTGACCGCCCCAGGCCCTTGCTTGGGCGCCAGATTGCCCATCAGGCTCAGGGCGCCCTGAGTCATGCCGTGATAACCACCGCTGAACGACAGCACCGTCCTGCGTCCAGTGGCCGTACGCACCAGTTTCAGCGCGGCCTCGATGGCATCCGAGCCGCTGGGGCCACAGAACTGAATGCGCGCGTCCCTGGCCAGGCCCTCGGGCAAGGCCGCGAATAGCGTTTCGACGAAGCGATCCTTGACTGGGGTGGTGAGGTCCAGCGTGTGCAGCGGCAGGCCGCTGTCGAGGGTCTGGCGCATGGCCTGCAGGGTCACCGGGTGGTTGTGCCCCAGCGCCAGGGTGCCGGCACCCGCCAGGCAATCCATGAACAATTGGCCTGAGGTGTCCTGCACGTAGATGCCATGGGCCTGTTGCAGCGCCAGCGGGATGCGCCGCGGATAAGTCCGGGCATTGGATTCCCGAGCAGCCTGGCGCTGCAGCAAGGCATTGCTCTCCAGCACGCGGGGGGCCTGCAGCCGGAAGGCTTCCAGGCTGAAGCCGTGGGTGGACACTGATGACATGACGAAACTCCCTGGGCAGTGTGAAGCACAGCGAACTAGTGGTTCTGCGGGTTTTCCTGCATCGCCTTGCGCAGGCTCAGCGGGCGCATGTCGGTCCACACCGCTTCGATGTGGGCCAGGCAGGCTTCACGGCTGTCGGCCTCGCCGACGCCACGCCAGCCCTGGGGAATGTCTTTGTAGGCAGGCCAGAGGGAATACTGCTCTTCGTCATTGACGACGACCCGGTACAGCGCCTGCGGATTTTCTGAACTCATCGTGTGACTCCTTGACTGACTGAGTGAGTGTTTCGACTGCTGGTACGACCAACGTGATCAATTCTCATTAAGGCTCGACGGTTTCACCTGTTATCCTTCACCTCGCCGATATCGCCAGCGCCGTGCTGCTCAGCACACCGCCTGGCCTTGATGAACAGGGATGGAGCACCGCCCACCATGGTTTCCCGGACAACCCGATGATTCCCAGCCTCGCACCGCTCTACGTCGGGCCGCTGGCGGATTTCGCCGAAAAACTGCAATGGCGCCAGACGCCGCGTGTCGATCAGGCGGGCGACGCCTTCTTCGCGGCCAAGCCGTTCGCGCGTTTTCTCGATGGCCTGCAGGTGCGCCACCGCACCGATGAGCGCATCGCCCTGGCCTCGCTGTGGTCGAAGTGGTACTTCAGCACCTTCCTCGGCCCGTACATGGGCGCCAATCTGCTGCTGCAGCGGCAGTTGCCGATCGCCCTGGAACAGACGGGCCTGGTGCTCGGCGACGACGACCGTCCGCAGGCGTTGCACCTGGCCAGCGACGGCCAGCTCATCGAGCACCGCGAAGGCTTCGCGCGCTTCCACGACCTGATCGAGCATCACCTCACCCCTGTGATCCAGAGCCTGGCCTCGGCCACCGGCGCCTCCCCCAGGCTGTTCTGGAGCAATGCCGGCAACACCTTCGAGTTCGTCACCACGCGCCTGGAATTGCATCCGCTGGCGGTGAGCGGCTGCACCGCTGCCGCCCATGAGGTGCTCAACGCCCGCCTGCTGCCCGATGGGCGACGCAATCCGCTGTTCGCCCCGGTCCGCTATCTGCCCGCCGCGCCCGGTGATGAAGAGCCGCCACGCCTGCGGCGCATCTGCTGCATCCGCTACCGGCTGGCCGGGGTTGGCTACTGCAGCAGTTGCCCGCTGGAGTGCCGACACGCCGCCCGCACGCGCTGAAGCATTCATCCCTTGGCCAACTGGAAGGGGCTCTCGACGCTGCGGTCGTAGTCCACCAACTGACCGTAATCGAGCCGGTAGATACGATCGGCCACATCGAAGTAGCGGTCATCGTGGGTGATGGCGATCACCGTCTTGCCTGCGGCCTTGAGCTCGGGCAACAGCTCCTTGTAGAACACGTGGCGGAACACCGGGTCCTGGTCGGCGGCCCATTCGTCGAGCAGGAACACCTCGCGCCCCTCCATCATCAGCAACAGCAGGGCCAGGCGCTTGCGCTGCCCTTGCGAGAGCGAAATGGTGGACAGCCGACCCTCAACGAAGCGCACCTTATGGGTCAGGCCCAGGCGCTCCAGGTAATGCTCGACCCGCGCCTGCAACCCCTCGCTTTCCCCCAGCTTGCCCAGCACATCGGCGAACAGGTAGAAATCGGCGAAGATCGCTGCGAAATGCTCGCGATGCGCGTCACTCTGCTCAGCGGACATCGACACTCCGTTGAGCAACACCTGCCCCGCACTGGGGCTGTAGAGGCCGGTGAGCAGCTTGGCCAGGGTCGACTTGCCGCTGCCATTGCCGCCGACGATGAAGATCAGCTCACCGCGACGGATCGTCAGGTCGATCGGGCCCAGCTCGAAGCCGAAGTCGTCGCGCTGACCGGGATAGCGGTAACGCACCCCGGACAGTTGCAGCTTCTGGAACGGCTCGACCGCCCGGGCTGCCGTGCCCTGGCCGAAACCCTCGCCCAGGTCCAGGGCATCGATGGCCTGCAACGCCACATGGCCGCGAATCACGGCCGGAATGGCATCGAGGATCATCGCGATCGGCGTGCGCAGAAACATGATCGCCAGCACGTAGCCCACCACCACCTCCTGGCTGAGCAGCGCCAGGCCCTGGCCGAGGAAGAACAACGTACCGATGAGCAGGAACACCAGCAGCGTGGTCCAGTTCAGGTTGATCGCCCACAGTGTGTCGGCACGCACCGAGGCGTCCAGCGAGGCGCGGGCGATCGGTTCGAGCTTGCCGTCGTACAGGAAGTAGCGACGGCGACGGCTCAGGCCCAGCTCGCAGCGGCCCTCGATGGCGGCCTCGTACTGCTCGGCCAGCTCGTCGTCCTGCCGTCGCACCGCCTGCATCAGCGCCTTGACCCGGCGTCCCAGGAGGATGTCCAGGCCCACACCCGCGGCGATCACCGCCAGCGTCAAGGCGAAGAACGACAGGCTCAGCCACGCCATGTAGCCCAGACCGGCCAGCAGCAACAGGCCGTTGTACAGCGAGATGGGCAACTGCTTGAACGCCGTGGCCACGGTGTTCACGTCCTTGGTCAGGGCGTTGTAGATGCGCGGCGTGCCCAGGCGCTCGATCCGCTCCAGCGCCGTGACCAGCACCTTGCCGACCAGGCGCATGCGCAACTGATACACCAGACGATGGCCGATCTGCACCAGCAACCACTGCGAGCACACGCCGCTTGCGAACAACAGCACCAGCAAGCCGCCGAACAGCAGCAACGCCGCGCCGAAGTCCACCACGCCCTGGTCCAGGCTGCGGTTGATGTAGCCGATCAGCCCGATGCTGGTGGCGGCGCTGACCGCGCTGGCGAGCACCGCCAGCAGGATGCGCCAGCGGGCCAGGCGCAACAGCTCTTTCATCAGGTTCATGGCATCGACTCCATCCTGGCCGCGAACGGCGCCAGCAGCGCCACCAACCGTTCGGCCAGGCGTGTTTCATCCAGCAGTGCTCGGTGACCGACGTCCAGGGTCCATTGCTGGACCTGAGCGCTGGTGTGCGCCTGCCACTGGGCAGACAGATCGCCATGGGCATTGCCGCGCCACAGCCACACCGGCACATCGACCTGCGGCAAGCGCTGCTGGTAGAGCTGCGTCTTGATCGCCCGCTGCGCCGTCAACACAGCGTGCAGGTGATGCTCGTCAGCCAGCGCGCCCAGGTGCTCACGCGCCCGAGGGTCTTGCAGCAGGCGCGCCACGGCATCCGGATAACTCAGCCCGGCCAGCGTGCGGTCGAGGTGCTCATGCAGCGCCTCGCCCATGGGATGACCCTGCTGACGGCAGTACCAGGCCACATCGGCGGTCAATTGACCCACCTCGTCGTCCTCGCCCGCCAGGCTGCGCTGCGGGTCGTGGTCGATCACCGCCAGCGCCGCCACCTCGAAGCCCTGGGCTTGCAGCACCGGCACCAGCAACAGCGCCAGGCGCGAGGCCACGCTCCAGCCCAGTAACACCAAAGGCCGCGACTTCAGGTGCGCGGGCAAACTGAGCACGTATTGATCGAGCAGCGCCGTCATATCGCGGTCATCCCAGGCCTGCTCCGGAGCACTGAGCCCATACAGCGATACCCGGCCACCGAGCCGTTCGACCAGCGGCTGATAGGTGTGCACGTGGCCTTGGGCGCCGTGCACCAGCAACACGCAGGGCGCGTGCTCACCCGCGTCGTGCAGCACCTGGAACGGCGTGTCGCTACCGTCCTGCAGCCCTTCGACCAGCGCCCGCACCGTGTGCCGTTCAAACAGGAGCTTGGTCGGCAGGTCCAGCCCCAGCCGCTCGCGCAGCAGCGAGACCACCTTGATCGCCGCCAGTGAGTGGCCGCCGACCGTGAAAAAGTTGTCGGTGACGCCCAGCTCGGTGTTGTCGAGTACCTCGCTCCAGATCTGCAGCACCGCTGCCTCCTGGGCATCGCGCGGGGCGACGCGGGTGTGTTGCAGTCGCTGCCGGGCCAGGGCCAGCAGCCCCTGGCGGTCGAGCTTGCCGTTGTTGGTGAGCGGCAACGTGCGCAGTGCGAACACGGCGCTGGGCAGCATGTAGTCCGGCAGGCGCAGCGCCAGGCTGTCACGCAGCGACTCGACCTGGCCTGCATCGTCGGCCGTCACGACGAACGCCAGCAACCGCGCGTGGTCGCCCTCGCCGTCCAGCAGGACCGCCGCCTGCTCAACGCCTGGCTCGCTGCGCAGCGCCTGCTCTACTTCTCCCAGTTCCAGGCGCAGGCCACGGATCTTCACCTGCTGGTCATTGCGCCCGAGCAGGCGCAGCGCACCATCGGCCTGGCGCAGGGCCAGATCGCCGCTGCGGTAGCGGCGCCGGCCGTCCTGCGGATCGACGCCAAACGTGCTGCCTTCCACACTGCCCAGGTAGCCGCGCCCGACGCTCGCGCCGGTGATGCACAACTCTCCCGCTTGACCACTGGGCACCGCGCGTCCCTGCTCGTCCAGCAAGGCGATGCGGTTATCGCCCAGCACCTGGCTCAATGCGCTGTCGGTGCGCTGGCCGTTGAGGTCCAGCGCGCGCCAGAGCACGCCGACCGTGGTTTCCGTAGGTCCGTAATGGTTGTACACGCGGCAGCCCGAACGCGCCTGTTGCAGGCGCTCCAGCAGCGTATCGCTGACCGGCTCGCCACCCAGCACCAGGACCTGACGCGGCAGCGACTGGGCCTCGGTGTGCCCGCCCAGCAGCGCCAGCAGGTGCGACGGGACGATTTTCAAGACATCCAGCGGGTGCTTACGCATGGCCTCGGCGAAGGCCTGGGCGTCGGTGACCACCGATTGTTCCAGCAGGTGCACACAGCCGCCTTGCAGCCAGGCTGGGAACAGCACGGTATTGCCCAGGTCGGCGAGCAGCGACGACACCAGCCCGTAGTGGCCGCCCTCGGGCAGTTGCAAGGCGTGGGTCACCTGCGTCGTGTAATGGCGCAGTTGGCCCTGCTCGATCTGCACACCCTTGGGCCGACCGCTGGTGCCGGAGGTGTAGAGCACGTAGGCCAGGTCATCGGCGGCGGCGGCTTCGACGCCTTCGATGGGCGGAGCCTGCACGGCAGTTGCCCAGTCCAGGCAGGGCACATCGCTGTCCGGCGCAGCATCTGGCGCGTGCAGCAGCACGCACGGCTGCGCATCCTGGAGGATGCTCGCCAGGCGCATCGGCGGCTGTTGCGGATCCAGCGGCAGGTAGGCGGCCCCGGCCTTGAAGCAGGCGAGCATGGCCACCAGCATTTCGGCGCCCCTGGGCAGGTAAAGACCGACCCGCTGATCGCGCCCGGCCCCGTGCTGGCGCAGGCTGGCGGCCACCTGATCGCTCAAGGCATCGAGCTGGGCATAGGTGAACGACTGGCGGGCGAAGCGCAGGGCCGCACGCTCGGGATGTTCGCGGGCGTGGCGGCGCACGGCGGCAACGATGTCCAGGTCCGCCGGCAGCGTTGGCGTCTCTGGCGCGACGCGCTCGTCATCGAGCAAGGCGTCGACGGCATCCAGCACCTGCTGCGGCGCCAGCAGCAGCCGTTCGAGCCACTGGGCGAAGCGAGACAGCAGGCGCTGCACCTGCGCTTGGCGGTACAGCCCCGCGTCGTAGACCAGCGCCAACTGCCCCCGCCCGGCCGAGTCGAGGCTCAGGTGCAGCAGCAGCTCGACCGGGGTTTCACAGGATACCCACTGCACCGCCTCCAGGCCCTCGACACGGCTTACCTGCACCGCCGCCTGCAAGCTGGCGCGGCAGTCCGGCAGCAACTGCGCCTGCCCCACGTATTCCTGCCACGCCACGGCCTGTTCGAGTTGACGCGAGAGCTGGCGCGACAGGCTCCCCAAGGTGCTGTGCTCAGACAATTGCACCACCATCGGCAGCACCTGCTCGAACACCCCGCAGGCGCCTTGCAGTTCTTCATAGTCGTCGCGCGGATCGTGGACGATGCCGACCTGCGCCTGGCGCTGGCCGTTGAGCCGCGCCAGCAAGGCCGCCCAGGCGGCCAACAGCGTGGTCTGTGAATCGCCCTCAGCAGCCAACAATGCCGATATCACTGCCTCAGGCAGCACCCGTCGCTGCTCGCCGCGCTCGCCGCTGGCCACGCCGTAACGCTCCACCAGGCGCAGGCCCGGCAGCGCGTGCAGCCCCAGGTTGCGCCAGAACTGCGTGCCCTGTTCGGCATCCTCGTCCTGTTGCAGGCCGTTGATCCACAGCACGTAGTCCTCGTACTGCATCGGTTCCTCGACGCCACAGGGCACGCCGAGCAGCGCATCGCGCAACTGCGCCACACTGCGCAGGTCGGCCGAGTAGGCTGGCAGGGCCAATAGCAGACGCTCGCCGAGCAGCCAGGCCAGCAGGTCCGGCTGTTCGGCCGCGCAATGGACGCGGGCGTCGGCCAACCATTGATCGGCGCTGGTCAGCCGCTCATCCTCCGCGCGGCGCCAGCTCAAGGTCAAGGCGCCTGTCGCCGCACGGCGCTGGCGCAGGCCGGTGGCCCCTTGTGGGCGCTCGTAGCGCATGTGCAGGGCCTGGTGCGCGTGCAGGTAGTCCTGCAGCCGCGTCCAGGTGTGCTCGCCCGCGCCGCCCAGTTGCAACCACGCCCAGCGGTATGGCTGCGGGTTGGCCTGGGCCAGTTGTTTCTGTTGCGGTGACAGATTCAGTCCAAGGTCCATCATGGGTTCGACTCTTCCAGTTGCTGCACGGCAGGCGCCGGGGCCGCCGTGACCTGATCACGGCCATAGATCTCGCCCATGGCCACCACGATCTTGCGTTCGCCCTCGAAGGGGTCGCGGGCATGGGCGGCGAGCATGTTGTCGAGCATCACCACATCGCCCTGCTGCCAGTCGAAACGCACGGCGCAACGTGCGTAGGCGGCGTTGATGGCGTCGATGGCGGCTGTCTCCAGTTCACTGCCGTCGCCGTAGAACACCTGGCGTGGCAGGGCCGCTTCGCCGTCGCGCAGGAACTGCTGGCGAATGTCGTCGTCGAGGAAAGCCGGGTGATACAGCTGGATCTGGTTGAAGAAGCTCTCTTCACCGGTCAGCGGATGCAGGATCACCGCCGGGCATACCTGACGGGTATGCAGGTCGTCGGCGCCCTGCCAGTGGAACTGGATGCCGGTGTCCAGACACAGCCGCTCCACCTCGCTGCGCGACTCGGTCTGGAAGAAATGCTGCCAACTCACATCAAGGCTGCGGCTGAAATTGCGCACGTACATCAGTTGCTTACGGCGCAGGTTGTCCTGCAGCCACGCGGGCAGTTCGCGGAACACCTCGCGGCTGTCGACGATCGGCGTGGCGCCGCCCACGCGGGCCGGCACCTCGCAGTAGAACCATTGCCGACGCGGCCAGCGGTGCTGGTGCGCGCTTTCGTTGTGGAACAGGATCATGCGGTCCTTCGGATAGGGCGTGGACTTGTAGATGTTCTTGCCACCCTCCTTCTTCGGCAGGTCGCCGTACTGGCCGTACAGCTGCGGGCACAGGGCCTGGCAGAACGCCTCGAAAGCCGCCGGGTCGGGCAGGTCGAAGCCCCGGAACAACAGGCCGCCATGCTCGCGCAGCCACTGTTCAACCTGCTCTCGGTTGCGCTCGGCCCACACCGCCGGGGCCAGTTCACTGTCGCGCAACTGCACCAGCAGCGGGAAACGCGAGCCCTCGCGCAGCGGCCGCGTGTCGATCGGGGCGCGCGGCGCGGCGCCTGCGCCCTGGCGCATCCGCCCCAGCTTGCTCATCTTGCGTTGCAGAGGGTTGTCGGTGGACATGGTGACAGCTCCGGTAGACGTCGGAATCAGTGCCTCCAGGCTGCTGTCCGGCGCGTGCAGCGCCTGCTCCAGCAGCGTGAGGAAGGTGTCGCGCAGGCGCTCGACGGTGGCTGCGCGGAACAAGCTCGGGCGATAGACCCAGCGCAGCGCCAGCGCATCGCCCTCGGCACGGGCGAACAGCGCCATGTCGAACTTGGAGTGACGCTGCTCGTGCAGCAGCGGCTCGACCTCCAGCTCGCCCAGGCGACGGGTCTGGCGTGGCGTGTTGTCGAGCACGAACAGGGTCTGCAGCAGCGGATGCTGGTTGGCGATGCGCGGCAGTTGCAGGCACTCCACCACCTGGTCGAAGGGCGTGTCCTGCCAGGCGAAGGCCTCCAGGCAGGTTTCACGCACCTGCAGCAGATGCTCGCGGAAACTGCGCTCCGGTTGCAGCGCCAGGCGCAGCGCCAGCAGGTTGACGAAGAAGCCGATCAGCGATTCGGTATCCGGGTGTTCGCGGTTGGCCAGGTCGGTGCCGATCACCAGGTCGCGTCCGTGGCTTTCGTGGTGCAGCACGGCGCCGTAGCAGGTCAGCAGCACCATGAACAACGACGTACCGGTGGCCTGGGCCAAGGCGTTCAGACGCGCCACGGTGGCCGCCGGAAGTTGGAAGTCCACCGCCGCGCCGCGGCTGTCGCTGTGCTCGGCGCGCGGGAAATCGAACGGCAGCGGCACCTGCGCGGGCATGCCGGACAAACGCCTGCGCCAGAATGCCAGGCCTTCGCGGTGCCGCGCCTGGGTCGCGCTGGAGCGCTCCCAGACGGCGTAGTCCACGTACTGGATCGGCAGTTCGGTCAATGCCGGCACGCGCCCCGCGCACGCCTGCTCATAGCCTTCGACGATCTCGCCGATCAGCACCGAGCCAGACCAGCCATCGGAAGCGATGTGGTGCAGCACCAGTTGCAGCACGTGCTCATGCTCAGCCAGGCGATACAGCACGGCGCGCAGCGAGGGCTCCTGGCTCAGGTCGAACGGGCGTGTCGCCAGTTCCAGCGCGGCCTGCTCCCAGCCCTGGCCATCGCTGTCGATGCACTGCAGCACGCCCGCCTGGGGCGCGGCGATACGCTGGCGCGGCTCGCCGTCGCGGCCATGGTAGGTCGTGCGCAGAATGGCATGACGTTCGACCACGCGCTGGATCGCGCCGCGCAGCGCCTCGACGTCTAGCGCACCGCGCAGGCGGATCTGGCTGTTCATGTTGAAGCTGCTGTCAGCCGGTTCGAGCTGCTGCATCAGCCACACCCGCTGCTGCGCCGAGGACAACACCTGCTCCTGCGCCAGGTCGACGCGGGTCATCGGCGCCGACGCCCCGCTCTGCCCGGCCTGCAACGTATCGAGGCGGGACGCTAGCGCCGCCAGTTGCGGGGTTTCGAACAGCCAGCGCAGGGGCATGTCGAGCCCTTGCTCGCGCAGCCGCGCCCGCACTTGGGCGGCGTTCAGCGAGTGGCCGCCAAGCCTGAAGAAGTCGGCCTCGGCGGCCAGTACTGGCACGCCCAGCACCTGCTGCCAGACCTCGGCCAGACCGGCTTCGCGGGGTGTCAGCGCCCGCCCCGAAGCCTCTGCTGACGGTATCGACACCTGGGCCAACGGCAACTGCTTGCGATCGACCTTGCCATTGCTGTTGAGCGGCAAGTGCGCCAGGCGCTGCAGATGGGTCGGCACCATGTATGCCGGCAAGCGCGCCAGCAGGTGCTCGCGCAGTTGACCTTCCTGTTCGAGCGCACCGACCCAGAAACCGGCCAGGTGCTCGCCCTGCACCGCCACCACGGCCTGGCTGACCTGGGCATGGGCCAGCAGCGCGGCTTCGATTTCACCCAGCTCGATGCGGAAACCACGCAGCTTGATCTGGTCATCGTTGCGGCCGAGGAAGTACAACTGACCATCCGCCTGCCGACGCGCCAGGTCGCCGGTACGGTACAGGCGCCCGCCATCGGCGGCGAAGGGATCGGCGATGAACCGCTCGGCAGTCAGCCCTGGTTGCCCGGCATAGCCCCTGGCGAGTCCTGCCCCGGCGATGTACAGCTCGCCCACGGCGCCCAGCGGCACTTCGCGCAGGTGCTCGTCGAGCACATGGCAGCGCGTATTGAGCAACGCGTGGCCGATGGGGGCGCTGGCTTGATCCAGCGTCTCCAGCAGGGTCTGGGTCGACCAGACGGTGGTCTCGGTCGGTCCATAGACGTTGTGCAGGCGCGCAACCCGCGCCGTCAGCGCCTGGGCGAGCTCGGCCGACACCGCCTCGCCCCCGGCCAGGGCAATGCGCCCGTCGAGCACCTGCGGGGCGCTGTCCAGCAGCAGGCGCCAGGTGGCCGGGGTGGCCTGGATCAACTGCACCTGATGGTGCTCGATCAGGTGCGCCAGCAGCAACGGGTCCTGGCGCTGGGCGTCATCGGCCAGCACCACGGCCGCGCCACGCACCAGCGGCAGGCACAGCTCCAGGCCGGAAATGTCGAAACTCACCGTGGTCAGTGCCAGGTAGCGCTGAACACCGTCCAGGGCCAGCGCCTGCTCCATGGCCAGCAGGAAGTTGGCGAAGTTGCCGCGACTGATCTGCACGCCCTTGGGTTGCCCGGTGGAGCCGGAGGTGTACAGCGTGTACGCCAGTTGCGCCAACGCGCGCGGGACGTCAGGCGCCAGGGCCGCGAAGTGCTGCACGTCCAACGCGCTCCAGCGCCACCAGCGCTCAGGTCGCGTCAGCGCAGTCAAGGGTTCATCGCAGAGCACCAGCAGCGGCTGCGCACGCTCGAGGATCTGCGTCAGGCGTGCGGGGGGATGGGTGGGGTCCAGCGGCAGGTAACAGGCCCCGGCTTTCTGGATGGCCAGCAGGCAGATCAGCAGGCGTTCGTCGCGGGGCAGGCAGAACGCGACGGTGCTCTCCGGCCTCACGCCCTGTTCGAGCAGCCAATGGGCCAGGCGGTTGGCCTGGGCATCGAGCTCGCCGTAGCGCAGTTGCCGGTCGGCGCAGTAGACCGCCACCGCGTGCGGCTGCTGCTTGGCCATGGCCTCGAAGCGGCTGACGAAGTCGTCACAGGCCAGCAGCGGGCGTTGCGGCCCTTGTTCGGGTGATGGCGCGAGGCTGCGCAGCGGCAGTTCCAGCAGTGGCGCGTGCAGCTCGCCATGGGCCAGCACCTCGAGCATCCCCAAGTAGTCGTCGACCAAGCGCTGCACGGTCGGCGCGTCGAGCAAGGCACAGGCCCGCTCGACGATCAGTTGGGTGCGGGCCTGCTCGCCGCGCCCTTGGCTGAACAGGTTGAAGGTGAGGTCGAACTTGGCGCTGACCACCCCTTCAGGCAGCGGCAACGCCTGCACCTGCACATCCGCCAGTTCCAGGCGCCGCGCCTGATCATGGTCGACCTGGAAGTTGAACAGGGTCTGGAACACCGGCGTGCGGTCCAGGCTGCGCTGCACGCCAAGCACGTCGAGCAGGTGCTCGAACGGCAGCGACTGGTGCTCCAGGTCGTCTGCCAAGCGATCGCCCAACTGGCGCAGGAAGTCCTGCACGGCCTGCTGGACGTCGATCCGCACTCGGCAGACCAGGGTGTTGACGAACAACCCGACCCAGTGCTGGCCTTCCACCGACTCGCGTCCGGCCACCGGCAGACCGATGGCGAAGTCCTGGCTGCCGGTGTGACGCGACAGCAGCAGTTGGTAGGCCGCGAAATACAGCACGAAGGGCGTGACGCCCAAGGTGGCGGCGCGGCTGGCCAGGGCCGCGTCCAGTGCCTGCGGCACCACGAAGCTGTCGCGCGCGCCGCGGTAGTCCTGCACCGTGGGACGTTGCGGTTGCTGCGGCCATTGCAGCGGCTCATCGGGCAGGCCCTGCAAACGCGTCTGCCAGTAGGCCAGCAGCGCGTCGCCCTGCTCACCCTGCAGGTGCGCGCGCTGCTGGGCGATCCATGGCAGCAGACCGTGCGGCGCGGGCGTGGCTTGGCCCTGATAAAGCTGCGCGAGGTCCTTCACCAGCAAGCCCATGGACCAGCCATCGACGGCAATGTGGTGGACGTTGAACAACAGGCGGTAGTCCTGCGGCCCCAGGCACAGCAGATCCACCGCCAGCAGCGGGCCTTCGCCCAGATCGAAGGCGCGCCCCGCACAGCGGGCGATCACTGCCTGTTGCTCGCCCGCGTCGAGATCGTGCAGCGCATGCTGTTCGAAGTGCAGCGCGGCGCTCTGCTCCAGGCGCTGCCAGACCTCGCCGTCGGCCTCGAAGAAGCGGCAGCGCAGCGCCTCGTGACGCGTCACCAGCGCCTCGCAGGCACGTTGCAGGCGCGCCACATCCAGCAGGCCCTGCAGCGATAGCAATTGGGTGACGTTGTAGGCGGTCTGCTGCGGGTCCAGTTGCTGCATGAACCACACCCGCTGCTGGGCGTGGGACAGCGGATAACGGCCACTCGTGGGCGTCGGCGTGTCAGCGACCGGCACGGCCTCGGCGACCGGCGCTGACGGCGCCAGCACCCCGGCCAGGGCGCGCGGCGTGGGATGGGCGTGCAACTGACGCGGCGTGAGGCGCATGTCGGCACGCCGTAGCCGGGCGATCAGTTGCAGGGCCAGGATCGAATCGCCGCCGGCGCCATGAAAATCGTCGTCGGCCCCCAGCGCAGGCTGTGCCAGCACCTCGCGGAAGGCTTCCAGCACGGCCCTCAGGGCCGGCTGCGCCTGGCAATCCAGATGCAGCGCCAGGTCCGCCAGCACCGGGTGCTGCTGGACATCGCGGGGCTTGAGGCGCAGGCCTTCACGGCGGGCCTGGGCGATCAGTTGCAGGCTGAGAATGGAATCGCCACCCAGGGCGAAGAAGTCGTCGCCGCGTCCGATAGCCTCGACGCCCAGCAACGCTTGCCACAACCGCGCCAAGGTCGCTTCGGTCCCACCCTGCGGCGCCTGGGCCGCACCGCGTTCAGCCTCGGCAGGCGCAGGCAGCGCGCGGCGGTCGAGCTTGCCGTTGGCCGTCAGCGGCAAGGCGTCGAGCAGCACCCAGTGCGCCGGGATCATCGCCTCGGGCAGCGCAGCACGGGCGCTGGCTTGCAGCTCGGCAAGGTCGTGCGCCGCCAACGCCGGGCTCAGGTAAGCGAGCAATTGCACGCGGCCCTGATCTTCGCTCGGCACCACCGCTGCTTCGCGCACCTGGGGCTGAGCGTTGAGCCACGCCGTGACCTCGCCCGGCTCCACGCGAAAGCCCCGGATCTTGACCTGTTCGTCGCGCCGACCGAGAAAGGTCAGCCGACCCGCGCGGTCCAGACGCACGCGGTCGCCGGTGCGGTAGTGGCGCTCGCCATCGGCGTCCACGCCAAACACCTGGGCACTGGCCTCGGGCTGATTGAGGTAACCCAGCGCCACCTGCGGGCCGGCGATGATCAGCTCGCCGGCCACGCCACGCGGGACCCGGTTGCCCTGCGCATCGACCACCCGCAGGCGGCAACCGGCCAGGGGCTGGCCCAGGGGCAAGTACTGGCTGCTGGCGCAGTGGAGGGATTCGTCGACTTCACCGCAGACCACACCGACCGTGGTTTCCGAGGGGCCGTAGTGATTGAACACGCGCAGCCCCGGCGCCAATCGGCGCACCTGCGCCAGCAGCGCCGGATCGAAGCCTTCGCCGCCCACGATCAAGCGCTCGCGGGGCAACACCCGCTCGGCATCGGCCAGTGCCAACAGGCCGCGTAGGTGCGAGGGGGCGATCTTCAGGCAATGGACTGGAGACTGGTCGAGGAAGTCGGCCCAGGCCGGTGGATCGAAGGCCAAGGCTGGCGGTGGCAGCACCAACGTCTGCCCGGCCTGCAAGGCGGCGAACACCGAGGTCAGGCCCAGGTCCGCCGCGACCGTGGCCAGGCTTGCCCAGCGGCTGCCCGCCGGTGCCTGCAGGCGCTCGACCACGGCCGCGGCGTAGTGCGCCAGGTTGCCGTGGCTGACCCGCACGCCTTTGGGCTGACCGCTGGAACCCGAGGTGTAGATCAGGTACGCCGCCAGCGCCGGGTCGCTGAGGCTGGCGACAGCGGTGGGCGCTGCGGCGCTGTCCAGGTCGGCGCGGGTCAGCGTCAGGCTGGCCAAGTCGCTGCCCGCGGGCGGCGCTTCACCTAGGCTCAGCCACAGGCAGGCACCGCTGTCGCGCACCAGTTGCTGATGACGCTGAGCGGGCTGCGCGGGGTCGAGGAACAGGCAGACTGCGCCGCGATGCCAGCAGGCCAGGGTCGCCACCACCTGCTCAGGGCAGCGGCTCATGCACAAGGCCACTACCGCGCCGGGTGCGACGCCACTGTCAGCCAAGCGCTGGGCCAACGCCTGGCTGGCGCCGCCCAAGGTGGCGTAGTCGAGGGTGACGTGCGGCCCGTGCAGCGCCACGGCCTCAGGCGTGCGCCGGGCATGCTCGAGGACCTGGCGGTCGAGCGGCTGCGTGGGCGCCTGCAAGGCGGGCGCGCACAGTTCACTGCCCGGCGAGGCCAGGCGCAGGTCGCCCAGCGCCACGGCAGGATCCTCGCAGACCTGACCGAGGAGCGCCGTCAGATCGTCCAGCATCTGCTCAACGGTCGCGGCGTCGAACAGCTCCTCGCTGTATTCCAGTTCGCAGCGCACGGCGCCCTCGGCGCTGCGTACCAGACGCAGGGTGAGGTCGAAGCGGGCATGCCGCTGCGGCGGGTCCAGCACCTCCACGCCCACGCCCGGCAGCGCCAGCGTACGACTGGCCGGCAGGTCGACCTGTACGAACATCACCTGGAACAAGGCGCTGCTGCGCGGCGGTTGCAGGCTCTGCAGCATGTTCTCGAACGGCAGGCGCTGGTGATCGTAGGCCCCCGCCACCCGGTCGCGAGTGCTGCGCAGGGCGCTGGCGAAGTCGGCGTCTTGCTGCAGCGTCTGGCGGATCACCAGGGTATTGAGCAGCGGCCCGATCAGCGGCATCAATTCAGGCCGGTCGCGCAGCGCCACCGAGGTGCCCAGGCAGAAATCGCGCTCGCCGCTGTAGCGCGCCAGCAGCCAACTGAAGGCGGTGAGGCCATACAGGTACAGGGTCACGCCCTGGCGGCGGATGGCCACATCGAGCGTCTTGGTCAGGCTGTCCGGCAGCACCCGGGTGATTACGGCGCCAGCATGGCTACGCTGGCTGGGCGCAGGACGCGGGCGGTCCAGTGGCAAGCTCAGCGGCGCCGGGGCATCGTCGAGCTGCGCACGCCAGTAATCGACCTGGCGCTGGCATTCGTCGCTGTCCAGCCATTCCTGCTCCCAGGCCGCGTAGTCGGCGTACTGGATGCTCAGCTCAGGTTGTTGTGCCGTGTCACCGGCCTGCAAGGCCCTGTAGGCCTCGGCCAGTTCCTGGGTCAGTTGCTGCGCCGACCAGGCGTCGTAGGCCACGTGATGCAGGGTCAGGAACAGCCAGGTCGTGCCGGCCTCGGCGTCGCTGAAGGCCTGCCAGCGCCAGGGCACCTGCTGCGCCAGATCGAAGGGCTCGGCCAGTTGCCGGGCGTATTCGTCGGCGCACCAGGCGTCTGTGTCCTGCGCCGTGATGGGTGACATCGGCGGCAGCGCCACCGCCACCGGCGTGCACAGCGCCTGCCACTGGCCTTGGGCATCGGCGACGTAGCGTGTGCGCAGGATCTGGTGACGGTCGCTGAGCTGTTGCATGGCCTGGCGCAACCGCTCCAGGTCCAGGCGGCCGTCGAAACGCAGCACCGAGGCGAGGTTGTACAGCGCGCGATTGCTCAGCGCCTCGGCGGCGAGGAAACGCCGCTGGGCCTGGGACAGGCAGGGGCCAACCCCCTCGCCCGCGGGCTGCGCGACGATGGGCAGGCGCCAACTGTCGATGCCCTTTTCGGCCAAGCGCTGGCGGAACAGCCGCTTCTTGTCCGCTGGCAACGAGGCCAGGCGCTGGGCGATCTCAAGGAAGCCGTTTTGCGTCATGCCACTCATCCTTAGTCTTCCATCTCTGATAACAGGCGTTGCATCTCGTCCAGCGCCTGGTCACCGAGCAGGCCCTGGGGCTGCTCGATCTGTGCGGCCAGCCCGGCGATGGTCGGGTCCTGGAACAAGCTGCGCAGCTCGATGCGCACGCCAAAGCGTGTCTCGATCTGGGTCATCAGGCGCATCGCCAACAACGAGTGCCCGCCCAGTTCGAAGAAACTGCTGGTCACCCCCACCTGCGGCACCTGCAACAGGTCCTGCCAGAGCTCGGCCAACTGCGTCTCCAGCGGCGTACGCGGCGCCACGCCGATCGCGCGGTCGAGTGTCGGCAACGGCAGGGCCTTGCGGTCGATCTTGCCGTTGCTGTTGAGGACGAAGCGGGGTTGCTCGACGAAGGCGGTCGGGATCATGTAGGCCGGCAGCCGCGCTTCCAGCTCGCGGCGCAAGGCCTGTTGATCGAGCGCCGAGGGCGTCTGCAGCCAGGCGAACAGCCCCTGGCCGTCGGGCGCGGGCATGACGACCGCCTCCTCCACGCCCGGATAACCGCGCAGCAGCGTCTCCACCTCACCCGGTTCGATGCGGAACCCACGCACCTTGATCTGGAAGTCGCTGCGCCCGACATAGGCCAGGCGACCATCGTCCCGGCGGCGCACCAGATCGCCGGTGCGGTACATCCGCGCGCCCGGCTCGGGCGCGTACGGGTCGGGCAGGAAGCTGGCGGCGGTCAGTTGCGGCGCATGCTGATAGCCGCGCGCAACGCCGCTGCCGGCGATGTACAGCTCGCCGGTAGTGCCCAGCGGCACCGGACGCAGGTGCTCGTCGAGCACGTAGCAGCGGGTGTTGAGCAACGGCGTGCCGATGTCGGCGATGCCCTGGGGCGCTGTTTCCAGCGGTTGTAGCGTGGACCAGACCGTGGTCTCGGTCGGTCCGTAGGCATTGATCAGGCGCACCCCCAGTGCCGACAGGCTGCGCACCAGCTCGCCCGGCACCGCTTCGCCGCCGATCAGGCCGCGCAAGGCTGGCCAGTGACGCTGTCCGGTTTCCAGCAGCAGTTGCCAGCCGGCCGGCGTGGCCTGGAACACGCTGGCGCGGCGCAGCAGCTCGAACAGCCGATGACCATCGACCACTTGTTCACGCCGCGCCAGCAGCAGCGAGGCACCGTTGACCAACGGCAGGAAGAGCTCGGGCTTGCACATGTCGAAGGCGTAGGTGGTGCTGGCCAGCCAGACATCTTCGGCGCTCAGTGGCAGGTGCCGGTCGAGACCGGCGAGCAGATTGCCCAGGCTCTGCCGAGTGATCTGCACGCCTTTGGGCAGCCCGGTGGAGCCGGAGGTGTAGATCACGTAGGCGCGCTGCAACGGGTGTACGCCAAGCTCAAGGTTGTTTGCCGGCTGCGAGGTCAGCGCCAGCCCATCGACCTCGTGCACGGCAGCCTCGCCCAGCACCTCGGCACTGCCCTGCTCGCCCAGCGTCAGCACTGGGCGCGCGTGGGCGAGGATACTGCGCAGGCGTTCGCCGGGCTGCTGCGGGTCCAGCGGCAGATACGCGGCGCCTGCCTTGAGGATGCCCAGCAGGGTCGGCAACAGCCAGGGGCCACGGCTCAAGCAGACTGCGACCAGGTCGTCGCGACCGACGCCCTGCGCGCGCAGCCAGTGAGCCAGGCGATTGGCCCGCGCGTTGAGCGCAGCGTAGCTCATCCGTTCATCCTGGCAGTCCACCGCCAGGGCCTCGGGGGTGAGCGCCGCATGCCGTTCGAAGCGCTGGATGAGATCGTCGGTGGCTTGCTGCGTGCGACCGGGCAGGTTCCAGGGGCGCTCGGCCAGTGCGTGGTCGGCATTGGCCAGGTCGATGTCCCACAGCGCAGCCTGCGGACGCTCGAGCATGCCGTGCAGCAGGTGCAGGTATTCATCGACGTAACGCTGGGCCGTGCTCGGCAGGAACAACTCGGTGTTGTACTCCAGCACGCAGGGCCAGCTTGCGCCCTGTTGCTCGACATGCAGCCCCAGGTCGACCAGCGCGCTGTCGCTCTCCACCGCCAGACGCTGCGCCGACAGGCCAGCGAACTGCTGCGAACCTTGGGTCAGATCGCTCTGGATCAGGTTGAACAGCGCCTGGAACAGCGGCGTGTGGCTCAGGTCGCGACGCACCTGGAGGGCGTCGACCAGGCGCTCGAAGGGGACGTCGGCGTATTGCTGGGCCTGGAGATGGTCAGCCTGCAGTTGCTGCCAGAACGCCTCGACCGTCTGCGTCGGCTCGATGACGCTGCGCACCACCTGGGTGGTGGCGAAGTAGCCGATGAGGGGGTCGGTGTGCGCCTGGTGACGGTGCGCCACCGGTAGCCCCACCCACAACTCGCGCTGCCCACTGTGGCGCGCCAGCAGCACTTTCCAGGCAGCCAGCAACGGTGCGAAGGCCGTCAGGCCTTGCTGGCGAGCGCTGTCACGCAGGCGCTGCACCAACGCCTGCGGCAGCGTGAAGCGCAGGCGCCGGCCCTTGAAGCCCTGCACTGCCGGACGCGGCAGGTCGGTCGGCACATCCAGCACGGGCGGCTCACCCGCCAGCTTGTCACGCCAGTACTGCAACTGCTGTTCGATCTGTGCTTGCCCGGCAGGGCCTTGCCAACTGTCGGCGATGTCGGCGAACTGCAACGCCAGCGCGGGCAAATCGGCGCTGCGCCCTTCCAGCAGCGCCTGGTAGAGGGCTTGCAGTTCGTGGCAGAAGACCTCCAACGACCGCGCGTCGGCGATGATGTGATGCAACGTCACCTGCAACACGCTGTGCGTCTGGCCCTGATACAGGCGCACGCGCCACAGCGGCGCAGTGCCCAGGTCGAAGGCGCGCTTGGCCTCGTCGCTGAGGTACTGGGCGAACGCGGGCGAATGGGGATCGAGCGACAGCGTCTGCACGTCCAGGCGCCCCGTCGAGGTGTCCTCGACCCGCTGCACAGGCCCCGTCTCGTCGTCAACGAACAGGGTGCGCAGGCTGTGTTGACGCTGGGCGAGTTGCTCCAGGGCCTGTTCGAGCAGTTCCGGGCGCAACACGCCGTCCAAATGCAGGGCCACCGACAGGTGATACGCCTGGGTGTCGCCTTGCAGGCGGTCGAGGAACCACAGGCGCTGCTGGGTGAAATGCAGCGGCGCGCTGGACGTCTGCCGCGGGCGTAATAGGCTGTCGCCCTCGGTTTCGGTCTGTTCCAGGCACTTGGCCAGATCGACCAGTCGAGGGTGCTCGAACACCGCCCGCAGCGGCAGGCGTCGACCCTGCTGCTCGGCGAGGCGCGCCACCAGTCGCGCCGCCAGCAGCGAGTGGCCGCCCAGCTCGAAGAAGTGATCGAACGCACCGACTTCGTGGCAGCCCAGCAGCTCCCGCCAGAGACGGGCCAGCACCTGCTGCCAATGGCCTTCGAGCGCGCTGGCCTGCCCTTGCTGCACGCTCGGCGCCGGCAGAGCCTTGCGCTCGACCTTGCCGCTGGGGCTCAGCGGCAGGCGCTGCAGCCAGACGAACTGGCTGGGCAGCATGTAGTCCGGCAACTGCGCGGCGAGCGCCTCGCGCAGCACGCTCGCCGAGCGCTCGTCGCCGCTGTGGTAGGCCACCAGACGCTGCTGTTCACCCTGCCCCAGCAAGGCCACGGCCGCTTCCTCGACACCGGCGATGGCGGCCATGGCCGCTTCGATCTCGCCCAGCTCGATACGCAGCCCGCGCAGCTTGACCTGGAAATCCACGCGCCCCAGGTAGTCCAGGCTGCCGGCGGCGTTGCGCCGGACCCGGTCGCCGCTGCGGTACATGCGGGCGCCGGGGACGAACGGGTCGGGCAGGAAAGCGCTGGCGGTCAGCGTGGGGGCGGCGAAGTAGCCACGCCCGAGATGCTCACCGGCCAGGTACAGCTCGCCGATCACGCCCTCGGGCACCGGTTGCAGGTCGGCATCGAGCACATAGGCGCGGGTGTTGGCCACAGGCATACCGATCGGCACCTCAGTGCCCCGCAGCGCCGCACTGCACACCTCGAAGGTGCTGTAGACCGTGGCTTCGGTGGGACCGTAGCCGTTGATGACCGACGCCCCTCGCGCCTGCATCGCTTCGGCCAAGGCCGCCGGCAGCGCCTCGCCACCGGAAATCGCCCGCACGCCCTCCCAGGTGCTGTGGGTGTGCGCGACCAGCATCCGCCAGGTCGCGGGCGTGGCCTGCATCACGCTGGGACGCAGGTGCTGCAACAGCGCATCGATGGCCTGCGGATCGCGGGCCTGCTCGCGGTCGGCCAACAGCACGCTGGCGCCACGCGCCAACGGCAGCAGCAGCTCTACGATGGCGATGTCGAAGGTCGCGGTGGTCAGGGCCAGCACGCGATCGCCGGTGGTCAGCGGCAGCACCTGGTCCACCGCCTGCATCAGGTTGTCGAGGTTGCCACGGCTGATGGCCACGCCCTTGGGTTTGCCGGTGGAACCTGAGGTGTACAGCACATAGGCCAGTTGCCCCGGATGCGGCGGGTTCGGGCATAGCGGCGCGTCGCAGCGCAAGGTATCGAGGTCCAGCAGCGGTGCCTCGGTGGCTGCCCGCAGCGCCGGCAAGGTGTCGGCGGTGCCCAGGCACAGGGCCGGGGCACAAGAGGCGAGGATGTGCCGAGCGCGCTCGCTGGGCGTGTCTTCGGCAAGCGGTACGTAGGCGGCGCCGCTCTTGAGCACGGCCAGCATCGCCAGCGGCAGGCGATGGTCGCGCGGCAAGCACAGCACGACGCGCTGCTCAGGCCCGGCGCCATGGGCTTGCAGGGCGGCGGCCAAGTGGCTGGAGGCCTGGTCCAGTTCGGCGTAGTTCAACTGCCGCCCGGCGTCCTGCACGGCCAGCGCCTCGGGGTGGCGGGCCGCGTGGGTGGCGAACGCCTGCAACAGGCTTTGCCCAGGCGGCACCGCCACGCTAGGCAGACGCGCAGCGTCGCGCCCTGCCCCGGCCTGGTTCAACTCGCCCAGCGCGCGCTCGGGGTGGGTCAACAGGGCCTCGAGCAGCGACAGGTAGTCCTCGGCCATGGCCTGCACGGTCGATTCGCGGAACAAGTCGGTGCTGTATTGCAGGCTCAAGGCGATGCCATGCTCGCTGTCGCGCACGTCCAGGTTCAGGTCGCACAAGGCGCTGTCGGGCCGATTGTCGATCGGCTCGGCGATCAGCTCCGTCAACTCGAAACGCTCCAGGGCATTGCCGGGGAAGTAGTTGAACATCACTTGGAACAGCGGGTTGTAGCTGACCTGACGCACCACACCCAGTTGTTCGATCAGGTAGTCGAATGGCAGGTCCTGATGCGACTGCACCGCTACCGACAAGGCCTGCAAATCGCCCATCAGTTGCAGCAGGCTGCGCTCGCCCGGCAGGTGCTGGCGGTAGACCAGGGTGTTGACGAAGCAGCCCACCAGCGGCTGCAGCACGGCATGGTGACGGTTGGCCGCCGGCACGCCGATCAGCACGTCCTGTTCGCCGCTGCGGCTGCGCACCAGCAGCTGGAATGCGCTCAGCAACGGGATGAAGTTGCTCCAGCCGTGGCGCGCACTGAAGGCGCGCAGGCGTGCGGCCAAGGCTTCTGGCAGCCGGACCTCGACACGCGCACCGGCCTGGCTGGCCTGGGTTGGACGCGGGAAGTCCGGCGACAGGTCGAGCACCGGCAGCTCACCGGTCAGTTGCTCGCGCCAGAAGGCCAGTTCCTGGCGGCAGTCCTGGCCCTGCATCCACTGGTGCTGCCAGACCGCATAGTCGGCGTACTGCAATTGCAGCGGCGTCTGCTCAAGGGCCTGGCCGCTGCGCAGGGCGCGGTAGTGCTGGCACATGCCGTCGATCAGCAGGTGCAGCGACCAGCCGTCGGCCACGATGTGGTGGCAGTTCAGCGACAGCACATGCTGGTCTGCTTGCAGCCGGTACAGACGCACCCGCAGCAACGGCTCGTGGTCGAGCCGGAACGGCGTCATCGCGTCTTGGCGCAGCTTCTGGTGCAGCGCCGCTTCGTCATCGACCTCGATTACCGGCAGCGCCAGGTGCAGGTGCGCCAGCACGTGCTGGACGGGACCGTCGGTGCCGTCATGGAAGCGAGTGCGCAACACCTCGTGCTGGTCCACCAGGCATTGCAGCGCCTGCTGCAGGTCGTCTACCGCCAGCGCGCCGCTCAGGCGCACCGCGCCGCTGAGGTTGTACGCCGGGCTCTGGGGGTCGAGCTGCTGGAGGAACCACAGGCGTTGCTGGGCGAAGGACAGCGGCACCGGCGTCGGCCGTGGCAATCGGCGCGGCCCCTGCTTGGCCGGCTGCTCGCGCGTGTCGAGCCATTCGGCCATCGCGGTGATGGTGGGATGCTCGAACACCACCCGCAGAGGCAGGTCCTTGCCGGTCAGCTTGCCGACCAGGCCGATCAGTTGCGTGGCCAGCAGCGAATGGCCGCCCAGCTCGAAGAAGTTGTCCTGCACGCCCACCTGCGCCAGCCCCAGCACCTGCTGCCAGGCGTCGACCATCTGCTGTTGCAGTGCACTGCTCGGCGCCACGTAGCGGGCCAGGCTCTGCGCTGCGAAGTCCGGCGCCGGCAGCGCCTTGCGGTCGACCTTGCCATTGCCGTTCAGCGGCAAGCGCTCGAGCAACATGAAGGCGCTCGGCACCATGTACGGCGGCAGGTGCGCCAGCACATGCTCGCGCAGCGCCTCGACGCTCGGCTCGCCGTCAGCGGTGACGTACGCCACCAGCACCTTGGCGCGCTGGGTATCGTCGCGCGCGACCACCACCACCTCGCGCACGCCCGGATGACGAGCCAGGCAGGCTTCGATTTCATCCAGCTCGATGCGGTGCCCGCGAATCTTCACCTGATGGTCGGTGCGCCCGACGTATTCCAGATCGCCTTCAGGCAGCCAGCGCGCCAGATCGCCGGTGCGGTACAGGCGACTGCCGTCGTTAGCCAGCGGATCGGGCAGGAACACCGCGGCCGTGCGCGCCGGATCGGCCATGTAGCCACGCCCGACGCCGACCCCGGCAACGAAGATCTCGCCCACCGCACCCAGAGGCACCGGCTGCAGGTCGGCATCGAGCAGGTACAGCCGGTTGTTCAGGGTCGCCTTGCCGATCGGCACGTTGCTGCGCGTCTGCGGCAGGCGCTCGAACAAGGGGTGGAAGGCGACGTCGTCCGAACATTCGGCCGGGCCATAGGCGTTCATCAGCACGATCTGGGGGTGCTGGTCGAACCAGCGCCGCGCCAGGGCGGCGGGCAAGGCCTCGCCAGTGGCCAGCAGCCAGCGCAGGCGCGTGTGCTGCAGGTCGATGTCGAGCAGGCTCTGCATCAACGAAGGCACGGCTTCGAGCACCGTGATCCCTTGCGTGACCAGGGTGTCGGCCAGTCGCTGCGGATGCTGCATCACGCAGTCGGCCAGGATCACGGTGCGCGCGCCGAAGATCATTCCGGCCAAGGTCTGCCACACGGAAATGTCGAAGCACTGCGGCGCGCTCTGGGCGATGACATCGTCGGCATTGAGCGCCAGACCTGGCAGCTTGCCGAGCATGTTGTTGAGCATCCCGGCCTGGGCGACCATGGCGCCCTTCGGGGTGCCGGTGGAGCCGGAGGTGAAGATGCAGTAGGCCAGCGACGCGGGATGGACCGGCAGGTCGAGGTCGGTGTCGCTGTAGTGCACCAGCTCGGCAGCGTCATAGCGCAAGTGCCGTGGCGGCGCGTCAAGCAGCGCCAGCGCTTCGGCGGACAGCTCGGCCATCTCGGCGCTGTGCAGCAGCAGTGGCGTGCGGCTCTGGCGCAGCACCTGGGCCAGACGCTGCGCCGGGTTGCGCGGATCCAGCGGCAGCCAGCCGGCGCCAGCCTTGAGGATGGCCACGATCATGACCACCAGGTCCAGCCCGCGCTCGTCGAGCACGGCAATCAACTGGTCGGGCTGCACGCCCTGCTCGCGCAAGTGGCGCGCCAGGCGGTTGGCGGCGCGGTTGAGCTGGTCGAAGGTCAGTTGCTGCTGATCGTGGATCAGGGCCACGTGGTGCGGGGTGGCGCGCACTTGTCGCTGCAAGCGCTCGATGTACAGCGGTTGCAGTGCCTCGGGTTGCGCGGCCAGTTCGCCGCCGGCCCAGGCGTGCTGGGTGGCGATTTCGCTGTCGTCGAGCATGCTCAGGCGGTGCAGCGGCGTGTCCGGGTCACGCCCCAGGGCTTGAGCCATCTCCAGCAGCAACCGGCGCAGGTGACCGAGCATGCGCTCCACTTCCGGGCGCAGGAACCAGTCGGTGAGGTAGGTCAACTGCAGGTGCAGGCACTCGCCGGGGATGATCACCACGGTGATCGGGTAGTTGGTGTGGGTTCGGTTGTGCATGTCGCTGATCAGGTAATCCAACTGCCCCTGCCGGACATCGTCGGTGATCGGCGCGTTTTCGAAGACGAACAGGCTGTGGAACAGGTCCTGGCGCTGCACGTCGCTCCAGCCCTGAATCTCGGCCAGCGACACGCTCTCGTGCTCGCGCAGGCTCAGGCTTTCGTCCTGCAGTCCGCGCAGCCAGGCGCCGAGGCGATCCTGAGGATTGCACTGCCAACGCAGCGGCAGGCTGTTGATGAACAAACCGACGATGCTGTCCATGCCCGCCAGGTGCACCGGGCGCCCGGCCACGGTGATGCCGACCACCAGGTCGCGATCGCCGCTGTAGCGGCTCATGAGCAAGGTCCAGGCGCCCTGCACCAGGGTGTTCAGGGTGATGCCATGCTGCGCGGCGACCTGTTGCAGGCTGCGGGTCTGTTCGGCGCTGAGCCGCTGCACGCAGTCCTCGACCGGCTCGGCGGCCTCGGTGACGCGCCCGGCGTAGCCGAAGCCGAATTCGTTGGGCGTGTCGAAACCGGCCAGGCGCTGTTGCCAGAACTGCCGGTGGTCCTCGCTGTTCTGGCTTTCCAGCCAGCGCACGAAGTCGCGGTAGGGTCGCGGCTTGGGCTGCTCCAGGCGCTGGCCTTGCGAAGCGGCGCGGTAGTTCTTGAAGAAGTCGACCATGATGATCGAAAAGCACCAGGCATCCATGAGGATGTGGTGATAGCTGCGCACGAACTGATAGGTGTCTGGCGCCAGCTTGTACAGGCGGATGCGCATGAGCGGCGCTTTGGTGAAGTCCAGGCCTTCGGCGCGTTCTTCGGCCAGCAGGCGGTCGAGGCGCTGCTGCTGGGTGGCGGCGTCCAGGTGCGACCAGTCCTCGAAGGTCAGCGGCAGCTCGACCTGTTTGTGCACCACCTGCATCGGCCGCTTCTGCTGCTTCCAGACGAACGAGGTGCGCAACAGTTCGTGGCGCTCGATCACCTGGGCCCAGGCCTGGCGAAAGGCTTCCAGGTCCAGGTCCGGAAGCACCATGACATGCCGGTACTGCAGCAGGTACATGCCTTTGCCGGGATTGAGCAGGCTGTGGAACAGCAGCCCCTGCTGCATCGGCGCCAAGGGATAGATCGCTTCGATGTTGCGCGAAAGTGCTTTGACCTTGTCGTTCATGCTGTCGGTATCCAAACCTTTGAAAGAAACACCGCAGGGGTGGTCACTGCTCCAACTGCTCGAGCAGGGCGAGGAATTCGTCGTCGGACAGGCCTGAGTCGGCGAAGTCCGAGGCGGTCGCGCGGCCTGCCGAGGGGCCTTGGCAGTGTTCCAGCAGCGCCTCCAGCGTCTGCACCATCTGCCTGGCCAGCTCGCCGACCTGCGCCGTGCTGTGGCGCTGGGGGGCGTAACGCCACTCCAGGTGCAACTGGCCCTGCTCCACCAGCGCGGTGACATCCAGCCAATGGGTGCGCGCGGTGCTGGCGGCGCGCATCCCCGGACACAGCGGACGCGCCAGTTGCCAAAGCTGCGACTGGGCGAACCACTGATCGGCGCGGCCCAGGTAGTTGAAGGTCAGCAGGTCGGCAGCGCCCAGGCCATGGGCCGGGTCGGCGCGCAGCAGGCCATAGCCGATGCCTTGTTCGGGCACCTCGCGCAGCGCTTCCTTGGCCTGGACGATGGCGCTCGCCGGATCGTCGCTGGCCTTGATCGCCAGCGGATAGCGGCTGGTGTGCCAGCCCACCGAGCGCGACAGTTCGGGGCTGTCGTCCCAGGCGCTGCGACCATGGCTCTCCAGCTCCAGGGTGACCTGCCCGCGGCCCAGCCAGCGGGCGATCACACTGCCCAGTGCCGCGACCAGCAGGTCCTGGGTCTGGGTGGCATAGGCGCTGTTGGCTTCGCCCAGCAAGCGGTCGGTGTGCTCGGCCGACAGGCGCACCTCAAGCGTGCGGCTGTCGCCGTAGTGATTGTCACCTGCGGCATTGATCACACTGTCGGTGAGCTGGCGGCGCCAGTACGCGGCCTGGGCCTGCACGCGGGGTTCGGCGGCATGCTGAGCCAAAGCTGCGCTCCAGCGGTGGAAATCCGCCGAGACCGGCGGCAACGCTTGCTCGGGACGCAGATAGAGCTGTTCGAGCTCCTCCATCAGCACTTGCCATGACACCGAATCGATCAGCAGGTGATGGGCATTGCACAGCAGTTGCTGGTCGTGGGTGAAGTACACCCAGCGGATCATCGGTGCCTGGTCCAGCGACCAGCCGCCTTGCCAGTGAGCGAGCAAGTCGTCATCCAGCGGGCGCGTTTCGAGGTGCAGCACGTGCAGGTCAGGCGTGGCGGGCTGGTAGCGCTGGGTCCAGCCCGTCGCATCGCGTTCGAAGACCAGTCGCAGGCTGGCGTGACGCACCACCAGACGCGCCAGTGCAGCGGCCAGGCGCTCGGTGTCCAGGGGCTGCTGCACGGCCAGCAAGATTGACTGATCCCAGTGACCCGGCGTCTGCTGCTCCTGCTCGAAGAACCAGCGCTGGATCGGCGTGAGGGCGAACGTCGTCTTCGGTTCGACGGTATCGGCAGCGCTCGCGGCGGGCGTATCCTTGCGCACGGCGACCTCGGCCCAGCCGCGCACGCTGGGATACTCGAAAATCTGCTTGGGCTTGAGCGTCAGCCCGGCCTGCTTGGCCTTGGCGATGATCTGCAGGCTGAGGATCGAATCGCCGCCGACGGCGAAGAAGTTGTCGTCCAGTTGCAGCGCCGGCTTGCCGAGAACTTCCTGGGCAATGGCCAGCAGACACTGTTCGGTTTCGCTGCGCGGGGTGCGGGCGACCCGCGCCAGTTGCCGCACGGTGGGCTCGGCGAACAGTTGCTTGGGCGTCAACGTGATCTGCTGCTGGCGCGCCAGGGCGATGATCTGCAAGCCCAGGATGGAGTCGCCGCCGTGCTGGAAGAAGTTGTCGTCCACGCCCAGCGTCGGCTTGCCCAGCAGCGTGCGCCAGATCTCCAGCAACTGGGCTTCCAGCGCGTTGGACGGCGACGCATCGGCCTGCGGCTGGGCCTCTGTGAGCGGCACCTGATCGACCCGGCGCAGCAGCGCCTGACGGTCCACCTTGCCGTTGGCCAGGCGCTCGAAGCGCTCGACGCGATGCCACTGGGCCGGCTGCATGTAGTCCGGCAACAGCGCTTGCAAGCGTGCCTGGATCGGCTGGAGGTCGTCGCTGTCGCTAATGAGGAAGGCCACCAGGCGGTTGCCGGTCAGGGCAACGGGCGCGTTCAACACCTGGGCATCGTGCACACCGGGCAGGGCTCGCAGTTGCTCGGCCACCTCGCCGGGCTCGACGCGATAGCCGCGAATCTTCACCTGTTCGTCCAGGCGGCCGAAGAATTCCACCCGCCCGGCAGTGTTGATCTTCACGCGGTCGCCGGTGCGATAACCGTGGGCGGTGAACCGGGCTCGGTCGGCCTCGCTGGCCTGGACATAGCCCAGCGCAACGGTCGGCCCCTGGATGCACAGTTCGCCTGCGACACCAATCGGCAGCAACCGCCCGGCGGGGTCGCGCACGCTGACCTGCACATTGGCCAGCGGTCGTCCCAGCGGGGCCGTGCCCACGCTGTCCACCTCGTGGGTGAGCACGCCAATAGTGGTTTCACTGGGGCCGTAGTGGTTGACGATGCGCAGCGCGGGACGCAACTCACGCACCCGAGCGATCAGCTCGGCGCCGAGCGCATCGCCACCGCACATCAGGCACAGGCGCGGCAACACGCGCTGCGGCTGGGACGCCACCAGCAAGGCGTTGAGGTGCGATGGCACGATCTTCAGCAGGTCCACGGGCTGGTCTTGCAGGGTATCGGCCAGGCCCTCGGCATCGAACGCGAGTGATTCGTCCAGCAAGCGCAGGCGTCGGCCGCTGAGCAGCGCACCGAACAGCGCCGTGTGTCCCAGGTCGGTGGCGCAACTGGCCAGGCTGGCCAAGCTGGCATCGACAGGCAGGTCCAGTCGGGCCAGGCAGGCGCTGACGTAGTGGATGAGGTTGCCGTGGCTGACGATCACGCCCTTGGGACGGCCACTGGAACCGGAGGTGTAGACCACGTAGGCCGGCGTCTCGGGCGCCAACTGCGGGCGCAGGCCGATGGCCGGAGCGTCTTTCAAGGAGGTGGGCTCCAGACAGGCGATGGCGGCCGGCAGCCACTCAGGTCGCGCCGCTTGGCCAATCCACAGACACGGCTGCGCGTCTTCGCAGATGGCCTGCTGGCGCGACGCGGGCCAGGCCGGGTCGACCACCAGGAAGGTCGCGCCGCACTGCCACGCGGCCAGCATGTGCAGCACCAGCGCGCGGCTGCGGGGCAGGCACAGGGCGATGCGCTGGCCTGGCAGAGGCGCGCCCTGCCCTTGCAGGTGGGCGGCGAGCACGGCGACCTGGCGACCCAGGGTGGCATAGTCCAGGCAGCCGTGCAGGTCTTCGAGGGCCACGGCCGCAGGGCGCTGCACGGTCTGCTCGACGAAGGCCTGCCAGGCATTGTCGAACACCGGCGCGCAGGTCTCGCCCTGCAATTGCGCCTGCTCGTGGGGCGCCAGCCAGTCCAGGTCGGCGAACGGCACATCCGGGCGCTCCAGCACTGCCTGCACCAAGCCGATGAACTGGTCACGCAAGCGGTCGACAGTGTCCTGCCGATACAGCGCCTTGCTGAAACGCCAGCGGCAATGGAAATGCCGGTCTTCGTCGTTGATCACCAGGTTCAGCGCATGGGCAGCGCCGCGCTGCTCGGCGAACAGGCGTTCGACATGCACCTCGTAGGGCATGGAGCGGTCCTTGTTCAGCGTGAACATGTGCTGGAACAGGGCGCGGCCGTGCTCGCGCGGCAGCTCCAATTGCTGCATCAGGCGGGCGAATGGGTAATGCCGGTGCTGCAAGGTCTCTTTCACCTCGCGCTCCACGCAGCGCGCCCAGTCGATGCTCGATAGCGTCGGTTGCAGGGTGCAGCGCAAGGCCAGCGGATTGACCAGGTAGCCTGGCATGCGCAGGTGCTCGCGACGCAGTCGCCATCCGGCAGGCGTGCCCAGCACGAAATCGGTCTGCCCCGACAGCACGCCGAGGTATTGCTGGAATAGCGAAAGCAACAGCACGTAGGGCGTCACGCCAATGGAACGGGCCAGGGCGCGAATGCGTGCAGTATCGGTCTCGTCGAACCTGGCCGAGGTATCGCCGCCTACGTGGGCGGGCGTGTCGCTGGTAACGAAGTCAGTCGGCAGCACCAGCGCCGGGGCGTCCTGCAAGCGCGCCTGCCACCAGGCCAGCTCGCTCGCCTGCTCGGCCTCGCTGCGCCGATACAGGGCGCTGCCGAAGTCGCGGTAGGCCTGCGCATCGACCGGCGCCAGGGGCTGGCCGGCGAGGTGCGAGATCAGCTCGTCGACGATGATCTGGTAGATGGTCGCACCATCGGCGGCGATGTGGTGGATGCCCAACAGCAGGATGTAGTCGCAGCCTTCGGCGTGCCGGTTACAGACCAGCGTCAGGCGGCTGACGTCGCCACGGGCCAGATCGAACGGTTCGTCGGCCAAGTCCGTGAGACGTTGGTGCAGGGCCTTCGGGTCGGCCGCCTGCAACTCGACCTGGCGCAACCCAAGCCACTGGGTCGGCGCGTCGCGCTGCACAGGTACGCCGTCGCGCTCGGCGAACGGGCTGCACAGCAGCGGATGGCGGTGCTGGACATCATGCCAGGCGCGTTGCAGACGCGGCATCAAATCTTCATCGAGCAGCGACGGCTTGAGCCGTGCGGCATAGGCGATGTTGTAGGCGCAGCTTTGCGGCTCCAGGCGGTGCAGGAACCACAGCGCCTGTTCGTTATCGGTCAGCGCACGGTCGCGGAAATACGCCGGGTGGGCGTCGAGCCAGCGCACCACGTCGGCGCCGTGGCTGCGTAGCGCCTGGGCGGTCGACTCGTCCAGCGCGCCAGGTGGCGCATGGTCGACAACCACTTCACCTGCGCGGGCGGACAGACGAATGCCGCGCAGCCAGCAACCCTGCATCAGACGATCGAGCATTGGAGATCCTTCATGTATGAATGCGGTCAGGGCCGATCGCTCGGCCCGGCGAATGGATCACTGGCCGGCGAACGGCTCTGCCATGGCGACCACGACCTTGCGTGGACCCTGGAAGGTCGAACGGCCATGGGCCACGAGCATGTTGTCGAGCATCAGCACGTCGCCGGCCTGCCACGCGAAGGTGACCTGGCACTGCTCGAGAACCTCGCGGATGTGCGCCAGCGCCTGCTCTTCGATGGGCGAGCCGTCGCCGTAGAAGACATTGCGTGGCACCCCCTGCTCGCCGACGATCGACACCAGGGTTTCGCGTACCGCAGGCGCCAGGTTGGAGAGATGGAACAGGTGGGCCTGGTTGAACCAGACCCACTCGCCACTGACCGGGTGTTGAGCGACCGCCTGGCACACCTGGCGGGTGGACAGTTCGCCCTCCTCGTCCCACTGGAAATCGATCTGGCTGGCGCGGCAGTAACGCTCCACCTGATCACGGTCGTCGGTGCTGAAGGCCTGTTGCCAAGTCAGGTCCAGGCCGTTGCCGTAATTGCGCACGTACATCAGGCGCTTGTCGGCGAAGCGCTGGCGAATGGCGGGGTCGAGTCGCTGGAACACCTCGCGGCTGTCGGCAATCGGCGTTTCGCCGCCGACCGGCGAGGCGGTGATGCAGTGGAACCAGATCTTCATCGGCCAGCCCAGCGAGTAGGACTGTTCGTTGTGCAGGGGAATGACTTGGTGCGCGGGGTATTCGGTGGAGGTGTAGACGCGGCTGTTGAGCCGGGTGCGGGGCGTGGATGCGTAGTCGTAGGTCAGCAGTTCGTGGCCGAAGCTGCGGGCGAAGGCTTCGAAATCCGTCTCGTCGGAAAAGTCGAAGCCCCTGAGCAGCACGCCACCGACCTGTGGCAACTGCTGCTCGATGCGGTGTACGAGCTCCGGCAGTTCACCGCGCCAACCGGCGCCGGGCTGTCGGGGCGTGATCACCAGCGGGAGGGCCCTCTGGCCCTCGAGATCGACTGCCCGCTCCTGCACCCGTACCAACATGCTCTCCATGGACCAGTCCTCGCCTGAAATTACTGTGCGATTTTTTACCTGGCCGACAACCTAATACAAAGATGTTACGAATTCAATTCCGAATCATTTGCATTGGCGATAGCAAAATGAAGGCATCACGGCGCATCTTGCAGCAAATAATCACGTTCGGCGATGTGTGACATCAGCAGATACGCCGAGCCGATCAGACCTTGCATCGTGTCTGGGAAACGGCTGCGGTTGAAGTAAAGAAACTGTCGATTCTTCACCGCGAACAGGTTCTGCCATTGCGCCGAGCGGCGGAACGCAGCGGTGCTGGCCTCGGATCCGAGCATCTCTTCGTAGGTGTCGATGATGAAGTCGCTGTTGAAATCGCCGATGCGCTCAAGGCTGTAGGGCACATTGCGACGCGCCTCGCGGTAGGCCGCCACGCGGCCCAGGCCGAAATCGGCGATCACATCGTCCATGCCGCCACGACCGATCAATTGAAAGCCGTCCGGGTATACCTCCAGGGTGGTCACGGTAATGCGCTCGGGCTGCTTGACGCGCTTTTTGAACTCACTCACCACCCATTGGTATTCCTTGAGCAATTCCTGATAGCGCGACTGCTTGCCGACCAGGTCGGCGAGCTGACTGGCGTAGGTCTTGATATCGCCCTCGCGTACCGGCAGCAGCACCACTGGCGCAATGCCCGCGAGCTTTTCCTTGAGGTCGGCCTGGTAGGACAGCCCGACGATCAGGTCGGGCTTGAGCGCGGCGATGGCTTCGATATCCGGTGCCTGATGCGAGCCGACATAGCGGATGGCACTGACATCGAAACGCTCCTGCACGCCACGCAGGGTGACATCGGAGAACAGCTTCTTGCGCCCCGTGGAGCCGCAGGGCGTGACACCCAGTTCGAGCAACTGCGCTGTCAGGCTGAAATCATGCAGCGACACCACGCAGCGCGGCGCCACGGGCACTTGCACGCGGCCGAACTGATTCTCGAAGGTGCGGGTCTCGGCTGCGGTGGCGGGCGGTATGAGGCAGGTCAGCAGCAGGCACAGCAGACCGGTCAATTGGCGCAACATCATCGGTTCTCGGCTCTCTCTTGAATGAATATTCAGGGCATCAACGACTGCGTTGGCGCGCCAGCAGCAACATCAGGTACGGCGCACCGAGCAAGGCCACCACCAGCCCCGCCGGGATCTGCAATGGCGGCAGCAGGCCTCGCCCGAGGGTATCGCCTGCCAGCACCAGCAACGCACCGAACAGGGCCGACAGCGGCAGCAACGCGCCGTGTCGATCGCCGGCGAGCTGGCGGGCCAGATGCGGCGCCACCAGGCCGACGAAGGTCATGGTACCGACGTTGGCCACCGCTGCCGCGGTCAGCATCACACTGCTCAACAGCAGCGAGCCCATGGTTCGGGTCACGTTCAGGCCGCGACTCAAGGCCACGCTCTCGCCCAGTTGCAGCAGGTTCAGCAGCCGATGGCACAGCAGCAGCGGCAGGCCCGCCAGCAGCAGCCAGAGGCCGAGGCTGTACACCTGGGGCCAGCCGCTGCGGTGCAGGCTGCCACCCAGCCACATCAAGGCCGACTCGACATGATCGATATCGCCGTAGGTGATGATCAGGTCGGCGACGGCGCTGAGAATGGCGGTGAGCCCTACCCCGATCAGGATCAGGCGCAATGGCGAGATGCCCTGGCGCCAGGACAGCACCGCAACCAGTGCCGCCACCGCCAAGCCACCGCCCAGTGCGGCCAACGGATAGAGCGCAGGGGGCAGCCACTGCGGCCAGAGCACCATGATCAGCAACATGGTGACGCTGGCGCCCGACTCCACCCCCACTAGACCAGGCGCGGCCAGCGGATTGCGCGTCAGTGACTGCATCAACAGGCCGGCCAGGGCCATGGCGGCGCCGGCCAGGACCGCCAGCAGCACGCGCGGCAGACGCAACTCCCTGACCAGGTTGAGCACCGTCGGGTCAGCCCGCTCAGGTTGGGTCAACGCCTGCCAGACCGTGCTCAGGCCCATGGGGTAGCTGCCCACGGTGAGCGCGTAGAGTCCAAGCGCCACCGTGGCCAGTATCAATAGCAGCGTCCAGATCAGATCGATGGGGCGACCGAACACCGGCAGCGGATGCCAGCGTCGAGGCAACAGCAGAACGCTTTTCATCAACGTACCTTTCTCAAGACCAGCACGACGAAGATCGGCCCGCCGATCAGCGCGGTGACGATGCCGGTGTTCAGCTCGAACGGCCGCACCAGGGTGCGAGCGGCGAGGTCGGCCAGCATGACCAGTTGCGCGCCCAGCAATGGCGCTGCCAGCAGCAGCCGCCGGTAGTCGTTGCCGAACAGCAAGCGCGCCGCATGCGGCACCACCAGCCCGACGAAACCGATGGGCCCGGCCAGGGCGACGGCGCAGCCGGAAAGCAGCACCACCGCCAGCAGACCCAGCAGACGCATCTTCAACAGATTCACGCCCATGCCGGCCGCCGCCTGGGCACCCAGCCGGTGGATATTCAAGGCGCGCAGGTTGATCAGGCACAGCAGCAGGCCCAGGGCCATCCACGGCCAGACCCAGCGCTGCACCGAGCTGTCGGTCAGGCCGATGGAGCCGGTGAGCCAGCGCCGCAGGCTGTCCATGCCTTGCTGATCGAGCAGCAACAGGATCGCGGTAATGGCACTGAACAGCGCCGCGGTCATCGCCCCGGACAGGGTCAGGCGTACCGGGTTATGCCCTCGGCCAGCCAGCGCCAGGACGCCGACCGCCGCGACCAGGGCGCCGGTGAAGGCGAACAGCGGGATCATCGACAGGTCGTTGCCGGGCAGCACCAGCAGGCCGAACACCACGAACAGCGCCGCGCCACTGTTGATGCCGAGGATGCCGGGGTCGGCCAGTGGGTTGTCGCCGATCGCCTGCATCAGGGTACCGGCCAGGCCGAGGCTGGCGCCGACCATGATCGCCACCAGCAAGCGCGGCAAGCGCGAGCCGCGCACGATGCTCTGGTCCGGGTCCGAGGGCACGTAGGCCACCAGCGCCTGCCAGGCCTCGCTCCAGGGAATCGACTTGGCGCCGAAGGCCAGGTGCGCCAGCGCCGTGACCAGCAATACCGCCAGCACGGCGAACCACAGCGGCAGGCGCAGTGAAGTGGACGGCTTCACTGCGCCACCCGCAGCGCACTGGCACGCAGCGCGGACTTGGCGGCTGGCACGCACAGCGGCACGCCCGTGTGGGGGTCGGTGATGATGTGGGCGTCGAGGTCGAACACCGCTTTGAGATTGGCGGCGGTGAACACCTCGCGCGGCGGGCCTTCGGCTTGCAACTGACCGTCACGCAGCATGACCAGATGGTCGGCGTAGCGCGCGGCCTGGTTGAGGTCATGCAGCACAGCGACGATGGTCTTGCCCTGCTCGCGCAGGCTGACCAGCAGTTCGAGCAGGGTCACTTGGTGGGCGATGTCGAGGAAGGTGGTGGGTTCGTCCAGTAGGATCACCGGCGTGTCCTGCGCCAGCGTCATGGCGATCCAGCAGCGCTGCAACTGCCCGCCCGAGAGCGTGGCCAGGGAGCGGTCGAGCAAGGGTTCGATGCCGGCCAGGGCGATGGCCTGATCGCAGGCCTGCTGATCGGCGGGCGACCACTGTTGCCACCAGCTCTGCCAGGGAAAACGCCCCTGCATCACCAGTTCGCGCACGCTCATGCCTGCCGGCGAGGTGGTGCGCTGGGGCAGCAGCGCCATGCGCTGGGCCAGCTCGCGACGGGAAAAGTGCGTCACGGGTTGGCCGGCCAACCGCACCTCGCCGGCCTCGGGGCGCAACATCCGCGCCAGCACGTTCAACAAAGTGGTCTTGCCGCAGCCGTTGGCGCCGATCAACGCGGTGAAGGCCCCTTGCGGAACCTCAAGCGTCACGCCCTTCAACACCTGTTGCTCACCGTAGCTCAGCTTGACTCCGCTGGCCTCGAGCATCTGTTTCTCCTAGCCCTGCGGCGCGCGCGGCGCCTGTTTTGCGTGCGAAACCCGGAGCTCATCGTGTCGTGTCCGGGCGGATAAAAGGCCACAGGATAAGACGAAAAGCGCCGCAGCCGCCACACGGCAACAGAATAGTAATGTGAACATTTATCATTTGGCGTTAAAGTATCGGCCGTCGTTCCGGCCCGGGTTCGGCCAGAGTCGTCGTGGATCAAGGGCACATTGGCATTCAACTGCGTCAATTCAAGGACATTTAGATGCTGCGCATAACAACAGCCCGCACTCGCAAGAACCTTCCTGCATTCAAGTTGACGACGATCGCCCTGGCCCTGGGAGGGATGCTCTCGGCGCAGGCTCACGGGGCCGAACAGAGCGCCGCGCCCGGCGCCGCCGTCATCGAGCTGGGCGACACCACCGTCAGCGCCCAGGCCCTGGAAAACCCCACCGGCACGCTGCCCGGCAAAGTCGCCCTGCGCAACGCCAGTGCCACCAAATCCAATGCAGCCATTACCGAAACGCCGCAGTCGGTGTCGGTGGTGACCGCCGATGACATGAATGAGCGCAAGGCCGACACCTTGGCAGACGCACTGAGCTACACGCCAGGGTTCACCAGCCAGCCGAGCAGCTTCAACCGCACCGCCGACCGCTTCCGTATGCGCGGCTTCGATGTGGAGTCCGCGACCGGCGGTTCGATGCGCGACGGCATGCGCCTGCAGAACAACTCCTACGAGGGCGTGCAGGAGCCGTTCGGCCTGGAGCGCGTCGAAGTGGTGCGCGGCGCGGCCTCGGTCCTGTACGGCCAGTTGTCGCCCGGCGGCTTCGTCAACGGCATCAGCAAGCGCCCGACCGAGACGCCGTTGCACGAGCTGGGCCTGCAATATGGCAACCACGACCGCAAGCAGTTGACCGGCGACTTCAGCGGCCCGCTGGGTGACAGCGACACTCTGAGCTATCGCCTGACCCTGTTGCAGCGCGACAGCAACACCTCCCAGGACCATATCAACGACGACAAGCTCTACATCGCCCCGGCGCTGACCTGGCGCCCCAATGAAGACACCTCGCTGACCCTGCTGTCGTTCTACCAGAAGAGCGACACGCGCTTCTCCGCGCCCCTGCCCTACCAGATGGTCAAGCATGTGGGTAACGGCCCGTTCACCATCGGCCGTCACGACTTCATCGGTGAGCCGTCCTACGACGACATGAATGGCGAGATGTCCGCCATTGGTTACGAATTCGAGCATCGGTTCGATGAGCACACGCGCATCAGCAACAAGCTGCGGTACTACGAATCGGATGTGAAGTGGAAGTACCTGCAGGCCACCCCCGCCTCGGTGGCTGCCTCGGCCAGCACCGGGGTGTTGCGTCGCCAGTACAGTGATCGTCGTGAGCGTTCACGCGCACTGGCCAGCGACACCAACGTGGAAAGCCGCTGGAACATCGCCGGTATGGAGCACACCTTCCTGGTGGGCCTGGATACCTACGATGCGTCTTACGACTCGCACAACTTCCGCGGCAATGCGCCCAGCCTCGACCTGAGCCGCTACAACTATGGTCAGCCCGTTGTGGTCAACAAGAACCCAAGCCAGGACCGCGGCTCGCAACTCGACACCCTGCAAACCGGCCTTTATTTCCAGGACCAGATCCGTTTCGACGAGCGCTGGTTGCTGTTGCTCGGCGGTCGTCGCGACTGGGCCGACCAGGATCAACGCGCCTTCCGCAACGGTCAGAAGCTCAAGCAAGACGACCAGGCTACCACCTGGCGCGCAGGGCTTGTCTACCAGGCCGACAACGGTCTTGCGCCGTACGTCAGCTACAGCGAGTCGTTCTTCCCGGTGGGCGTGGCCGAATTCACCGGGCAGACCTTCGACCCGACCAAAGGCAAGCAGTATGAAATGGGCATCCGCTACCAGCCCCATGACAGCAACATGCTGCTCAGCGCGGCGGTGTACGAGTTGACCCAGGAAAACGTGGTGAAGACCGATTTCAACGGCAATGCGCAGCAGATCGGCGAGCAGCGCTCGCGTGGCCTGGAACTGGAAGCCAAGGCGGACGTCACACCCCAGCTGACCCTGCTGGCGTCGTACGCCTACACCGATGCGCGCATCACCAAGAGCGCCAACCCCAGCGAGAAAGGCCAGCGCAGCGAAGACACGCCCTACCACCAGGCGGCCCTGTGGGCCGACTACAACTTCGGCCTGTTCGGCGTGCCGCAACTGAAAGTCGGCGCCGGAGCCCGTTATAAAGGCACCACCCAGGCCTCGGGCATCGACTCGCAGATGCCCGCCTACACCTTGTTCGACCTGCGCGCCAGCTACCAGTTGAACAAGAACTGGGACGTGGCCATCAACGCCAACAATGTCACCAACAAAACCTATACGTATTGCGAGTACGCCATCTGCCGCTACGGTGACGAACGCGAAGTGATCACTTCGGTGAATTTCCGCTGGTAAAGGCCTTTGAGCAGCGCAGCACGCCGCCTACGGCGGCTGCGCTTTAAATGTCAGGGACCTGCGCTTTGTACCCCAGGCTGCGCATCAAATCCCGCGCCGTCTCGAAGAATATCTGCTTGAGGCTTTCAGCATAATCCTCGGTCAGCCGACTGGCAGGTCCCGAGATGACCAACGCCCCCATCAACTCCCCCTGCGCCCCATAGATCGGCAAGGCTATTGAAGCCGCGTGCGGATCGGTGGCGCCCCGGGAAAAGAACGGCTTCTGCAGAGCGATACCGATGTCATACGGTGCCCGCAACGCCTGCGCACCGGCCGCCTCATCCATGGGACGCATGTCCCCGGGCTGAAGGTTCAAGCGCAGCCGGTGCGACGAGTTCACTCGGTACTGGCACATCCGGTAGGCGCCGTGCCTGACGTAGAACGACGCCGTCTCGCCGGACTGCTCGGCCAAGTGATGCAGGCGCGGCATGACATGCCGCTCCAGATCCAGTGCCTCTTGATACACCGTATTCAAACGCATGACCTCGCTGGCCAGTTGGTAGCGGCCATCGGCCATGCGCGTGATGAAGCCGTGGGTTTCCAACGAGACCATCAAACGCATGATGGTGCTCTTGATCAACCCGGTGCGCTCCACCAACTGCACCAAGCTCAGGGCGGTATCACCGATCTGGAACGCCGTGAGCACGGTCAGCACACGGTCGGCCGATGCCACACCATTGACTGCGGGACGTGGCCGCGCTTTTACCATTTGAACAACCTCGTCTGTCGAATGATTCAGTCCCCCTATGGGCCAGGGAGGGGATTATCCGACAATGCTCGGGCGCACGCCAATTTTGCACCTGGGGTACCTCACCGTCCGACTCTTTCATAGGGCGGCGGCTGGCTGGATCAACAGGGAGCGCCGGTGACTCCCGACCCGATAACCGAACAACGCAAGCAGCACCGAACCCATGCCCAAGGCTTTGGCAGACCCGCCGCAGCCTAGGGTCAGGTGCCGATGCTGTAAACCTGGCGCGCTGTACCACTGAACAAGCGATCCTTGTCGGCCTCGCTGAAGTCCATGACGACACGCTTGAAGGCGTTCCACATCACGCCATAGCTGAACATGCCCTTGTCGACCGGAAAATTACTCTCGAACAGGCAACGCTCCACGCCGAAGCTGTCGATCGCCTGCAAAAGGTAGGGCCGCCAGGCAGTCGCCAATTGTGTCGAGTCCGGCGGTTTCGGCGCCAGATGATGATCGAAGCCTGCCACCTTCATGCCCAGCCCACCCAGTTTCATTCTGACGTTCGAACAGCATGCCAACCGTCTCAGCGCCACTGACCACTCAGCGAATACCGCCTCTCGGTGACCCGCGTAGGGCCCGATACCCAGGGGGCCTCCCAGATGATCGACGACGATGGTCAGCTCCGGAAACGCCCGCGCCACCGTGAGCACCTCGTCGAGTTGGGTGTGATAGGCCCAGATATCGAGGACCAAGCCATGCCGCTGCAGGTGCGCCACTCCACGATGGAAGGCTGGATCGAGCAACACCCCAGGTGGCGGTGGCTTGGGATTGGAAATCAAACGAGGATCGGCATGCCAGGCGGTGGTGTTGCGCACCCCGCGCAGGCGCGGACCGGCCCGCTCCAGCATCTGCTCCAGCACCGGCGCCACCGCGTCGCCAAGCGAGAGGTCCGCTCCGCCCACGATAGCGGCGCACAGCCGCACCTCCCCCAGCAAGCCACTGGCGCTGTAGGCCGCTACGCCGTTGGCGTACTCCACCTCACCCACCGCCTGGAACGCCTCTGGACGGTCGATCGCCAGCATCGAACGGCATTGCACGTAAATCGACCCCACCAACCGATGGCCAGAGGCCATATCGGCCAGATAGTCCTGGGTCAGGTAACGCTGGCCAGGTCGCTCCCACAGGTGGTGATGGGCATCGATGATGGCCCGCCCAGGATCCAGAGGCGCCTCGCTGAGCTGCGCGAGCCAGTCCGGACGAATCGGCAGGTGGGGCGATTTCATGCCGGCACCGGACGCCGTCATCCCTGCATGCCCCAGCGGCGCACCGTGAGCAACTCGATGCTGCGGAACACCAGCCCCTCGACCACCAGGCCGATGATGATGACCATGAGCAGACCAGCGAACACATTCGGCGTCTCCAGCGCATTGCGGTGCTGGAACACGTACCAGCCCAGGCCGCCCGAGTTGCCCGAGACGCCGAACACCAGTTCGGCCGCGATCAGGGTGCGCCAGGCGAACGCCCAGCCGATCTTCAGACCCGCCAGTATCGAAGGCACCGCTGCTGGAATCAGGATCCGCACGACCAGGCGCAGGCCGCGCAAGCCGTAGTTGCGCCCAGCCATGCGTTGAGTCTGGCTGACCGACTGGAAGCCCGAGTAGGTGTTGAGCGAAACCGCCCACAACACCGAGTGCACGATGACCAGCATCAGGCTCTGCACACCCAGGCCGAACCAGAGCATGGCCAACGGCAGAATAGCGATGGCTGGCAGCGGGTTGAACATGGCGGTCAGGGTGGCCAGCACATCGGTACCCAGTCGCGTGGAAACCGCCAATGAGGTAAGGATCGCCGCCAGACCGATGGCCAGGGCATAACTCATCAGCAACACCTTGAGCGAACTGACCACTGCCTGCGGCAAGACGCCGCTGAACAGATCCTGGGTCATCGCCACGAGGGTTTCACTGAACGTGGGGAACATCAGTGGGTTGTCCAGGTAGCGTGCATAGAGTTCCCAGCACACCGCCATGGCTATCAGCACCAAGGTTCGGCGGATTCCGGCGTGGGCGAACAGGCGCTCGAACACACCGAGTCTGCGCGCGATGTCTCCCACCTGTCCCGGGGCCACGGGCGCGTATTCGATGTCGGCGCGGGGTTGGATGACGGGCTTATTCATGGGCTGTCTCACTATGACCGAACAGCATGTGGCTGATGCGTTGGTGCAACTGGGCGAAGGCGTCGCTGCCCTGCTCGGCGAAACCGAAGGCGCTGGCGTCGAGTTCGGCGCGTACCTGGCCGGGATGAGGCGTGAGCACCAGGATGCGCGTGCCGAGCACGATCGCCTCGTCGATGGAGTGCGTCACGAACATCAAAGTGAAAGGCGACTGTTCCCACAATTCCAGCAATTCTTCCTGCATCCGCCGTCGGGTCAGGGCATCCAGCGCCGCGAACGGCTCATCCATCAGCAACATGGCCGGTTCCATGGCCAGCGCTCGGGCAATTGCCACCCGCTGCTTCATCCCGCCGGAAAGCTGGTGAGGATAGGCGTCGCGAAATTTTTCCAGGCCGACCTTGGCCGCAACGCGCGCGGCGCGGTCGGCCACCTCATGACGCGGAAAGCGTCCGGTGACCTGCAGCGGAAACATGATGTTGCCCATCACCGTTTTCCACGGCATCAACTGATCAAACTCCTGAAACACCATCATCCGGTCGGGTCCAGGCTCGCGCACCACCTGGCCGTCGAGGCAGATCTGCCCGGCGACAGGCTCGATGAAGCCGGCCACGCCCTTGAGCAGGCTCGACTTGCCGCAGCCAGACGGCCCCAGCAAGACGAAACGATCGTTGCGCTTGACCTCGAACGACACCTGGTGCGTGGCGGTGATGAGTTGATCGCGGGTCTTGTATTGCAACGTGACATTGTCGACGCTGAGCAGCGCGCGTGAGTCGACCTGATCGGACAAGGTAATCGCGGTTAGGCTGCTCATCAACTGCCCTCCCCGTTGGCCACCGGCGCGAAGAACACCGCTCGCCAATCGGCGGGCGCTTTCTTCAACGCCCCTGAGCGCACCATGAAGTCAGCCAAGGCCATTACCCCACTCGGCTGCACGGACCACTCGCCGCTGACCTGGCGCAGCATGTCCTCGACCTGGTCCAGCGACAGACTGGACGGTTCGCTGGCCAGGAACAGTTCCGCGGCCTTGCGCGGCTCCTGGCGGATGTAGGCGTTGGCTTCGTCGATGGCCGCGACTACAGCAGCGCTCAACTGCGGATTGTTGTCGACGAAGCGGCCGGTGCTGGTCAGCACGCCGCTGGTCATGTGCAGGTTCAAGGCCGAGGAGAAATCGAACAGTTTGCTGACTCGAGTATCCCGAGTCAGTTGGTAGCTATAGGGATTGGGGCCGATATAGCCCTTGATACCCGCCTTGTTCACCAGGCTGGCAGTGGCGTCCGGGTGTGGCAGGCTGACCATCAGCTTGTCGAACTTGTGGATCTGGTCGGCACCAAACTGACGCTCGGCAGCCATCTGCAGCAAGAGCGCCTGCTGGCCGCTGGGAGAGCTCACCGCAATTTTGTCGTCGTCCTTGAAGTCGGCCAGCGACTTGATCGCAGGATCATTGACGAAGAAGCCGTTATCGCCTGCGACCAACGCACAGAGTGCCCTGATGTCTAGCGAACGGCGGGTTTTCTCCCAGGCGATCAGGGTACCCGAGAGACCGTAGCCACCAATGTCGACGTTACCGCTGATCAACGCGTCGTTGATGGCAGGTGCACCGCTGATGCGTTTGATCTCGAACGTGGTACCCGCTTGACCATGGGCCTTGGCCTGCTGCTGGAACAGCCCGAGCTTGTCGGCAACCGTCACCGGCAGGTAGGCGTAGCCGTACTGGATGGCCAGGGTTACGCGTGCCTGCTCGGCGTGAGCGGCTGCGCTGATCGCAGTCAGCCCCACTGCCAGAGATAGCGCTTTGAAGGTAAGTCGGGGAAAGGCGCGCGGACGCCAGGAGGTGTCGTGCATAGCAAACTCCAGTTTGTTGTTATTTTGGAACGCCATTCCTTTAATAGAAGGTCATATCTTCAAGGTGTCGTCAATAGCCCTTTTTCCCAGCGAAAACTTGCAAAAAGTCTTGACTTAATGATTTATTTTGAAACGATGTTGCGATAAATAAACCAACAATCTGCTGAACGTTGCCACGTTCGGTCCACCCGAATGGAGCGCCCATGAGCTTCTTTTCTGCCCCGCCGCGCGTCGAAACCCAGGTATTCACCCGCCTTCCCGATCGATTCCGCGATGCGCGCCCCACCGCCTGGGCCAACGCCAATCGTCAAGGCCGAGCAATCGATTCCTTCCTCGAAGGGCCGTCTTTTGATCGGCAAGGCCGGCTGTACGTGACGGACATTCCGTTCGGGCGCATCTTCCGTATTTCACCTGCCGGTGAATGGGAGCTGGTCTGCCAGTACGACGGCTGGCCCAATGGCCTGAAGATTCATCAGGACGGGCGAATCTTCATCACCGACTACAAGCGCGGGATCATGGTGCTGGATCCAGACAGCGGCGCCATCGAGCCTTTGCTTGAGTCTGCGGGTTCGGAGGGGTTCAAGGGGGTCAACGACCTGGTCTTCGCCCCCAACGGCGATCTGTACTTCACCGATCAGGGTCAGACGGGCCTGCAGGACGCCAGCGGGCGCATATACAAACTTGACCGCCAGGGCAATTTGAGCTGTTTGCTCAATACCGTTCCCAGCCCCAACGGCATCGTCTACGACCCGAACCTCAACCACCTGCTGGTGGCCGTGACACGCGCCCAGCAGATCTGGCGAATTCCCCTGGGCAACGGCTCCATCGTCGGCAAGGTGGGCGTGTTCGCCCAGTTGCACGGTGGGCTGGGCGGGCCTGACGGCCTGGCGCTGGATGAACAGAGCAACCTGTACATCGCCCATACCGGCTTCGGCTCGGTGTGGAAGCTGTCCAAGGTGGCCGAGCCTCTGGAGCGGATTGTCTCCTGCGCCGGCATCAGCAATACCAACCTGGCCTTCGGCGGCGCCGATGGCAAAACCCTGTTCATTACCGAGTCCGAAAGCGCAAGCATCCTGCAGGTGCGCACCGCCACGGCGGGACTGCCAATGTATTCACATCGCTGAGATCAGCTCGCTAGGCCACTCACAACAATCACAAAAGAGTGAACACATGACTTACCAAACCTCCCAAGCCCAGGCGCCGCTCACCGACGCCGAGGGCGAACGCTTGATGCGCCGGGTGCTGTGGCGCCTGGTGCCGTTCATTTTCGCCTGCTACGTAATCAGCTACCTCGATCGGACCAACGTGGGTTTCGCTGCGATCAGCATGAACCAGGACCTTGGACTGACAGCAACGATGTTCGGCTGGGCAGCGGGCCTATTCTTCTTCGGCTATTTCATGTTTGAGATTCCCAGCAACCTGCTGATGCAGCGCTTTGGTGCGCGCATCTGGATTGCACGAATCATGGTCACGTGGGGCTTGATCTCGATGGCAACCGCGTTCGCCACCGGGCCGATCAGTTTCAGCATCGCCCGCTTCCTCCTAGGACTGGCCGAGGCTGGATTCACGCCCGGGGTATACCTGTACTTCACTTACTGGTTCCCCGGCAAATGGCGGGCGAAGGCCACCGCTGCCTTCCTGCTGGGTATACCTGTGGCCAATATCATCGGCTCCCCGCTGTCGGGGTGGCTGCTCGAGCAGCACGGCGTCTGGGGACTGAAAAACTGGCAACTGCTGCTAGTGACCGAAGCCATGCCGGCCGTGTTACTCGGTATCGCCTGCCTGTTCGTCCTGGTGGACACGCCCGCCAAGGCCAAATGGCTCAACGCGCGAGAAAAAGCCTGGTTGACGCAGCGCCTGGCTCAGGAGCAACAGACCATCGGCGCCAGCCACGGCAACACGCTGCGCGCAGCCCTGACCAACTCTAAGGTGTTCACCCTGGCAGCCATCAACTTCTGCTGCATCGTCGGCTCGATCGGTATCGGCATGTGGCTGCCGCAGATCATCAAGGGGATGGGTCTAGCCAGTGGCGCGGTCGGTTTCGTCGTGGCGCTACCCTATCTGCTCGGCGCGCTCTCGATGACGTTGTGGGCGCGCATGGCCAATCGGAGTCGCCAACGTTTGCCTTACGTGGTGAGCGCTTTGGCCATGGCGGCATTGGCGTTGGTCAGCGCTGCATTGGTGAACGACAACCTGTTGAAAATCGTCAGCCTGTGCGTGGCAGTGGCGAGCATTCTGTCGTTCCAGGCGACGTTCTGGGCCATTCCATCGACCTTCCTGACCGGCCGCGCAGCGGCCGGCGGATTGGCCATGATCGTTTCGATTGGCAATCTCGGCGGTTTTACCGGGCCCTTCCTGATCGGGGTCATCAAGGATGCAACCCAGAGCTTTACCCTGCCCTTCTTCGCGGTGGCGTCGATTTTGCTGATCGGCACCTGCTTGATGCTCTGGTTGGGCGACCCAGCCAGTCCTCGCAATGCCCGCGCGCAGGGTCAGACCGCCTGATCAAGCAGGGGGCGACCGCCGCGCGCGACGGCGACGCATGAGGTGTACCACACCGAGCCCAGCCACCAATGCGCCCCCGGCCACGCCCAGCGTAGCCGGGGCACCGAATTGAGCGGCCAACACCCCGGCGATCATGCCGCCCAGCGCCTCGAAGCCAAAGCGCAAAGCGATATAGAACGCCACCACGCGCCCGCGCAAAGGCCCTGGCGCCTCGCTCTGCAATTGCATATTGGTACTGACGTTGCTCAGGGTGATGCCGAAACCGAGTATCGCCAAGGCGGCCAACGCCAGCGGTAGCACGTTGGCCAGGCACAGGCCGACCAGCGACACCGCGCACAGCAACGCGCCTGCGACCGTGAACCGACCCAGCCGATGCAACGCGCCGCCGACCGCCAACACCACGGTGGCGACGAATGCACCTGCCCCTGCAGCTCCCCACAGCCAGCCCAGGATGCGCGCATCGCCGGCGAACACCCCCTTGGCCAGAATGGGCAGCAGCGCTGCGTAGCAAGATGCCAGCAGGTTGACCAGCACCACATTGATCAGCAACTGGCGAACGCTGGCGGTGTGCCAGAGATAAGCCAGTCCTTCACGAAACACCTGCGCGGTCGAACCGCTGGCGCGCGGGCTATCACCGCCGCGCACCTTGAGCAGCCCTGCGAGCAAGGCGGTGAAACCGATCGCCGTCAGGGCGAAACAGGCCGCCTCGCCTGCCAGCGCGATCAAGCCACCGGCCAACGGCGGGCCGACGAAACGCGCGGCATTGATCAGCATGGCATTGAGCACCAGCGCATTGGGCAAGTCCGCAGGCTCATCGACGAAGCTGCCGATCAACGCTTGGCGCAGCGGGGTTTCCAGCGCGTTGAGCAGCCCAAGCAGCAGCGCCATGCCGGCGATGAAGGGGCCATCGACCCATTCACACCACGTGGCCAGGGCCAGCACGGCAGACTGCCCCACCAGGATCGACTGAACGATGATCAGCAGTCGCCGTTTGTCGTGACGATCGATCCAGGCACCGGCCAGTGGGCCGATGAGCAGTTGCGGTATGAGCGACAGAAATGTGATCAGACCGAGCAGCACCGCAGAACCGGTCAGGTGATAGGCCAGCCACGCCAGCGCCACCTGCTGCACCCACTTACCCAACGTGGAGATGCCCTGGCCGGCGAAATAGATCTGGAAGTTGCGATGTGCGAGCGCCCGAATGGCCGAAGGCCAGCGGGCGCGAGGGGATGACGACAGGTGGGGCAACGATGCGAATCCTCAGTGACGGACCCATCGCCAGCATCGCCCATCGCCTGCGACGCGCCCTGGACAAGGCGCGCCGTGGATAGGGTTCAGCCTGGCAGCAGGCAACCTTTCTTCTTCAAGGACTCCAGGACCCAGGAGCGGTCGTTGGTGCCTTGGGCAATGTGTTCCATTTGAGCCGTTTCCGCCTTGTGCTTGGCGGTAGCACGCGTGTAGACCTCAGCGACCTCATCATAAGGCACGCACAGCAGTCCATCGTCATCGCCGATCATCAGATCGCCGGGGTGGATCACCATACCGTCGAGGGCGATCGGCACGTTGATCTCGCCGGGCCCGTCCTTATAGGGACCGCGGTGCGAAACGCCGGCCGCAAACAGCGGGAATTGGCCCGCGCTAATGTTGGCCGCATCGCGAATGGCGCCATTGATGACGATACCGGCCACGCCACGCTTGACCGCATAGGCGACCATCATTTCGCCGATCAAGGCATTGGTCAGGTCGCCGCCGGCATCGACCACGATCACATCGCCCGGCTCGGCGATATCGATCGCGTAGTGCAGCATGAGGTTGTCACCTGGGCGGGCCTTGACGGTCAGCGCCGCGCCGCACAGCACGCCTTCGCGGTGCATGGGTCGCAGGCGGGCGCCGCCGGCTGTCATGCGATTCATCGAGTCGCTGACGTTCGCAACCGGTACCTCGCGGTAGCGAGCCACCCATTCGTCGCCCACTTTACGAGCGCGTTCAAGCACTTGGAAGCCAATGCTCATGTGACCTACCTCTATTGGAGTTATTCGATTTCATCGGCTCGGACCGACTAGGTTTTTAGAATGTCATTTCATTAGCGGATTATCAATGGATTTTTAGTGTCGATGCAAAGGCTTATTGGCAGTTAGCGCGCACATGGTTGCAACGCCATTTCATTATGATAGTGTTCACCCTTGCCGAACCTGTACGGCTATACCGTCCTCTACAAGAACAAGGTACCGATGATGTCCCGCACCATTCTGCTGACCGGCCCAGAGTTGGCCGAAGAGGCCATGCGCCTGGCCGCCGCCCAAGGCGTCCGAATCATCCCGACCACGCCCTATTTGCCGGCCGAGGAGCTGGAGGCGATCATTCGCGCCGAACAGCCCGACGCCATCGTCGTGCGCCAGGGCAGCCTGACCCGCGCCATGATCGATGCGTCAGCCAACCTCAAAGTGATCGCCAAGCACGGGGTGGGCTACAACTCCATCGACATCCAGGCTGCTGCCGAGCGCGGAATCCCGGTCTCCATCGCGGTGGGTGCCAATGCCCAATCGGTCGCCGAACACGCCTTCGCCCTGATGTTCAGCGTGGCCCGGCAGACCGCCCTGCTCGATGCGCGACTGCGCGACGGGCACTGGGACAAAGCCTCGGCCAATGGCATCGAGCTCAGCGGCAAGACGCTCGGCCTGATAGGCCTGGGTTCGATCGGCAGCATCCTCATGGACCTGGTGGCGCCGCTGCGCATGAAGGTCAAGGTTTACGACCCCTACCTCAAGCAGTTGCCGGCACGCGAGCATGTCGAGCGCGAAGAGGATTTCGATCGCCTGCTGGCCGACAGCGACGTAATCAGCCTGCATTGCCCGCTGACCGAGACCAACCACAACCTTATCGGCGCCGCGCAAATCGAGCGCATGCGTCCCGGCGCCATCCTGATCAACACGGCACGCGGTGAACTGGTCGACACGCCAGCGCTGGTCAGTGCCTTGAGCGAGCGACGCCTCGGCGGCGCAGGCCTGGATACCTTCAACCCTGAACCACCACCGGCCGACAGCCCGCTGTGGGGGCTGCCGACGTTGGTCGCCACGCCGCACGTGGGCGCCAATACCACCGAAGCCCGCGACCGTGTCGGTCTGGTGGCGCTCCAGCAGGTCCTCGACGTCTGGGAGGGCAAGGCACTGGAGCCACGTTGCGTCGTCAACCGGCACCTGTTCGACAGCTGATCATCCATCCCTGGCGCGCGACCGCCCGTGCGGGAGGCGCCAGGGCCAAGCCTCACTCCAGAAAAACAACAATTGGAGAGCACAATGATTTCAGTGACTTCACAGCCCAGTGAGCTCGAGCGCGAGACCATGCGCCGCGTTGCCTGGCGCTTGCTGCCGTTTCTCATCGTCTGCTACCTGATCGCGATCATCGACCGCGGCAACATCGGCATGGCTTCGCTGCAGATGAACCAGGACCTGGAACTGTCCGCCAAGGTCTTCGGTTTCGCCAGCAGCCTGTTCTTCTTCGCCTATTTCCTGGTCGAAGTACCCAGCAACCTGGCCATGCAGCGCTACGGCGCGCGGATCTGGATCGCCCGCATCATGATCACCTGGGGCCTGATCTCCGCCGGTACCGCCTTCGTCCAGGGCGCCAACTCGCTGTACGTGATGCGTTTCCTGCTCGGCGCCGCTGAAGCTGGCTTCTTCCCCGGCGTCCTGCTCTACCTCACCTACTGGTTGCCCTCGGCCTACCGTGCGCGAATGGTGGCGTTGTTCATGGTGGCCATTCCGGCCGCCAACTTCATCGGCTCGCCGCTCTCCGGCCTGCTGCTGAGCCTGGACGGCTGGATGGGCATGCGCGGCTGGCACTGGCTGTTCATTCTCGAAGGCATTCCCGCCGTGCTGCTGGGCATCGCTTGTCTGTTCGTGCTGACCGACCGCCCCGAGCAGGCCAAGTGGCTGAGCGACGAACAACGCGCCTGGCTGACCACACGCCTGGCCGAGGAAGCGGCGAAGAAAACCACCATTGGCCATATTTCGTTGTGGAAGCTGTTGCGCCACAAGGACATCTGGGTGCTGGCGCTGATCTACTCGGGCGCCTCTGCTGCGGGCAGCACCATGAGCGTCTGGGCCCCGCAACTGCTCAAGACCTTTGGCCTGACGTCGATGGAAATCGGCCTGGTCAACGCCATTCCCTACGGCATCGCCTCAGTGCTGATGATCGTCTGGGGTCGCAGCTCCGACCGCACGGGCGAACGTCGCTGGCACACGGCAATGACCATGTTGCTGATCGCGGCTGGCCTGCTGATGACCCTGTTCACCTCGTCGTTACCGGCCACCGTGGTGATGCTGACCATGGTGCTGGTGGGCGCCTACTCGATGAAAGGGCCGTTCTGGGCGCTGGTGTCCGGCTGGCTGTCCTCCTCCACCGCTGCCGCCGGCCTGGCGGCCGTGGGCGCGATGGCCAACCTCATCGGCGGTGGCCTGATGGTGAACGTCTACGGCGCCATCCATGACGCCACCAACAGCTACGCGCTGGCGCTGATGCCACTGGCGGCGCTGTGCACCCTGGCCGGCGTCATGGTGTTGGTGATCGGTCGCAAACGCCAGCTCGAGCAAGCCGAAGCGGCGGCGGCGCTCGGCGCCAAGTAATTCTGCACCGTACGCATCGACGCCCGCCTTCCGTCGAGGAACGTGGGCGTCGTCTTTTCACTACAACAATAAAACGAGGTTTGCGATGTCTCTTACTCGTCGCCATTTTCTGCAGGTGGCCGGCGCCCTTGGCGCTGCCGCTTCCACTGGGGTGTTGGCCAAGGTGCCGTTCAGCCAAGGCGAGGCGCCAGCTCGCCTGGTGCCACCTCAAGGCAGCATCGACTGCCATATGCATTTGTACGACAGCCGTATTCCCGCCGCCGCTGGCGCCACGTTGTTGCCGCCGGACGCTTCGCTGGAGGACTATCGCGAGCTTCAGCAGCGTCTCGGGCTACGTCGCATGGTGATCGTCACCCCTTCGACCTACGGCACGGACAACCGCGTCATGCTCGACGGACTGCTGCGCAGTCGCGGCGATGCGCGAGGGGTCGCGGTGGTGGCCAGCAGCATCACCGATGCCGAGCTTGAACACCTCCATCAGGCCGGCGTTCGCGGTATCCGCTTCAACCTCAGCGTCGGCACCCAGGCCCTGGATGGCATCGAAGCGCTGGCCGCCCGTGTGGACGAACTGGGCTGGAACGTCCAGGTCGCTACCGGGCCGCTGCTGCCGGAGGTGGCACCGCGCCTGGCTAAGCTGCCGAGCAAGCTGGTGATCGATCACCTGGGCCACGTACCGCAGCCAGAGGGCCTGAAATCCACGGCATTCGCCGCGCTCACAGGACTGCTCGACGCTGGGCGCACCTGGGTCAAGCTGTCGGCGCCCTACCTGCGCTCAGCCGTCGGTGCGCCGGGTTATCAGGATGTGGGCATAGTCGTCAGCACGCTGATCGCGCGCTATCCCCAGCACCTGGTGTGGGGCAGCGACTGGCCGCACCCGACGTTGGCGCCAGAGCAGAAGCCGGACGATGCAGCGCTGCTGGACCTGTTGCTGCAATGGGCACCGGATGACCGCGTGCGCACGATGATCCTGCGCGATACGCCCGTGAAGCTGTACGACTTCTAAGAAAGCGTGCCGGCCAACGAGGGCGGGCTGTCAGGGGCCTCTGTTCTTCGGCTCGACCTTGCACCTCACACATCGCCCTTCTGCTAACCCCCTCAGCTTCCGTTCGTTCAGCCTTCGTTCAGACTGCTTGAAGAAAACCTTGATGCGACCTCGCTAGGATCCCGGCGCTTCGAGGAACCAATGGGTTCCTTGCCTTCAAGTCGGCTACCGAGGTCTGCATGACCGAGCATTTTCTACCCTTTTCTCGTCCGAGCATTGGCGAGCAAGAGATTACCGCCGTTGCACAGGTGCTCCGATCAGGCTGGATCACCAGCGGGTCGAAAAATCTGGAGCTCGAACAGCGCTTTGCCGAGTACGTGGGCGGCAAACATGCAGTTGCACTGTCCAGTGCTACCGGCGCATTGCACGTCACGCTGCTGGCGTTGGGGATCGGCCCAGGAGATGAAGTCATCACGCCTTCGCTGACCTGGGTTTCGACAGCCAACATCATTTCACTGATCGGCGCCACGCCGGTGTTCGTGGACGTCGATCGGCACACCCTGATGTGCGATGCACAGCATGTACAGGCCGCCATCACCCCGCGAACGCGGGCAATCATACCCGTTCATTTCGCCGGAGCCGCACTGGACCTGCGACCTCTGCGAGCCCTTGCAGAACAGCACGGCATTGCGCTGATCGAAGACGCTGCCCATGCGGTGGGAACCGAGTATTGCGATGCTCGGATCGGCGCCAGCGGCACCGCCATCTTTTCATTCCACGCCATCAAGAACCTGACCTGCGCCGAAGGCGCCATGCTGGTCACCGACGACCACGCGTTGGCCGATCGCGTGCGGCGCCTGAAATTCCATGGACTGGAAGTTGACGCGTTTGACCGCTCGAGCCAAGGCCGGCGCCCCCAGGCGCAGGTCATCGAGCCAGGCTTCAAGTACAACCTGGCGGACATCAATGCGGCCATGGCGCTGGTTCAGTTGCGACGGTTGGAAGCACTCAATGCCAGGCGCCACGCGCTGGCCGAACAGTACACCGCTCGCCTGGCCGATCTGCCCGTCAAGCCGCTGGCTGTTCCGACCTACCCGATCCGCCACGTCTGGCACCTGTTCATCCTGCGCATCGATGAGCAGGCCTGTGGCCTGACTCGCGACGCGTTCATGGACGCCATGAAGCACCAGGGTATTGGCTGCGGCATCCACTTCATTCCTGCACACCTGCACCCCTACTACCGCCAGGCCTACCCGGATGTTCGACTGCCGGAGAGTGAATGGAATGCTTCGCGGCTGTGCTCGATTCCACTGTTCCCCGACATGCAGAGCCACGACGTTGAACGGGTTGTTTCAGCCATCGAACACTGCCTGGAGCGCCGAGGATGAAGCCGGCATCATTCAAACTCGTCTCGATCGTGATTCCGGTATTCAACGAAGAGGCAAGCCTTCCCCAGTTGTTGAGCAGGACGCTTGCCGCCTGCAGTCGTCTGTCGCAACCGTTCGAACTCATCCTGGTGGATGACGGCAGTCGCGATCGTTCCTCGACGATCATGCAGGAGGCAGCCTCGGTCGAGGGCAGCCCGGTGGTGGCCGTACTGCTGAACCGAAACTATGGCCAGCATGCGGCGATTTTTGCAGGCTTCGAGCAGTCCGCCGGGGATCTGATCATCACCCTGGATGCCGACCTGCAGAATCCACCTGAGGAAATTCCACGGCTGGTCGAGCAAGCCGCCTGTGGCTATGACGTGGTGGGCTCGGTCCGCGCGCGCCGCCAGGACTCAGCATGGCGACGCTGGCCCTCGCGGCTTGTCAATCGAGCGGTCAAGAGCGCCACCGGGGTGGCCATGCACGACTATGGCTGCATGCTGCGCGCCTACCGTCGCCCGATTGTCGACGCCATGCTCAAGTGCCAGGAACGCAGCACCTTCATTCCCGTGCTGGCCAACAGCTTCGCCCGCCACACCTGCGAAATCCGCGTCGCCCATGCCGAGCGTGAGCATGGCGAGTCAAAGTACAGCCCGATGGGCCTGCTCAACCTCATGTTCGATCTGCTCACCTGCATGACCAACATGCCCCTGCGCCTGTTGAGTCTGTGCGGTGCAGCCATGGCCAGTGCTGGCTTCGTGCTGGCCTGCGCGCTGGTGCTGCTGCGCCTGACATTTGGCGCGGCCTGGGCCGGTAACGGTCTGTTCGTGTTGTTCGCCGTGTTGTTCATGTTCAGCGGCGTCCAGTTGCTGGGCATGGGGCTGCTGGGCGAATACCTGGGCCGCCTGTACAGCGACGTCAGGGCGCGCCCGCGATTTCTGATCGAGCACGTTATCAGAGCCTGTCCTGCTTCGCGCCCGGTACCGCCGGAGCCTGCCAATCCGCTTCCTTCTGCCAGGGAATCCTGACGACATGAACGTCAAAACCGTTGTCTTTGCCTATCACGATATCGGTTGCACCGGCATCGAATCACTTCTCGAAGCCGGTTACGATATTTGCGCGGTCTTCACCCACATCGATCAGCCTCAGGAACGGATCTTCTTCGGCTCCGTAGCGCGTCTGTGCGCTGAGCGTGGCATCCCGGTTTACGCCCCCGAAGACGTCAATCATCCCCTGTGGGTGCAGCGCATTCGCGAGCTCGAGCCGGACTTCCTGTTTTCCTTCTATTACCGCCAGCTCTTGGGCGAGTGTATCCTCGCCTGCGCCAAGCGCGGCGCATTCAACCTGCACGGGTCCCTGCTGCCACGCTACCGAGGCAGAGCCCCAGCGAACTGGGCCATCATCAACGGCGAGACGCAGACCGGCGTCACCCTGCACCGAATGGTCGGACGCGCCGATGCCGGGCCGATCCTTGCTCAAGTTCCGGTAGCCATCGCCGAGACCGACACTGGTCTGAGGCTTCAACAGAAACTGCGCGCAGCAACCATTGGCTTGCTGCGCGAAAAGCTACCACTACTGGCGGCCGGTGGCCTTGCAGAGGTGCTGCAGGATGAAACCCAGGCCAGCTACTACGGCCGCCGTACGGCCGCCGATGGCCTGATCGACTGGCAGCACCCGGCCAAACGGCTGTACGACCTGATCCGTGCGCTGACCCATCCCTACCCTGGCGCCTATTGTCAGACCAGTGAGCACAAGTTGTTGATCTGGGACGCCGATGTCATCCCAGGCAACCTCGGTCAGCCGCCTGGCACGGTGCTGTGCGCCGATCCGTTGCGCATCGCCTGCGGGGAAGATTCGCTGGTGGTGCGCCATGCACAGCGCGGCGACCACGGTCTGTATCTCTGCGGTGCGGGCTTGGCCCGTGAGCTGGGCCTTGTGGAGGGAGCGTCGCTGAACGCGGCGCACCCGCCTGCAAAACGCCCGACGCGGGTGCTGATCCTCGGCGTCAATGGCTTCATCGGCAATCACCTGTCCGAGCGACTGTTGAGTGACGGCAACTACGAAATCCATGGCATGGACATTGGCTCGGATGCCATCGAACGGTTGAAGGACAATCCACAGTTCCACTTCGTCGAGGGCGACATCAGCATCCACAGCGAATGGATCGAATACCACGTCAAGAAATGCGACGTCGTACTGCCGCTGGTCGCCATCGCCACCCCCATCGAGTACACCCGCAACCCGTTGCGCGTCTTCGAACTGGACTTCGAAGAAAACCTCAAGATCATCCGCTACTGCGTGAAGTACGGAAAACGCGTGATATTCCCTTCCACTTCGGAAGTCTATGGCATGTGCCAGGATCCGGAGTTCGACGAGGACAGGTCGAACCTGGTCGTAGGCCCCATCAACAAACAGCGCTGGATCTACTCGGTTTCCAAGCAACTGCTGGACCGAGTCATCTGGGCCTACGGGAAGCAAGGTCTGCGTTTTACTTTGTTCCGTCCGTTCAACTGGGTAGGCCCGCGCCTGGATCGCCTGGACTCGGCGCGCATTGGCAGCTCGCGAGCGATCACCCAGCTGATCCTGCACCTGGTGGAAGGCACCCCCATACGCCTGGTCGACGGTGGCGAACAGAAGCGCTGCTTCACCGATGTCGCCGACGGCATCGAAGCGCTGGCGCGCATTATCGACAACGAAGGAAGTTGTTGCGACGGGCAGATCATCAATATAGGCAACCCCGAGAACGAGGCGAGCATCCGCGAGTTGGGCGAAGCCTTGCTGCGTCAGTTCGATGCGCACCCGCTACGCGGCGAGTTCCCGCCCTTTGCCGGGTTTCAGTTGGTGGAGAACCGCACGTTCTACGGCGACGGCTACCAGGATGTCAGCCACCGCAAACCACGCATCGCCAATGCACGACGTTTGCTGCACTGGCAGCCGACCGTCGATCTGGAACAGACCATCGCCAAGACCCTGGACTTTTTCCTCAACGAAGCGCTCCGCGAGCGCGGGAGAGGCCAATGAGTCGGGTGGGATTGCGGATCGATGTGGACACCTTTACCGGCACGCGTGAAGGCGTGCCCGCGCTGCTCGATCTGCTCGACGCCGCTGCGGTCAAGGCCACCTTCTTTTTCAGCGTGGGCCCCGACAACATGGGGCGTCACCTCTGGCGACTGGCCCGCCCGGCATTCCTGCACAAGATGCTGCGCTCGAAGGCCGCCAGCCTTTATGGATGGGACGTGCTCCTGGCCGGCACGGCATGGCCTGGAAAGTCGATAGGCAACAAGTTGGCACCGATCATGCGGCGCGCCCAGGAGGCAGGTCATGAGATCGGCTTGCACGCCTGGGATCACTACGCCTGGCAAGCCCACGCCGGCCGATGGCCGGATCACGTTCTGGTCGATCAGGTGCGTCAGGGCAAGGAATGCCTCGAAGACATCATTGGCCAATCGGTGACCTGTTCGGCAGCACCCGGCTGGCGGGCTGACACCCCTATCCTTTCGGCCAAGCAGGCGCTCGATTTTCGCTACAACAGCGACTGCCGAGGCTGCGGAATCTTCCTGCCGCTACTGTCCGACGAATGCCCAGGCACCCCGCAGATTCCTGTGAGCCTACCGACTTTCGACGAAATGACGAGGCCTGGATTGTCCTTGAACAGCTTCAACGAGCTCATCCTCGATCAACTGACCGCCAGCCGCGATGGCGTCTATACCGTCCATGCCGAAGTGGAAGGCCGGAGCATGGCCAGTGGATTCGAACAACTGCTCAAACGCGCCGCCTGGCGCGGCATCGACTTCAAGCCCCTCGGTACGCTGCTGCCGCAGGATATCCAGAGGCTGCCGATCGCCCCTGTAGTACGCGGGGCGGTGGCGGGCCGCGAAGGCTGGGTGGGGGTTCGTCATACATGAGTCGCGTCCAACAGTGGTCACTGATCGTCCTGATCTTCGTCCTGTTCTATGCCCTGCCGTTAAGCAACCATGGTCTATGGATCCCGGACGAAACGCGCTACGCGCAAATCGGCCAGGAAATACTGCTCAGCGGTGATTGGGTTTCCCCCCATTTCATGGGCCTGCGCTATTTCGAAAAGCCCATAGCCGGTTACTGGATGATCGCCGCAGGGCAAGCCCTGTTCGGCGAGAACCTTGTCGGGGTACGCATCGCATCGCTGCTCGCCACAGCCATGAGCACCCTGCTGATATTCCTGCTGGCCCAGCGCATCTGGCACAACCGGCGTACCAGTTGGCTGGCAGCGGCGTTCTACGCAAGCTTCGGGTTGATTGCCGGGCAGGCCGGTTACAGCAACCTGGACCCTCAGTTCACCTGGTGGGTCAATCTCAGCCTTGCGGCACTGTGGTGCGCGCTTAACGCCTCAACGATCCGACAGCGACTCGGGCTGTGGGTGGTGCTTGGACTGGCCTGCGGCATGGGATTCCTGACCAAAGGGTTCCTCGCTCTGCTGTTGCCGATGCTGATCGCCGTGCCTTACGCCGTTTGTCACAAGTGCTTCAAGCCACTGCTGAAGTTTGGGCCGCTCGCAGTGCTAGTGGCGCTGTTGGTGTGCGCACCCTGGGCGTTGAGCGTGCATGCCAGGGAGGCGGATTACTGGAGCTTCTTCTTCTGGCATGAGCACATTCGACGCTTCGCTGCCGAAGACGCCCAACACCTGCGGCCCTGGTGGTTCTACCTGCCCCTCATGCTCGCCGCCACACTGCCCTGGGCCGGCCTGCTCCCGGTCAGCCTCAAGCACGCGTGGCGCGAGCGCTCATCCGCCGACATGGTCTTCCTGGGGCTCTGGCTGGTGTTACCGTTCCTGTTCTTCAGCCTGAGCCGTGGCAAGCTGCCGACCTACATCATGCCGTGCCTGATGCCCCTGGCACTGATGATGGCCCATGCCATCGACCGGCGCCTGAGCGAGCACGAGGGTGCAGCCCTTCGCTTCAACGGCTGGATCAATCTCGGCATCGCCGTGATTGCCAGCGGCGGCCTGGTCTTCGTGCAGTGGAAACAGCCTGTCTATGTCGATGAACCTCTGGCGTTAAGCCTGATAGTCATCGTCATCGCCGTGTGGGGACTGTGTGGTCTGGTCCAGGCAATCATGCCCATCCGCTTGTGGTATGCCCCGCTGTTGGGTCTTTGGATGCTGATCGCGATCCTGCCAGCGGCGATGCCCGCACGTGTGGTGAACAACAAGACACCTGACACGTTCATTGCCACGCATCTGCCGGAACTGATGAACGTAACGCACCTGGTGAGCAATGACCTGGGCGCCGCCTCGGCGTTGGCGTGGCTTACAAAAAGACCCGATGTCACCCTCTACGGCACCAGAGGTGAACTGAAGTACGGCTTGTCATACCCCGAACACAGTCATCGCAGCGTCGCACCCGACGCCTTTCAGGCGTGGTTGCACGAGACACGAAAAACGGGATCGGTCGCCGTCGTACTGAGAAGCAAGGACGGCTCTGGCCGCCATCTGCCGCAGCTCCCTGGCGGCAGACGGTACGCATCGGGGCACTTGTCGCTCGTCATTCTCGAGCAGACCCCATGATCATCCTGCTGATACTCGCCACCTCGCTGCTGACCTGCTGCGGGCAGATCGCGCAGAAGTTCACGGCTCAATCCTGGGCGGCGCTGGCCAGCGGCACCTCGCGGTGGGCCATTCTGAACTGCCCCTGGCCATGGCTGGCATCGATCAGTCTGGTGCTGGGCCTGGGCTGCTGGTTGGGCGTGCTTCGGCACATGGATGTCGGTGTCGCCTATCCAATGCTGAGCCTGAACTTCGTGCTGGTGGCGCTAGCTGGGCGCTACCTGTTCGGCGAAGTGCTGCCAGGCCGAAATCTGGCAGGCATCGCCCTGATCGCAAGTGGCGTGCTGATGCTGGGGGGGCTGTCATGAGCCCCCGCACAGGTCTGGCCGCTGCCTGGACGAGCGTGCTGCTGGTCAGCGCTGCGCAGCTAGCCATGCACTGGGGCATGACTCGGCTGCCAGCGATTTGCGACTGGGCCTGGGCCACGTGGCCCAGGGGTGCAGTCGCCTGGGTAGCGGGCGGTGTCGTGGCCTACGCGGTTTCACTCGGCTTCTGGCTACGAGCCCTAAGCCAGCTGCCTCTGGGCAGGGCCTACGGCCTGCTTGGCCTGAGCTACGCGCTGGTCTACATCCTGTCGGCCAGCCTGCCCTTTTTCGACACCCATTTCTCGGCCATCAAGACAGTGGGCGTGGGCCTGATAGTGGCCGGCGTATGGCTAATGAATACCTGCGGTGCGAGCCGCGACTGCCCTGTGCAGTGTTGCAAGGAGAGTCAATGAAAATCACGGTCTATGGAAGCGGCTACGTCGGTTTGGTGCAGTCCAGTGTGCTGGCGGAAGTCGGTCATGATGTCGTGTGCATGGACATCGATCAGAACAAGGTGGACGCACTGTCGCGGGGCCTGGCAACGATCTTCGAGCCGGGGCTCGAGACACTGCTGCGCGAGGGTCTGGACAGCGGCCGATTGCAGTTCACCGGCGACTCTCGTCTGGCTGCGGAGCACGGGCATGTGCAATTCATCGCGGTCGGCACGCCCCCGGGGGCAGACGGTGCGGCAGATCTGGGGGCAGTCTTCGCGGTGGCGGATCAGATCAGCCTTCACCGCTCAGCACCGGTCATCATCGTGGAGAAATCCACGGTGCCGGTGGGTACCGGTGATCGCCTGCGCCAGCACATTCGCCGGCGACTCGACGATGCGGGGCGCTCACTGGAGTTCGAAATTGCCTCGAACCCGGAGTTTCTCAAGGAGGGTGCGGCACTGGCTGATTGTCGCCGACCCGACCGGATCGTCATCGGGACCGAGAGCGAAGCGGTGCGTCAGGTGATGCGCGAACTCTATGAGCCATTCAATCGCAACCATGACCGCATGCTGTTCATGACGCTGCGCAGCGCCGAACTGACCAAATACGCAGCTAATGGCATGCTGGCCACCAAGATCAGCTTCATCAACCAACTTGCCGAACTTGCCGAACACGTGGGCGCCGACATTGAGTCGGTGCGTTTGGGCATGGGGGCAGATCCCCGAATTGGCTACCACTTTATCTACCCAGGCTGCGGCTACGGCGGCTCATGCTTTCCCAAGGACATGCGCGCGCTCATCAACAGCGCGCAGCAGGTGCAATGCCCGAGCGACCTGCTGGAGGCTGTGGAAGCGATCAATGGGCGGCAAAAAAGCAAGTTGTTCGAACGCATCAAGAGCTACTTCGGCAGCGATCTCACCGGCAAGGTGTTCGCGCTCTGGGGACTGGCGTTCAAGCCCAACACCGATGACATTCGTGATGCGCCCAGCCGAGTACTCATGGAATCACTGTGGGCCCACGGGGCGCGGGTCAATGCCTACGATCCAGAGGCGATGCTGGAAACCCAACGCGCCTACGGCCACGATGCGCGCCTGTCGTTGATGGGCACGCCTGAGGCGGCGCTGACGGGGGCGGACGCCTTGGTTATCTGCACAGAGTGGCAACAGTTCAAGGCCCCGGATTTCGAGGCAATCAAAGATCGCCTGAACGCACCGGTCATCATCGACGGCAGAAATCTCTTCGATCCCGAGCGGATGCACAGGCACGGTATCACCTACTTCCCCATTGGCCGTGGACGGTCGTGTGCCCCCTCAGATGATGGACGTCTGTCGGACGGAGTGCCGGAGTCGCTTTTGGCCCAGTGATCTGGAGAAAAGTCAGCGGGCGTTGATCGGGCATCTTGCGTAAAACGGCTGATTTCCATGCAGCGCTCGCCCTGTTGTTCACGGTGGACTGAGCGCGGTTTGTCACCCGAGGTGCTTTTGAATCATCGACGAATCCTCATCATTGAAGACCGCTCCGAGGGGGCAGGCGTGCTGGCGACCTATCTGAAAAGGGAAGGTTTCGAAACCACGGTCGTACACGACGGCATTCCAGGCCAAGCCCTATTTCGCCATTTCGATCCAGCGCTGGTCCTGCTGGATATCACCTTGCCAGGAAGAGACATACATCGATTTCTCTTCGAACTGCGTCAAACCTGCCTAACGCCCGTCATCGTCCTCACCGCCGCGGCCGACGTCACGGAAAAAATCGGCGTACTGCGCCAAGGGGCAGACGATTACATTCTCAAACCCTATAACCCAAGAGAGGTTGCGGCGCGCATTCAGACTGTACTGCGCCGTGCTTGGCCAGCGCAGGCGTCGCGAAGCGTCCTCGAATGCGACGGTGTCTGGGTGGACCTCGACGCCCTGGTCGGTGGCGTGCGCACTGCCGACGGAGACTCGGTCCTGCTGAGTCTGACTCGGACCGAACTGGGTGTGCTGACTGCACTGCTTAAAACCCCCTACAAAGCTTTCACCCGCGAAGAGCTGCTGGCGTCGAGCATGCCCGACAGCGATGCCCAGAGCCGCGTGATCGACACGCATGTCCATAATTTGCGGCGCAAGCTCGAAGCCGCAGGGGTCATGCAAGTACCGAGCACGGTCAGGGCCGTGGGCTACCGATTCAGGTCGGTGGCCAAGCTGCGGCAAATGGGCGCGCGCTAAAGCTTTTACAGACTCACCCAGCTGCGGCTTAATAGCGCCGTCCCGCTCAAGGATGGCCAATGCCCACCACGCGTCAAACGCCCCTGCTGCTGCTTGCCTGCCTCGTCGTGCTGTTCAACCTCCTGGCGATGCCGCTCGACCGCGCGCTACGCCCTCCGGCAGTCGATTCATCGTTGCTGCTGGGCAGTTTCTGCAGCCTGCATGGTGTGCAGAACCTGCCCAAGTCGGTGCTGGCGCAACTCAAGCTCGACCAGGCCGAGTTGTCCGATCAGCTCGACAGCACGCCTGCGCCCGGCGATTGCTGCTGCGGCCACGCAGGCCAGGCCGCCTTGGCCTCGACCTATTTCAGACATCTGATCCCGCGCTTCTGGCCCGACGTCCTGCTCCTCAGCCCGGCGCCTGACCGGCCAGTCCCGCGCGAGCAACGACCCGCCCTCACACCGCGCGCCTCTCCCCTGGCTTGAAGACTCGTCCCTAGAGCACCGCGCTGCGCACTGCTGCGCGCGCGCACACGACTGTCCTGCCAGGAACCGCTTTCTATGACTGCGTCACGCCATGCCGCACGCGCCGCCCTGCCCGCGCTTGCCCTCACCTGCACCCTCGCTCCGGCCCCCCAGGCACAAGCCGAGACGATCCCTCCCGCGACTACCCCCCTGACCTTGGGCGCTGTCAGCGTCTCAGGCCGCGAAACCGGCCCACTGTCCAGCGCCGCGCTGATCGGTTCGGTCGATGTGCTGCGCGCCGCCACGCTCGACACCCTGCCCGTTGCCTACGCCTGGGAATTGTTCAGGCGCGCGCCGGGTGTGCTGCTGACCGAATTCAACCAGGGCACCACCTCCGGGAAGCTGTCGATGCGCGGCTTCAATGGCGAGGGGGAAGTCAACGCCGTGAAGTTGCTGATCGATGGCATCCCCAGCAACACCAATGACGGCAACATGCCCTTCATCGATGCGGTGTTCCCGCTCGACATCGACAACATCCAGGTGGTGCGCGGCACCCAGGACCCGCGTTATGGACTGAACAACATCGCCGGCAACGTTTCGATCAACACCCGCACCGGGGGCGACTACAACCAGGCGCGGCTGCGCTATGGCAGTTTCGACACCCGTGAAGTGCAACTGGCCAAAGGCATCGAAGGCACGAACTGGACTCAGAACTACTTCTTCGCCCGCCAACAGGTCGGCGGATACCGGGACCATGCCGACACCGAGCGCTATACGTTTTCTGGCAAATGGTTCTACACCCCGGAGGACGGCCGCTACCGCGCAGGGCTGATTGCACGTCACTACCAGAGCGCCGCCCAGGAGGCCGGTTACCTCAGTGCAGACGACGCCCGCCACGATCCACGCCACAGCAATGCCTTCAATGCGACCGACCAAGGCACGCGGCGCATCAACCAACTGAGCCTGCATCTGGACACCGACCTCACCGACGACCTCGCCTGGTCCACCAAGGTCTACCTCAACACCTTCGACGACCGGCGCTGGACGCAGTATTGGCGCACCAGCGCACAGCAGGAGCGCTACGCGAACGAAACCCAGTATGGCGCCCTCACCTCGCTCACCTGGCGACCCGAGGTTCAGGGCCTGCACGGCTTTGCCCTGGAAGGTGGCAGCGACGTAAACCGCCAGGACAATCGCAGCCAGCGCTATCGCACCCTCGACCGAACCCGCCAGGCCCGTACCCGCGACCAGCAGTTCGATTTCGACACGCTCGGCGCTTATGTGCAGGCCGAGATCGAGCCAGTCGCCTCGCTGAAGGTTGTCCCGGCCTATCGCGTCGACAGGCTCAGTGGCCACTTCGACAACCGCGCCAATGGACAGCAGGCGCCGATCAACGACTACGGCCTGATCCGCCAGCCGAAACTCAGCATCGCCTGGACGCCATGGGACGTGGCAGGCCTGTACGCGAACTGGGGTCGTACCTTCCAGGTCGGCACCGGCGCGGCGGCGTACAAGATCCCGCCAAGCCACCAGGACCTGGCGCCCTCCGTCAACGAAGGCTGGGAGACAGGCATCACCTTCAATCCCACGCGCTGGCTGGACGGTCGCCTGGCTTACTGGCGCCAGGAGGCCAGTGGCGAAGTCAGCCGGCGCCTGAACGATCCCAGTGGCGAGTCCGACAACGTCGGCGAAACCCGGCGCTGGGGCTATGACCTGCAGATGAACCTGCACCCGGACGAGCGCACCGCGTGGTGGCTGGCCTATACCTGGCAGTATTCGCGCATCCTGGAGCCCAGCGCCGCCTTGCCGGCAAGCCGAGGACAGGAGATAGATCATGTCCCCCATCACGTGTGGAATGCCGGAGTCCGCTACCAGGCCTCGCCAGCATTGCAACTGGGCGCCTGGATGAACGGCCAGTCTCGCTATTACCTGGAACGCGAAAACACCCAGGGCCGTTACGGCAGCTTCGTGCTGATGAACCTGAGCGCAAGCTACCGACTGAGCGAGTCGGTCAGGGTCGACCTGCAGTTGAAGAACCTTGCCAACCGCTACTACGCATACGTCTGGTACGACCCCGATGGCGCGCAGGCTTCGCTGCATTCGCCAGGCGACGGGCGCGCGCTGTACGCCGGGGTCACCTTCGACTTCTAAGTCCGCCAGCCGGTCCGGTCAACGCAGGTGCTGGGCGAGCTCGGCGATGTGTTGCGGACCGATGCCGCAGCAGCCGCCGATCATGCTCGCACCGCGCTCACGCCAGTCCTGGGCCCACTTCAGGTAACCCGGCGGGTCCAGGTCGTCGCGCAACTCATCCAGTCCGTCGTTGGCGGTGGCCTCTTTCGGCTGGGGCGGGAAGGCATTGGCATAGGCGCCGATAGCGATGTCGGCTTGACGCGCTTCGATTACCGCACGCGCGGCGTCGATCGCGGCACCGATGACCTCGGGCTGGCTGCAGTTGAACAGCACGGCCGCCACGCCCAGTTCAGCTGCCGCCGCCACCGCCTCGCTCACCGGCTCGCCGGAGCGCAGGCGTGGGATCGGGTCGATCTCTTCGTCCTGGAGGGTAAACGACACCCAGAACGGCTTGCCGTCCTTGGGCAGATGGGCATGGATGGCGCGCACTTCGGCAATGGCGCTTTGCGTCTCGGCCAGCCAAACGTCTACATGTGCAGCCAAGCCCCGAACCAGCGGCGTGAGGACCTCGGCGACGCGCTCAGGCTGGAATAGGTCCGGCCGGTACGAACCGAACAGCGGCGGCAACGACCCGGCCACCTGCACAGGATGCGCACTGGCCCTGGCGGCCTGGCGCGCCAGTTGCCCGGCGATGTCGGCCAGGTGCTGGCCTTCTTCGGCGAACCGCGCCTCACCGATGTGGAACGGCACCACCGCATAGCTGTTGCTCGTGATCACCCGCGCCCCCGCCTCGATGAACGCGGCATGCACGCCGACTACCGCTTCGGGAGCCTCGCTGAGGGCGAGCGCCGACCACTCCGGCTGGCGGAACGGTGCGCCGCTGCGTTGCAACTCCCGTCCCATGCCCCCGTCAAGAATCACCATGTCAAGCTGTTTCATATAACGCCTCTGCAGGTTCTTATGAAGAAAATTCATTATGAACGTCGGATTTATACCTATTAAATATCCGAATTAACTTTCCGCCAACCTTTCAGGTACTTACATGCGTTTTCCTGCCTTGCTCGGCGCGGGCCTCGTGCTGCTCGCCACCGCCACTCACGCGCTTGCCGGCGCCACGCTGGAGCGGGTCGAATCTCGCAAGGAACTGGTCAACGTGCTGATGGAGAGCTACCCGCCGTTTTCTTTCCTGAACGAGCAGAACCAGCTGGATGGTTTCGACGTCGACGTGGCCAAGGCCGTCGCTGAGCGGCTGGGCGTCAAGTTGCGCCTGGAAACGCCGTCGTGGGACGTGATTGCCGCCGGTCGCTGGAGCGGGCGCTACGACATCTGCATCTGCTCCATGACCCCCAGCAAGGCGCGCGCCGAGGTCTTCGACTTCCCCGTCGAGTATTACGCCTCCCCTGCGGTGATCGTGGTCAATGCCCAGGACGACCGTATCCACGGCGCCAAGGACCTGGACGGCCGCAAGGTCGGCCTGACCAGCGCGTCGAGCTATGAAAGCTATCTGAACAAGAACCTGGTGATCGAAGGCGACGAAGGCCGCAAGATCGACTATCCGTTCGACGTCGTCCAGATCGCCCCCTACGACACCGACAACGTCGCCTTCCAGGACCTGGGCCTGGGTGCCGGTGTGCGCCTGGATGCCATTCTCACCAATCTGGTGACTGCCCAGCCGCGATTGAACCAGGACAAGCGCTTCAAACTGGCCGGCGCGCCGCTGTATGAAGAACCGAACGCCGTGGCTATCGAAAAAGGTGATCCCGAATGGGATGCCAAGGTGCGTCAGGTGTTCGCCGAGCTCAAGGCCGACGGCACGCTGACCAAGCTGTCGCAGAAGTGGATCGGTGCCGATATCAGCAAATGAACGGCGAACGTTGCGCTTCAAGACCCTTGCTGGGCTTTCGCACCCGCCTGTACCTGACATGGCTGGCGCTGTTCGTCCTGTTCATCGGCTTTTTCCTGAGCTTCGACCTGAAGTTCTCGATCATTCTGGAGAAGTTTCCCAACCTCGCCGGTTTCAAGCTCGGACCCAATGGCTTTCTACAAGGCGCTGCCCTGACGCTGTTCCTGTGCCTGTGCTCGATGCTGGCCTCGGTACTGTTGGGCTTCGCCGCCGCACTGGCCCGGCTGTCGGGCAGTGCCGTGCTGGTGGGCATCGCCAGTTTCTACACGTCGTTCTTCCGCGGTACACCGCTGTTGATCCAGATCCTGCTGATCTATCTGGGCTTGCCGCAACTGGGGCTGGTGCCCGGCGCCATCAGTGCCGGAATCATCGCCCTGTCGCTGAACTACGGCGCTTATCTGAGCGAAATTTTCCGCGCCGGTATCCTGGGCGTCGCCCGTGGCCAGCGCGAAGCAGCCCTGGCGCTGGGCATGCGCAGCCGGCAGATCTTCAGCCATATCGTTCTGCCCCAGGCCATGCGGGTCATCATTCCGCCGACCGCGAACCAGTTCATTTCCATGCTCAAGGACTCGTCGCTGATCTCGGTGATGGGCGTCTGGGAGGTGATGTTCCTGGCCCAGTCCTATGGCCGCTCGAGTTATCGCTACCTGGAGATGCTCACCACCGCTGCCGTGATCTACTGGGTGCTGTCGATCCTGCTGGAGTTGATCCAGGCGCGACTCGAACGGCATTTCGCCAAGGCGTACCTGCGCTGATCCCTCAGCGCACCTGATCCCGTGCCGGCACCGCCCGAGCCAGCTCTGCCGCTGAAGGCTGCGCTCGGTGCAACGTGACCGGCACCGACTTGGCCGCCGGCACCTTGCTGCGCTCGGCATGATGCCAGAGCGGCACCAACGGGTTGCATTCGGGGTAGTAAGCGGCCGCGCAGCCTTCGGGAATGTCGTAGCCGATGATCTGCAGGGGCCCTGCCTCACGCACTACCTCGGGTTCCACGGCGGTGCGCAGCGTGACCCAATCCCCTGCCGCAAACCCCAGGCGAACCAGGTCGCTGCGGTTGAGGAACACCACGCTGCGGGTGCCATGCACACCGCGAAAACGGTCGTCGTAGCCGTAGACGGTGGTGTTGAATTGATCGTTGCTGCGCAGCGTCATCAATTGCAGCACATCACGCGGTATCGGCTCATGGAGCACGTCGTCGTCAGGATTGAGCCGCCCCGGCGCAACGAATTGTGCCTTGCCCGATTCGGTTGGCCATTGTCGCTGGTTGACCGCAACGGGACGGTGGAAGCCACCGGTCTGCCACATTCGCGATTCCATGTCGTGGAAGATCTCCGGGTACACCTGGCCGATCGCGCTGCGAATCAGCGCATAGTCCTGTCGCCAGGCAGACCAGGGAACACGGGAGTTATCGCCCAGCGTACCGCTGGCCAGGCCGGCGATGATCGCCACTTCCGAGCGCAACTGCTCGCCGGCCGGCTCGTTGGTGCCCAACCAGCCACGCACGCAGCCGGTGCTGTCCTCGGTGCTATAGGCCTGCACCACGCCGTCCTGGCGATCGATCTCGATGTGCCCCAGGCACGGCAGCAACCAGGTGCTGGCGCCGGGTACCAGATGGGTTCGGTTGAGTTTGGTCGCCACCTGGACATCGAGGGCTAGGTCGGACCAGGCCCGCTCCAGACGCGGAGAGTCGGGGATCGCCCTGAGGAAGTTGCCGCCCAGGCCGATGAACCCCTTGACCCTCCCGTCGAGAATGGCCTCGCAGGTGTCCACCGTCGCCAGGCCCTTGTTCGGCGGCACCTCGATGCCGAACAACGCGCGCAATGTGTCGGCCGGCACTTTGGCCGGGTCTTCGGTGATGCCCACCGTGCGCTGGCCCTGCACATTGGAGTGTCCGCGGACCGGGCAGATTCCAGCACCGGGTTTGCCGAAGTTGCCGCGCAATAGCAGGAGGTTGACCAGCATCTGCACGTTTTCCACCCCATGCCGGTGCTGGGTCATGCCCATGCCATAGACCACCATCACCTTTTCGCTGCGGGCATACACCGTGGCAGCTGCCTCCAATGCAGCGCGTCCCAGGCCGGAACGGCGCTCGAGGGTTTCCCAACTGTAGCCATCCACTTCTTGGCAAAGGCTATCGAAGCCCTGGGTATGTTCGCGGATGAAGGCATGGTCGAGTACCGACACGCGACCACTGGCCAGGGCTTCGCGCTCCATGGCCAGCAGCGCCTTGATGATGCCGGTCACGGCCGCCAGGTCGCCGCCGATCTTCACCTGGTGATACTGCGTGCTGATCACCGTGGACTCGGGACCGATCATCTCGCGTGGCGACTGCGGATTGACGAAACGTTCCAGGCCGCGCTCGCGCAGCGGGTTGAAGGTAATGATCGGGATCTGTCGCTTGCGCGCCGCCTGCAGTGGATGGAGCATGCGCGGCGCGTTGCTGCCCACGTTCTGGCCGAAGAAGAAGATGCAGTCGGTGTGCTCGAAGTCGGCCAGGGTCACGGTGCCGACAGGCACGCCGATGCTCTCCTGCAAGCCGACCGAGGTGCTCTCGTGGCACATGTTCGAGCTGTCCGGCAAGTTGTTGGTGCCATAGGCGCGGGCGAACAGTTGATACATGAACGAGGCTTCCAGGGACGCCCGTCCCGAGGCGTAGAAGACCACCTGCTGCGGATCGAGCAGACGCAACTGCGCGCCGATCTCGCGGTAGGCGTGCTCCCAGGTGGTGACCTGATAGCGGTCGCTGGCGGCATCGTAGCGCAGCGGGTGGGTCAAGCGGCCGTGCTGTTCGAGCGCGTGGTCACTCCAGGTGCGCAGTTCCGTCAGCGTATGGGCCTTGAAGAAGGCCGGGCCGGTGCGGTGACGAGTCAGTTCCCAGGCAGTGGCCTTGACGCCGTTCTCGCAGATTTCAAGGCCATGGGGATCGCCCGGCTTGGCCCACGCACAGCTCACGCAAGCGAAACCCTTGGGCTTGTTCTGCTTGAGCAGCGCGCGGGGCGCGGTGGCCAGGGCCTGCTCGCGCCAGAGGATGGCCATGACCGACCTGGCCGAGCCCCAGCCGCCAGCGGCCGAGCGATAAGGTGTGTAGTGCGCCTGGGGATGAATGAGCGACATGGGCCGCCTCGCTGGTCAGAGTTCAGAGGGTCTGAACGTTCGAGGAAGCCCTGCAAATTAAAGTTCAAGCGCAGTGGAGCGGCATAATCACGGCGTGCGGGTGTCTGCCTGCAACGCGGCATGGGTGTCCAGCTCTTCATTGATGAAGGCCGCGATCATGGCCCGATAAACCTGTTCGACCACCACCGGCGAAGCGCCGGTCTGCTCGGCCAATCCCCTCACTTTGCTGATCACCTGCTCCACCCGCGCCGGTGCGCGCACGTCATCGGTGGTCTTCTTGAAACGGGCGGCCTGGGTAACCAGGCCACCCCGTTTGGCGAGCAACGTCACCAGTTCGCGGTCGATCTGGTCGATACGTTGGCGAACCTAATCGAGTGAGGTGCAGGGTGCGTCCATCGGGGCGATTTCCTTTTCGTGAAGTCGAGACAAGCGCCCATTATTGCCTGACGTCAGTCTCCGCAGCCATATGCGTAGCGAAGCGCCCGACTGCCGTGACCACCTCTTGCGCACCGTCCTGGATCTCGGAAATCACCTTGCCGGCCTGGCTGGCCAAGGACAAGCCGATCTCGGCCTGCTTCCTGCTCTCGCCCATGCTCAACACCGCTTCTTCCACCAAGGCATTGTTCTTCTGCACCACCTCGACGATTTCCTCGGTGGCGACACTGGTGCGCCCTGCCAGCTTTCTCACCTCATCGGCCACCACGGCGAAACCGCGCCCCTGATCGCCAGCCCGCGCAGCCTCGATGGCCGCATTGAGCGCCAGCAAGTTGGTCTGTTGGGCGATTCCACCGATGGTCGAGACGATGGAGGTGATCAACTGCGACTGATGGCCCAGGGCTTCGACACCCGCCGAAGCGCTGCTGACCTGGGTAACGATCCGGTTCATGGTCTGCACCGTGTCGGTCACTGCTTCGGCGCCGCGCCGCGCCGAGTCATCGGTTTTGCGGGACACCTCGTAAGCCACTCCAGCCGCCGAACTGACCTCCATTTCGCGATGGACCTGCTCGGTGATATCGGTGGCGAACTTGACGATCTTGTACAACTGGCCACGCGTGTCGCGAACAGGGTTGTAGGAGGCTTCCAGCCACAGCTCGCGACCGGACTTGTCCAGACGCCTGAAGCGGTCCGCGACGAAATGCCCTTCGTTGAGCTGGCGCCACAGCTGCTGGTACTCCTGCGAGTTGGCATAGGCCGCGTCGCAAAAGAGGCGGTGATGCTTGCCGACGATTTCGGCCAGCGGGTATCTGACGGTGTCGAGAAAATTCTGGTTGGCGTTGAGGATGGTGCCATCCAGATCGAACTCGATCACCGCAGTAGAGCGCGACAGCGCGCTGATGAACTCGTTGTCTTCGCGCGCCTTGTTGATCGCCGAGGTGACATCGATGCCGTAGGCCGACATGTGGGTCACGGTGCCATCTGCCGCTTTGGTCGGACACCAGGCCGCGCGCATCCACACCATCTTGCCGTCAGCCGCGATGTAGCGGTAATCATCGCTGACCCCACGACCGTTACGCACCGCCAACATAAAGTTCTTGTAGCACTGCAGCTCTTTCACATAGCTGGGTGCAAGGGTGCCGAGGGACTTGCCGACCAGCCGCGACGCCTCCACCCCAACCAACCGCGCGAAATTGTCATTGACCGCCGTGATCTGCATGTCGCGATCCACGGTGATTTCCAGCATCTGATCGCTTCGGCTGCGTTCAGCGCTGCGCAGTTGCTCCACTTCCCTTTGGAGTCGGTCGATCTCTTTCTTGAGGTTGGCGTTGAACATGTCACTTCCCTTGAGTTGGCAGGGGGCTGAGTAGGGCCAAGGATCGTCAACCCTCAGCGCTGGAAGTCATCGGGTGTACACAACACGCTAGTTCAAGGTGGCTGGAAACACGCCGCCTTTTTGCAGCCAACCTGCAAGGTCCGCCGGCGACATCGGTTTGGCGTAGTAATAGCCCTGCCCCTGATCACAACCCCATCCGCGCAGCAGATGGTGATGCAGATCGGTTTCGATGCCTTCGGCCACCACCGTCAGGCGCAAGTCGCGCAGGAGGCTGACGAGGTTGCGGATGATGTGCCATTCGTTACTGCCCGGCTGCAGGTTGGCCAGCAGCGAACGGTCGAGCTTGACGCTGGTGGCCGGAATCTTGCGCAGGTACACCCAGTTGCTGTAGCCACTGCCGAAGTCGTCGATGCCGATGGCCACGCCCAGCGTGCGGAAACGCTGCAGTTGTTCCTGGACCATGTCGAAGTCGGTGACCAGCGCACTCTCGGTGAATTCCAGCTCCAGGTGCCGAGGGTCGACGTCATACTCGCGCAGGGCTCGTGTGAGGTCGTCGAACAAGTGGCCGTCGGCCAGATCGAGCGCGGAAATGTTCAGCGAGACCACCATGTCCAGGCCGTCGGCGCGCCAAGCAGCGAGCTGTTCGCACGCATGGCGAACCACCCAGCGGGTGATTCCGCGGATCGACGCGGTGGTTTCCGCCAGGGGGATGAACTCCGCAGGGCTGATCGAACCGAGCGCCGGATGGGTCCAGCGCAGCAGGGCCTCGACGGCCACGCAGCGATTGACCGACAGGTCGATGCGCGGTTGATAGACCAAGTGCAGTTGATCCGGTGCGATCAGCGCACCCTCCAGGGCATTGAGCAACACCGTGCTGCGGCGCAAGCTGGCATCGATCAGCGGGTCGTAGCCTAGCCAGCGTCGCTCACTGCGGCGCGCCGTGTCGGTCATGCTGGCCAGCAGCCGAAGGTTGTCGATGGAGGCGTCGGTTTCGATGCCCAACTGCAGGAAACTGATCCCGACGTCGGCGAAGACCGGCACCCTGCCACAATGCAGCGGGCGGGCCAGCGCGGCGACGATGCTGTCGAGCTGCTCTTGCAGGCTCGCGGGATCTGAGCGTTCCAATACGGTGAGAAAACTCAGGGTGCCGGTCCGATACAGGCGCGCGCCGCTCGGCAGCGCTTCGAACAGCGCCTCTTTGACCGCCAGCATGAACTGCACGAAGAACTCCACGCCCAGCGCCTTGACCAAGCCGTCCATCGCCGAGGCGGAAATCGGCTCGATGAACACGGCCGTCTGGCCCTCGAAGGCGTGCACCTCGTTCAGGTCGACTTCGAAACGCTTGCGGTTGGGCAAGCCGGTCATCGGATCGAAGAAATGCTGTTTGTGGATGGACTTCAGGCGAGCGACCACGATGTCAGCGGCATTGACCAGCAATGCGCGATCACGCGCACTCAACGTCGGTCGCGCCTGCTGGTCGATGATGCACAGGCGGCCAAGGCTGAGCCCTGGGCTCACCACCAGGGACGCGCCAGCGTAGTAACGGATGTGAGGATCGCCGGTCACCAGCGCGTTGTCGGCGAAGCGATCGTCCTGAGTGGTGTCGCAGACCTCCAGCACCGCGTCGAGCAGCAGCCCATGGGCGCAGAACGACAACTCCCGTGGTGTACGCTCGGCATCCATGCCCATGCGGGCCTTGAACACCTGGTAGTCGCGGTCGATGATGCTGACCAGTGCGGTGGGCACACCGAAGTAGCTGCAGAGCATGGACACCACGCTGTTGAGCACAGGGTCCGAGCCGTTTGGAATCGATGACGTCAGGCGGTCCACTTCGACCAACCGCAGGCGTTCATCCTGTGCAATTGCCGAAATTCCCATGGGACCTCCAGATATCAGGGTAAACAAGAAACGGTGTTGCATAGCGGCATATAGCCAGCTTAGACAAACAACAGCGGTGCAACATAACGGAGTTCATACGCAGTCACAGTGAAAAAAACTATTGGACGGAGGGCCACGAATAGCCTATTTGTCCGCCGGGCCAAGCTATTTTCGCCCTATACCGAGGTTGTCGGCCGCCGGGCCGATTGATTGAACATCTGTAAGCCGGAGTGTTATTTGACCCGATTCATCGGATGGACCGCCCGTGTCATCAAGCGCTGGAACGGCGCGCAGCTCAGTGTTCTGATGCGTTATCTGGGCGCACTGGCCGTCGTGGCCCTGTGCAGCTTCGCGCGCTCGCAGATGCCGGCGACGGCGCTGCCCTACCTGTTCTTCATCCCTGGCCTGATGCTGATCGGCTTCTGGTTCGGCCTCGGGCCGTCGGCGCTCGGCTGCACACTGGCGGTGTTGGCGGCGCAATACTTCTTCATCGGCCCGATCGGCTTCGAGGCAGACTGGGGCTCGTGGGCCAACAGCGCCAGTTTCGGCCTGGTCACCTTCGCCATGGCGGTGGTGTGTGCGCTGTTTCGTCGCAACCTGAGGGCATTGGGTCAGGCCAACCACCGGCTGGCGGCCGAAGCTCAGCGACGCAAGGACGAGCGCGATGGTGTCTGGAACGTGTCGCCCGACCTGATCTGCACCTTGTCCGAGAACGGCGCGGTGCTGGCGATGAATCCAGCCTGGGAGATCCACACCGGCTGGACCGACCAGCAATTGCGCGACGGCGCGTTCTACAGTCTGATCGCGCCCTCGCAGATCGCCGATGCCCTGCGCAGCTTGAGCGAACGCAGCATCGCCGAACTGGACACCCAGAGCGTGCGCAGCGATGGCCAGCCGCTGCTGCTGAACTGGCGTATTGCCGGACGCGCTGGCCGCTACTTCGCCATTGCCCGAGACGTCACCCAATACCGTGAGCGTCAGCAGGCGTTCGAGCAGGTCAGCTCGCAGTTGCAGCAGAGCCAGAAGATGCAGGCGCTGGGCCAGCTCACCGGCGGCCTGGCCCACGATTTCAACAACTTGCTCACGGTCATCACCAGCACCCAGGACATGATCGAAAAACGTCTGGCCCAGGGTCGCCACGCCGAGCTGCCGCGTTACGTTACCTTGTCCAGGACCGCCACACGGCGCGCCAGCTCGCTCACCCAGCGCCTGCTGGCCTATGCCAGACGCCAGCCGCCAGCCAGCGAAGCGGTCGATCCAGCGCTGCTGATCGACGACATGAAAGACCTGATCAGCAGAACCCTGACGCCACAGATCGACTTCCAAGTGCTGCCCGCCTGCGCGACCGTCCTTTGCTATTGCGATGTCCATCAGTTGGAAAGCGCGGTCATGAACCTGTGCCTGAACGCCCGCGATGCCATGCCCCAGGGCGGCCGTCTGCAGGTCGAGGTGGGCGTGAGCACAGTGAACAGCGAACAGGCCGATGCCGAGTTGCGCGCCGGTGAGTACGTGCTCATCCGCGTCAGCGACAGCGGCAGCGGCATGCCCCCCAGCGTGGCCGAACGGGCGTTCGAACCGTTCTTCACCACCAAGCCCCTGGGTTCGGGCACCGGCCTGGGTTTGTCGCTGGTCAGGGATTTCGTGCGCCAGGCCGGCGGTGCTGCGCGGATCGAGTCGGCGCTGGGCCAGGGCACGGTGGTCAGCCTATTCCTGCCGGTGTACCAAGGCGCAACGGCCACCGACGTCGCGCAGGACTCTCCTCAGGTAATGCACCCGGAGCATCGATCGCGGGGCATGGCCTTGGTACTGGATGATGAAGCCGCGATTCGCGAACTGGTCGGCGAAGTGCTGCGGGACATGGGCTTGCAGGTCACTGAGGCGGCTACAGCCGACCAGGCGCTGGCCTGCATCGACGAACTGACGGGGCTGGAACTGATCGTCACCGACCTGATCCTGCCCGGTGGCATCAAGGGTGATGCAGTGGCCGACCGTGCCCAAGCGATACACCCGCAGGCCCGAGTGCTGTTCATTTCCGGCTTCATCGACGCAACGACAGAGATCGAGTACCGCCAAGGCCAGGTGATGCGTCTGGCCAAGCCCTTCACCGTCCATCAGTTGCAGGCCAGCGTCGGGAGACTGTTGGATCAGCAAAACAGCACGCCTCAAAAGGACGACTCATGCTCTATATCGTGATGCTCGGTGGACGTCATCCCCGTGCCCGTATCGAAGTCCACGATGTGGTCTTCGCCCATGCGACGTCCCTCACCGACGCCTACCCGCAGCTACGCGAGGCCTGGTTCGGGAGTGCCAAGGGTCTGCATATCGACTCTTGGCTGGAAGTCGATGGGATCGATGACTATCGCATCGAGCTGAGTCATGCCGCGCCCGCTGCCGACGCCATGCGGCTGTTCTTCATCAACCTGGGCGGCTACGAACGGGGGGTATTCGGCGAAGCCCACCGGTATCTGCTGGTAGCAGCCTCGGACAAGGTCCAGGCCAAGGCCATCGGCAAGCAGCGCATGGGCAGCGGCTGGGCCAAGCCGCACACGGATGCGGTATTGGAAGTGGATGACTGCCTGCCGATCGACCTGGTCGGCGGCCGCTATCTCCACTTGGTCGAGGGCACACACCGTGGGGTCGTGCAACGCAGCGATTACATCGTGATTTGAGCAAGGCGGTGTCGTTGCAGGTGTGATGACGTTATTCTGCTGGTCTTCTCCCTGTCACGAGCCTGTCATGTCCGCCGCCGCCCCGCCGTCCACCCTGCGCGCCGACCGGGATTCGCGCAACGCTGCCCAGGTGCTGGGGCTATGCCTGCCCAGTGACGTACTGCTGTACCTGCTGTTGCCGATGTACGCCGAGGATTTCGGTGTCACCCTGGCCCAGGCCGGTGTGCTGCTGGCCGCCAATCGCCTGGTGCGTATCGTCGGCTACGGCTGGGTGGTGCGCTTCTATGCCCGCCACGGGGACCGCGCGGCGTGCAGCCTGGCCGCAGGGGCCGCAGCCGCTTGCGCGCTGGGCAACGCCACGCTGTCGGGGTTCGCCGCACTGTTGGTACTGCGGTTGGTTTGGGGCCTGTGCTTCGCCACCTTCAACCTCAGCACCCAGACCTTGGCCACTGCCCAGGCGCAGGGTGCAGCCCGCCGCGCCGGGCGCTCCAGGGCCACGCTGTCCATCGGGCCGATGCTGGCCCTGCCCCTGGGCGCGGTCATGGCCCAGGCCTGGGGACCGCGCAGCGTATTCTTCGTGCTCTGCATCAGCGCCCTCCTCGGCTTATGGCGCGCGCGGGCTCTGCCTGGCGAAGGGCACTCGATTCCAGCGCGCAGCGGCCGACGGCTGCGCCTGCCGGACAGCATCGCGACCTGGTCATTCATCGAGGGGGTGGCGCTGGACGGCCTGTTCATCTTCGGCCTGTCGCTCTATGCGCAGGTGCACGTCGGCGAGTCCGGCGTGCTGGTGGCTGGCGTGCTGATGGCGGTGCGTTACCTGAGCGAGATGCTGTTCAGCCCGCTGGGTGGGCGCTTGGCCGATCGATTCGGGCCGCTGCGCATGCTGGTGCTGCTGTCACTGGCCACGGCGCTGGCGCTGCTGGTGTTCGCCAGCCAATGGCTGTTCATCGGTGCGTTTTTCGTACTGCTGCTGCGCGCCCTGCAGCTACCGCTGGTGATGACCTTGGTAGCCTTGCGCAACCCCCATGAGCGCATCCAGGCCCTGGCGGGCAATGCGGTGTGGCGCGATATCGGTGCTGGCCTGGGGCCGATGCTTGCCGGTCTGCTGCTGCCGCAGGTGCCAGCGATCTGGGCGTATGGGGCTGCGGCGCTGGCGATCGCCTTGGCCGCGCTCAACTGCGCCCGATCAGCCAGAGGCTGACCGCGCGGCAGCGATCAATGGGTCAGGACAGCAGCGCCTGCGCGGGCACGCGGTGCCTGAGCGGCTGCTGCCAGGCCAACTGGGCCTGAACGGCAGCTGCAGCCGCCATGACCTTGTGGGTCCAGTCGCCGTCCTTGGGACAGACCACCACGACGCGAAAGCCATGGTCGTCGCCTTCGATACCAACGCCTTCAGAATCGTCCACATGCAGGTCGATGTCGAACGCCGAGGGCAGCTTCGAGGGGCCTTTTTCCACACCCTTGGCAGCCAACACCTGCTGGTGCCGGTCACTGTTGACCACGCCATCGACACGGATGCCGTACAACAGCAGCCAACGGCGGATGTAGGCCGGGCTGCGCCCGGACGAGGTGTAGATCCAGATGCTGTAGCCCTGACGGCGCAGATCGCGCATCAGCTCACGGGTGCCGCGTCGCAACGGCTCGCCGAGCCAGCGGTGCACGCAGTCGGGCAGCTTGCTGTGTTCGGCCGGGCTGTGGTCGGGCAGGCAGGAGAGCGTGTCGTCGATATCGAACGAGATGCGCACGCGCGGGCGCCTGAACAGCCGGGCCACGCCCTGGCACGCCTTGCGGCTGCCGCTGCGCCATTGATCGAACCTGGAATGACGGGCCATCAGCGCCCCTCCCCGGACAGTCGCGACGAGGCGCCGTGCACGAAGAAGACATCGGCGTCGGGGGCCTGCGCCTCGAGGAAGGCCGCGTACTTCTTCTTGATCTTGGGCAATTCGTACAAGGCTTTCACACCATGCTTGGCAGAGTTGCGGATGACCGAGGACGGGTTGAAATAGCCCTCGGCGTTGTCCAGCGTGAGCACGAACGGCGGCAACCCGGCCCGCATCAACAGGTAGCTGACGATCAGCGACCCGGTGCGGTTGTTGCCTTCGATGAACAATTGCGGCTTGCTCAGGATACGCACGTAGACACCTGCTGCCCGCTTCCACACCGAGTCGCTGCGGTAGGAGCAGTACCAGTTGTACAAGTCCTTGATGCCACCTTCGACATTGTTGAAGAAATGCGCTTCGGTGGCGGCCAGATGCTGGGCGAACTCGCGGCGATCGGCCGGATCGGTGCCACAGAGCACGGTAGCGTTGATCTCCAGCATCAGGTTCACCTGCTGCAAATCGAACAGGTCGACGCCCCGGGCGACATAATCGTCAATCAGCGCGTACCCTTCAAGCACATTGTTCAGCACCTCATCGGTGAACGGATCACGCGGCTCGGTGAAGTGGCGGCTCAGCTCGGCAAAACGGCCCTGCACCTCCCGCAGGGCGCGTTCCACGGCTGACAGGTCTAGACGACGTGTCGCAGGCATATTCAATCTCTGGTTACACAAAATGGAAATGCGGTCGAGGGACGCAGAGGCCATCCCTGGCCTGCGCCCCTCGACCGCCTCGGGCCAGTGACCGTCAGCTGAACTTGCCGCTGATGTAGTCACTGGTCAGTTGCTCGCGCGGGTTCTGGAAGATCTCGGTGGTCGGTCCCATCTCCACCAGATAGCCGGTGCGCGTGCCCTGGGAAATATCCACCGAGAAGAAGGCCGTGGTGTCAGCGACACGGATGGCCTGCTGCATGTTGTGGGTGACCAGGGCGATGGTGTAGTCCTTCTTCAGCTCGACCATCAGTTCCTCGACCCGCCGGGTGGCGATCGGGTCCAGTGCCGAGCACGGCTCGTCGAGCAGCAGCACTTCCGGCTCGGTGGCGATGGCGCGGGCGATGCACAGACGCTGCTGCTGGCCACCGGACAACGACAGGCCACTGACCTTGAGCTTGTCCTTGACCTCGTCCCACAGCGCGGCGCCCTGCAGGGCGTGCTTGACGCGGTCGCCGATATCGCCCTTGTAGCGGTTCAGGCGCAGGCCGAAAGCGACGTTGTCGAAGATGCTCATCGAAAAAGGGTTCGGCTGCTGGAACACCATGCCGATGTAGCGACGCACCACCACCGGATCGACACCCTTGCCGTAGACATCCTGACCGAGAAAGTGCACATGGCCTTCGAAGCGAAACCCCTTCACCAGGTCGTTCATGCGGTTCAGGCTTCGCAGCACGGTGCTCTTGCCGCAGCCGGAGGGACCGATGAAGCCGGTGATCTTGTTCTTCTCGATCGGCACATGGCTGTCACGCACGGCCATGAAGTTGCCGTAGAAGATCTTGTCCAGCTTGCAGTCCATCACCACTGGTGCCTGGTCGACCAACGGTGCGGCACGTTGCGCAGTCGATACGTTCAAGTTATAGGCTCCCGTACTCAATACTTAGGCTTGCCGAAAATACGGCTGAGAATATTCACGACCAGCACGATCATCACCAGCACCAGCGAGGCCGCCCAAGCGAGCTCCAGTTGGTTGTCGAAGGGCATGCCGGAGAAGTTGTAGATCAGTACCGCCAGCGACGCGGTGGGGTTCATCACCGCCAGGCTGCCGTCGTGGTAGATCCAGTAGTTGCTGAACAAGGCGGTGAACAGCAGCGGCGCGGTTTCACCGGCGGCGCGTGCCACAGCCAGCATGACCCCGGTCAAGATCGCCGGCATACCGGTGGGCAGGACGATCTTCCAGATCACCTGGGCGCGGGTACAGCCCATGCCGTAGGCGGCGTCTTTCATGATCTTGGGCACCATTTTCATGGCTTCCTCGGCGGTCAGCACCACGATCGGCAGCATCAGCACGGCCAGGGCGATGCCGCCTGCCGGGGCCGAGTAGGTGCCAGTGGTCATCACCACCAAGGCATAGGCGAACACGCCGGCGAGGATCGACGGCAGGCCGGTGAGCATCTTCGCGGCGAAGCGCGACGCGTTGGCCAGCTTGCTGTCAGGGCCAAGCTCGGCGAGGAAGATCGCCGCGAGGATGCCCACTGGCACGGCGATGGCTGCGGCGATACCGACCATGACGAAAGTACCGGCCATGGCGTTACCGAAGCCGCCGCCCATCTCGAAGCCGGTCGGCGGCAGCTCGGTGAACACCTCCAGGCTCAGCCGCGCACCGCCACGGGTGATCAGCATGTACAGCACGGAAATCAGCGGCACGCTGGCCAGCAAAGCCACGCACCACACCAGGGTGGTCAGGCTCAGGCTGCGCAGGGCGCGGCCTTCGAAACGGCGCTGCAGGCTAGGCATTGCGGCCACGGGGGTGGTGAGGTTGGTCATGATTTATGTCCCCGTTGGGCGTACAGCATGATCAGCGATCCGACGACGTTCACCAGCAAGGTGATGAACATCAGGACCAGGGCGGCGTACATCAACACCTCCACCTCGTTCGGGCCGGCCTCCGGGAAATTCAGCGCCAGCAGCGCCGCCAGGGTGTTGGCCGGGGCGAACAGCGACAGGGTGATGGTGTTGGCGTTGCCCACCAGCATGGCCAGCGCCATGGTCTCGCCCAGGGCACGGCCCAGGCCTAGCACCAGCGAGCCGAAGATACCGGTGGCAGCCGAAGGCACCATGACCTTGAGAATGGCTTCCCAGTGCGTGGTGCCCATGCCGTAGGCGGCCTGTTTGGTCTTCATCGGCACGCTGGTCAGGGCATCCTGGGACACCGCGGCCACGGTGGGCAGAATCATGATCGCCAGCACCAGCGCCGCCGGCAGCAGGCCGGGACCGCTGAGCGACGAGCCGAAGAATGGAATCCAGCCCAGTTCGCTGTTCAGCCAGGCGGTCAGCGGCCGGATGGCCGGAATCACCACGTAGATGCCCCACAGGCCATAGACCACGCTGGGGATGGCCGCGAGCAGCTCGACGATGGTGCGAAACACCGCCGCCAGCCGCGGGGGAAGAAAGTCCTGGGTCAGGAAGATTGCCATGCTGACGCCGAAGAAGCCGGCGATCAACAACGCGATCAAGGCGCTGTACAGCGTGCCCCAGATCGCTGGCAGAATGCCGTATTTGCCTTGGTTAACATCCCAGACGCTGCCGAAAAGCACGTCGAAGCCATGCTTCTCCATACCTGGCAGGGCCTTGCGTCCGACCTCGTAGATGAGCGCGAAGACCAGCGCCAGCACCAGCACCACGCCGATGCGGGCCAGGGCACGGAAGGTCCGGTCGACCAGGAAATCCTTCGCTGAAGGCGGCTGGCAGGCGGAATCGGGGTTATCCGGAATGGCAAAGGGTGTGTTCATGAATGGTTTCCGGGACAGGGGGAAGGCGCGCGACGAGCGCCTCACGCTACGCCGCGCGCAACCTGACGAGTCTTACTTGATGTTCTCGGCGGCCTTGCGAACCTTCTCGACCACCGACGCCGGCAGCGGGATGTAACCCATCGAGTCGGCGATCTTCTGGCCTTCGGTCAAGCTGTACTCGACCATTTCACGCATGGCCTTGGCCTTGGCCGGGTTGCCGTTGTCCTTGCGGAAGATCATCCAGGTGTAGGACGTGATCGGATAGGACTTGGCGCCATCCGGATCCGGCAGCCAGGCCACCAGGTTCTCCGGCATGTTCACCGCCGCCAGCGCCTCGGCACCGCTTTCGGCGTTCGGCACTACGTACTGGCCAGCCTTGTTCTGCAGGGCAGCGAAGTCGACCTTGGCCAGCTTGGCGAAGCCGTATTCGATGTAGCCGATGGCACCTGGGGTCTGGCGTACGGTGGCGGTCACGCCATCGTTCTTCGGCGACTTGATGAACTTGTCGGTCGCCGGCCAGTTGACGGTGTTGCCCTCACCCAGGGTCTGCTTGAAGTCTGGATTGATGGCCGACAGGTGCTTGGTGAACACCGCGGTGGTACCGCTGGAGTCAGCGCGCACGACGACGGTGATCGGCGTGGCCGGCAGTTTCAGCTCAGGGTTGGCGGCAGCGATCTTCGGATCGTTCCACTGGGTGATCTTGCCCAGGAAGATGTCCGAGTAGACCTCGCGCGGCAGCTTCAAGCCCTTGGGGTTGCCCGGCAGGTTGTAGGCCAGGACGATCTCGCCCGCGGTCATCGGCAGCAACTGCACGCCTTCTGCCACCTTGGCAATTTCTTCGTCTTTCATGGCCGAGTCGCTGGCGGCGAAATCGACGGTCTTGTTCAGGAAGTCCTGGACACCGGCACCGCTACCTTTTGACTGGTAGTCGACGGTGACGCCGTCGGTCTTCTTGCTGAAATCCTTGAACCAGGTCAGGTAGATCGGGGCCGGGAAGCTGGCGCCGGAACCTGTCAGGCGGACGTTCTCTGCAGCGAAGGTCGAAGTGGCGCTGAGCGAGACCGCAACGGCGAGTGCAGCAGATTTCATCAGGCGTATCATGGAAAAGCGCTCCGTGTGATGGCCGGGACACTGTGCAGCAGCTGTGTGACAACTTTGTGACTATTGAATGGCAGAGTTGCTGGTCATCGCCGTTGGTCGTGGCGAAATGCCTGCAATGCGAACCTGTGCAACCCCGCCGCAGTCCCCTCTTCAGGCACCGAAAAAGAGCGCCAAGGGCCCGTGATGCCCTCTGTCCTGACCTGGAGAATCTCGATGACCGACCAAGCCCCCGCTTCCTCCACACCGCTGCGCTTCGAGCCCGGCTTCGAGCAGATCCCCGACGACGAGGCGCAGACCAGCCAGGAGCTGGCCGACACCCTGAGGTCGATCATGCAGAAGACCTTCGAGGACCGCGGCCACGCCGACCGCAGCGTGCACGCCAAGGGCCACGGCCTGCTGCAAGGCACCCTGACCGTGCTCGACAACCTGCCGCCGCACCTGGCCCAGGGCGCCTTCGCCAAGCCCGGCACGCTGCCGGTGTACCTGCGCCTGTCCACCAATCCGGGCGATATTCTCGACGACAAGGTCTCTACCCCGCGCGGCCTGGCGATCAAGCTGGTCGGCGTGGAGGGTCCGCGCCTGCCGGGCAGCGAAGGCGACATCACGCAGGACTTCGTCATGCAGAACGCCAAGGCCTTCACCGCCGCCACGCCCAAGCAGTTCCTCAAGACCTTGAAACTGCTGGCCAAGACCACCGACAAGATGCCGCGCACCAAAGAAGTGATGTCGGCCGTGCTGCGCGGCACCGAGGCGGTGATCGAGGCGCTGGGCGGTGAGAGCGGCACGCTCAAGAGCCTGGGCGGCCATCCGCAGACTCATATCCTTGGCGAAACTTTCACCACTGTGGCGCCGCTGCTGTATGGCGACCACTACGCCAAGCTGGCACTGGTGCCAGTGTCCCCGGCGCTCACCGCACTGACCGATCAACATGTGGACTTCGACGGAGACCCCAACGGTCTGCGCTCGGCCGTGACCCGCTACTTCGAGCAACAAGGCGGGGAGTGGGAGCTGCGGGTGCAATTGGCCACCGACCTGGAAAAGATGCCGATCGAAGACGCCTCGGTACAGTGGCCGGAAGACCTCAGCCCCTACGTGACGGTCGCGCGCGTCGAGGTGAAACCGCAGTTCACCTGGTCCGACGACAAGGTCAGGACGATCGACGACGGTATGGCGTTCAGCCCCTGGCACGGCTTGGCCGCACACCGCCCACTGGGCGGCGTGATGCGCGTGCGCAAGCCCTCTTATGAAATGTCGTCGGCGTTCCGCGCTCGTCACAACGGTTGCCCGATCCACGAGCCCAAAGGCTAGCGTCCGACTGGATCGGCACACGCGGTCGGAACGAACGATTGGCGTCCTGGGCCGTCATAAAAACTGCCCATGGACGCCGCCGAGGAACCTTGCATGACCCGACCCGATGATGCCTACATCCAGTGGCTGGAAGAGCGCTCGATGCTGCAAGCCTCCCAGCAGCGCGCCCGCCTCTATGCCGGCCAGTCGCGGCTGTGGCAGAACCCCTACGCCGAAGCCCAGCCGCGCCGCGCCAGCGAAATCGCCTCGGTGTGGCTGACGGTCTACCCCGACGCCATCATTGCCCCGGAGGGTAGCAGCGTGCTGTCCGCCCTGGGCCACGAAGCCCTGTGGAAGCGCCTGTCCGAAATCGGCATCCAGGGCATTCACACCGGCCCGATCAAGCAGTCAGGCGGCATCAGCGGTCGGCAGACCACCCCCAGCATCGACGGCAACTTCGACCGCATCAGCTTCGATATCGACCCGTTGTACGGCACCGAGCAGGAACTGGTGCAGATGAGCCGACTGGCCGCCGCACACAATGCGGTGACCATCGACGACCTGATTCCCTCGCACACCGGCAAAGGCGCGGACTTCCGCCTGGCCGAGCTGGGGCATGGCAGCTATCCGGGGCTTTACCACATGGTCGAGATCCGCGAAGAAGACTGGCCGCTACTGCCCGACGTGCCGCCGGGCCGTGACGCGGTCAACCTGCTGCCGGCCGTTTGCGATGAACTCAAGCAGCGCCATTACATCGTCGGTCAGTTGCAGCGGGTGATCTTCTTCGAGCCCGGTGTCAAGGAGACCGACTGGAGCGCCACCCCGCCGATCGTCGGGGTGGATGGCAAGACCCGACGCTGGGTCTATCTGCACTACTTCAAGGAAGGCCAGCCGTCGTTGAACTGGCTGGATCCCACTTTCGCGGCCCAGCAGATGATCATCGGTGACGCCCTGCACGCGCTCGATTGCCTCGGCGCGCGCGGCCTGCGCCTGGATGCCAATGGCTTCCTCGGCGTGGAGATTCGCGCTGAAGGCACTGCCTGGTCCGAAAGCCATCCGCTGTCGCTGACCGGCAACCAACTGATCGGCGGCATGATCCGCAAGGCCGGCGGCTTCAGCTTCCAGGAGCTGAACCTGACCCTGGACGACATCGCGCAGATGTCCAAGGGCGGCGCCGACTTGTCTTATGACTTCGTCACTCGCCCGGCCTACCAGCACGCGCTGCTCACCGGCGACACCGAGTTCCTGCGCCTGATGCTCAAGGAGATGCACGCGTTCGGCATCGACCCGGCCTCCTTGATCCACGCCTTGCAGAACCACGACGAACTGACCGCCGAACTGGTGCATTTCTGGACCCTGCACGCCCATGACATGTACCTGTACAAGGGCCAGACCCTGCCTGGCAGCGTGTTGCGCGAGCACATTCGCGAAGAGATCTACGAACGCGCCTCCGGCGAGCATGCGCCCTACAACCTGCGCTTCGTCACCAACGGCATTTCCTGCACCACCGTCAGCCTGATTACCGCAGCACTGGGAATTCGCGACCTGGAGCAGATCGGCGCGGCCGATATCGAACGGATCCAGCGGGTGCACCTGCTGCTGGTGATGTACAACGCCATGCAGCCGGGGGTGGTGGCAGTGTCCGGCTGGGACATGGTCGGCGCCCTGCCCTTGCCCGCCGAAGCGGTGGCCGAGCGCATGGGTGATGGCGACACGCGCTGGATTCACCGGGGCGGCTACGACCTGGCGGGGCTGAATCCAGACGCGCAGGCCTCGGTGCGCGGCATGCCACGCGCCCGCAGTCTGTATGGCAGCCTGGATGAGCAGCTGCAGCGTCCGGATTCGTTCGCCAGTCAGGTCAAGAAGCTGTTGGCCGTGCGTCAGGCCTACGGCATCGCGGCCAGCCGCCAGGTATTGGTGCCCGAGGTCAGCAGCCCCGGCTTGCTGGTGATGGTCCATGAGTTGCCGGCGGGCCGTGGCACCCAGATCAGCGCGTTGAACTTCGGCGCCGAGCCCATCAGCGAAACCTTGCAACTGACCGGTTTCCAACCCGGCCCGGTGGTGGACATGATCAACGAAACCGTCGAAGGCGACCTGGATGAGGACGGCAAGCTGCTGATCAACCTCGATCCGTTCGAAGCCTTGTGCCTGCGTATCGTCAACAGCAGCGGCCACCACGCCTGAAGTCGCGCTGGCAGCCCCGCAGGCAACCATTGCCGGGGCTGCCCATCCCTACTGCATCATGGCTTCGCGCTGATGGCCTGGCGGATTTCACGCACCTCATCGACGCTGACCGCCGCCGCTTGGTTGGACCAGCCCTGACGCAGGAACGACGCCAACTCCGCTACCTCCTGGTCGTCGAGTCGCTTGGCGAAGCCTGGCATCGGCAGCACCGAAGGCGCTCGGGCGGTCGAAGGGGTGCTGGCGCCTTGAAGAATGACCTGGATCAGCGCCTGCGGACTTTGGGCATTCACCACGGTGGCGCCATCCAGACGCGGGAACACCTGCTCGGCCCCTCGGCCGGAGACGAAGTGGCAGGCGTTGCAGTTGTCCAGGTAAAGGCGCTCGCCCAGGGTCAGATCCTTGGCCGCCGTGAGCTTGGCCGCCGTCTGTGCACTGCGCGCCTCATTGTCCTGCCCAGATGCGGTGTCAGTCGGCGCCAGCGACTTGAGGTACGCCGCCATGGCCTGCAGGTCGGTGTCGCTCATGTGCGAAGTGCTGTGCAGGATGACGTCGGTCATTTCGCCGGCTACCGCGGCCTTGGCATTGCGCCCGGTGCCCAGGTAGTCGACCAGTTCCTGCGTGCTCCAGTGCGGCAGGCCGCGCAACGCTGGCACATTCCAGCCGTTGAGCTGGGTGCCGGAGAGGTACACAGGTGAGCGTTCGTCCAAGGCCTTTTCCTGAAGGGTCAGCGCACGCGGCGTGTGGCAGGAACCACAGTGGCCTAGTCCCTGCACCAGGTAAGCACCGCGGGCGATGTCGCGCGGTTCGCTAGCCGGCGTTTCAGGCGTCGGCGCGGGTGCGAACAGTGCCCGCCAATAGGCCAGAGGCCAACGGATCGACAGCGGCCAGGGCACAGCGTTGGCCTTGTTGGCCTGCTCCACCGCTGGCACGCCTTGCATGAAGTAGGCATAGAGCGCCTGCGTGTCGGCATCGGTGACCTTGGCATACGACGGATACGGCATGGCCGGGTACAGCGCACTGCCGTCGTGACCGACACCGCGACGCAACGCGCGCTCGAACTCACCGTAGGTCCAGTCACCGATCCCGGTACGCTTGTCTGGCGTGATGTTGGTCGAGTACAGCGTACCGATCGGCGACGCGATACCCAGCCCTCCAGCGAAGGCTTTGCCGCCCTCGCGGGCCGTGTGGCAGGCCACGCAGTCGCCGACCCTGGCCAGGTAGGCGCCCTGCTCGATCAGCTCAGGCGTGACGGCCACGTTCATCTGCGCCTGGGCATCGCCCACACGGTTCAGCCAGACGGCCAGCAGCCAGGCCAGGCATGCCGCCACCAGGACCAGCACCAGCAACTTGAGCAGCCACGAGCGCTTGCGGTGTTTCATCGCTACCCCCCTCATGCCTGCACCAACGGGCCGGGGTTCTTCAAGTACTGATCCTTGATGGCCTGGGCCGAAAACAGCGTCAACGCCCCGATCAGCGCCGTCGGATTGGCCTGGAAGTTCTGCGGGAAGGCATTGCCGCCGGGCACGAACACGTTGTGCACGTCCCAGCTCTGCAGATAGCGGTTCAGCGCGCTGGTGCGTGGCGAGTCGCCCATCACCGCACCGCCGACGTTGTGGGTGGAGACGTACTTGGTGATGTCCCAGTGGTCATCCATGCCGAGGAAGTTCTCGCTGTAGCTGTCCGGTCCCAATTCGCGGGTGATGTCGCGCACGATGCCGCGCAGGTACTGCTGCAACTTCAGCTCGTTGGGCTTCCAGTCGAAGGTGATACGCAGCAGCGGCTGACCCCAAGGGTCTTTGTAGGTCGGGTCGAGGTCGACGTAGTGGCCTCGGTAGGACATGCAGCCGGTGGAGATGCTGACCTTCATCGAGTGCCCGTACCAGTCCTGCATGCCTTCCTTCCAGGCCTGCCCCCACTGCGGCGTGCCGGCCGGCAGCGCGGTGCCGATCGGCGCACCGGTGGCTTGGGAACTGTGGATCTTGGCGCCGCCGATGATGCCCAGGCCCGGCCCGTCGAAGTTGCCCGGAGAGATGTCGTTGAACATCTGCCCGGTGGCCCCGGCGGTGGCGAAGGGGTTGAAGCGCCGGCCTTTGAAGAACAAGGTGGTGTCGCCGACGCTGAGGTACGCGTAGTTACGACCTATGACGCCTTCGCCGCTGATCGGATCATAGGGCTTGCCGATACCCGACAGCAGCATCAGCCGCACATTGACGAACTGGAACGCGGCCAACACCACGATCCGCGCAGGCTGGAACACTTCATTGCCTTGGCCGTCGATGTAAGTGATGCCACGGGCCGTCTTGCCATCAGGGTGCAGTTCGACCCGCAGCACATTGGCGTTGACCCGGTAATCGAAATTGTCCATGCGCTTGAGTGCATCGAGCACGGCGGTCTGCGGCGAGGCCTTGGAGTAGTTCAGGCACGGGTACTTGCTGCAGAACCCGCAGTAATTGCACGGCGCGATCTGATTGCCGTAGGGGTTCTTCCAGGCCCGCGAGACATTGGCCGACGGGTTGGGAAATGGGTGGTAACCCAACGTGCGCGCCGCTTGGGCGAACATCGTGTTGTTCAGCGTGTCCTCGAGCGCCGGCAGTGGAAAAGGACTGGAGCGCGGTCCCTCGAACGGGTCGCCGCCGACCATGATCTGCCCGCCGAGGTTGCCGGTGTTGCCCGACAGGCCACAGATCTTGTCGAAACGGTCGAGGAACGGCTCGATCTCTTCCCAGGTGAAGGGGTAATCCTGGATCTGCATGTCGGCGGGCAGCACACCTGGAGCGTAGGCTTGATCGGCGTAGGTCTTGAGCTTGAGGTCGGTCGGCGTGGGCCGGATCAGCACGCCCGTCCAGTGCAGACCAGAGCCGCCGACCCCAGTGCCCGGCACGAAAGCGCCCCACTGGCGGGTGGGCAACGCGGTGCCTTGCAGGTTGTGGCGCACCGTCAGCGCGCCATCCTTGGGTGCGAGCATGATCTTGTTGCGTACCCCATAGGCATACTGATCGGCCGGCTTGGGGTAGCTGAAATCGGCATTGCGGCGGTCCTCGCCACGCTCGAAGGCGCGTACCTTGAGGCCGGCCTGGGCCAGTTCGATGCTCATCAGCGAGCCGGTCCAGCCCAGGCCGACCACAGCCACGTCGACTTCGTCATTGGTTAGCGTTGCCATGCACACCCCTTGCTTGCGAAAACGTCGGAAACCTGGCTCATGCCCGCTCTCCCGTCAGGCTCACCGGCCCGAGCGGGTAGACCACTTCGTGCTGCGCCACCCACTCCAGATAGCTGGCCCGCGCGCCTGGGAAGCCGATGGCGACCCAGGCCTTCATGCCCTTGTTGCCGCCATAGATCGGGTCGGCCAGCCAGCCCTGGCGAGTCAGGTTGAGCAGCTCGTTGAAAAACAACGTGCTGCTCATCAACGGCTCGCCGTGCTCGGCGAAGTCGATCTCGCCCGCCTGCAGGCGATGCAACGTCTGCTCCTGCGCGCCCAGCGACAACAGCGCAAAGGGATGGCCATAATTCATCAGCGAAGCGTGCTCCACGGCAGAAATGCCTTTGTGGAAAATCTCCTGCAGGGTGTAGGGCAACTGATAGCCCAACGTCGCCGGCGCCTGGGGCTCGAAGGGGCCTTGCAGGTAGACCTCGCTGCCCAGGCCCGCTGCCAGTTGCTGGTCGATGAAGATCGGTACATTGGTTTCCAATGCGCCGGGACCACGGCCGTCGGCGGGGATCAGGCGGTCGCAGGCGGCCAGCAGAAAGGTCCACTCACTGCGGCTGAAAAAGGTCGGGGAATAACGCTCAAGGCTCGGCGCGATCATCTCGGCGGCCAGCGCCGCGCTCAGGCCCTTGACGGTGACGCCCAGCGCCGGCAAGGCGATCAAGGACGACAGCAGGAACTTGCGGCGTGAAGATTGTTTGGCTGACAACATCGGTTTCCACCTGTGACCAAGCACTCAGCATCGCCGTGGCGGCCTGCTCCAAGCAGGGGCACGAAAACGAATTGCAGCGTGCAGGCGTTGGATAACGCGCGGCAGGGATACAGGCCCTGGCGCGTCGAGTTACAAAATGTTACCCAAAGTGGACCCGCTTACGTGCGACATCGTTCCGCCAAGCTGTCAGCCATTTGCCATCACCACGGACGATCCATCGACAGCGGCACCCGCAGCGGCGCCAGCGGGCCGTCGCGCAAGCCGCACATTTCGTCGTGAACCACGTGTTGCACCAGCCAGCACGGCAGCGTCGGGGTATCGGCCAGCACCTGGCGTACCTCGGTGGTAGAGCGCAGGCGCATCACCTCGCCGTGTTCGTCATGCAGCGACAGCGGGCCGTCGCCGGTGAACGCACGCAGCACGTAGAAGCCGCCTTCCAGGGACAGCACTTCCAGTTCGTTGATGCGGCCGGCCGCGGCCATCTCGTTCAGTTGCTGAATGTTCATGGGACCTCGCACGCCTATCGGTTTAGGATGATCAGCGTGCAAAGTTGTACACGCTTGATTATTTGTACAAGCTCAGCCCGATTAATTCCCAAAATCTCATGAGATCGACAGGAGTCGAAGATGGCATTGATTGCAGAGCTGCCAGGTCCAGGTCAGGTGCTGGTCTGCGGCGCCAGTCGCGGCATCGGTCTCGCGCTGTGCCAACGCCTGCTGGCACGCAGCGATGTCGAACGGGTATTCGCGGTGTCGCGTCGAGCCACCGCCAGCCAGGCGCTTCAGACGCTGGCGCAACAACACCCTGGACGCCTGGTGCTGCTGGACTGCGATGCCCGTGACGAGTCGGCACTGGCCGACCTGGCCAGCGCCCTGCGCCAGCAGTGCAGCCATCTGCACCTGGTGCTGTGCACCCTGGGCGTCCTGCATGAGGCGCCGGCCCGGCCCGAAAAGTCACTGGCGCAGTTGGACCTGGCCAGCCTGCAGGCGGCGTTTCTCAGCAACAGCTTCGCGCCGATCCTGTTGCTGAAGCACCTCGCGCCACTACTGCGCCAGCATCCGGCCACCTTTGCCGCACTCTCGGCGCGGGTCGGCTCCATCGGCGACAATCACCTCGGCGGTTGGTACAGCTACCGGGCCAGCAAGGCGGCGCTGAATCAACTGCTGCGCACCGCGAGCATCGAGTTGCGGCGACTGAATCCGCTGTCGACGGTGCTGATGCTGCACCCCGGCACCACCGACACCGACCTGTCCCAGCCCTTCCAAGCCAATGTGCCGGCAGAGCGACTATTCGAACCGGCCTTCACGGCCGAGCGCCTGCTGGACCTGGTCGCCCGTCACGGCCCTGCGCACAACGGTGCGTTCCTGGCCTGGGACGGGCAGCCGATCGAGTGGTGAGCGGGCCTGGAACCTATCGCCTGACGCCACAGTCATTGTGCTCAGAGACTGCCTGATCAGGAGCCGACGGCCACCCCAATCATCGACCACCTGGGTTCACTTCGTTTGCACCGACTCACGGCGCCGCCGCTCGCGCGGCCCGTGTCCTGCTCTTGGGCCTCATCGAGATGCCATCTTGGACAACCACACCCCTCTCGCTTCGCACCAACGCGGCCTGGACTGGCTGAACTTCTTCCTCGCCGATGTCCGTGACGGCCTGGGCCCCTACCTGGCGATTTACCTGCTGGCCGTGCACCAATGGCAGCCGGCGAGCATCGGCCTGGTGATGAGCCTGGCCGGGATCGCCGCGCTGGTGGCGCAGACCCCAGCCGGAGCGCTGATCGACCGCACCCCGGCCAAACGGGCGGTGGTGGTGATCGCGGCCCTGCTGGTGACCGGCAGTTGCCTGCTGCTGCCGCTGATGGCCTCGTTCAGCCTGGTGGCCCTGACCCAGACCATCAGCGCCCTGGCCGGCTCGGTGTTCGCACCGGCCATCGCCGCCATTTCTCTGGGCATCACCGGGCCCAAGGCATTCACCCGGCGCATGGGTCGCAACGAATCGTTCAACCATGCCGGCAACGCCTTCTCGGCGCTGCTGGCGGGGGGGCTGGCCTATCTGTACGGGCCGGTGGTGGTGTTCTACCTGATGGCAGTGATGACGGTGGCCAGTGTCATCGCCGTGAGCCGCATTCCGGCAGCGGCGATCGATCACCAGGTGGCGCGGGGGCTGGGTCACGGGCCAGCCGGGGACGCCGCGCCCGCCGGCTTCAAGCTGCTCTTGCACAACCGTACCCTGCTGCTGTTCGCCGTGTGCTGCGCGTTGTTCCACCTGGCCAACGCAGCCATGCTGCCGCTAGTGAGCCAGAAGCTGTCGCAGGTGGACCTGCGCCTGGCCACGCCCTTGACCTCGGCCTGCATCGTCGCCGCACAACTGGTGATGGTGCCGATGGCGCTGCTGGTGGGCGCCAAGGCCGAGCACTGGGGACGCAAGCCGTTTCTGCTGGTGGGCTTCCTGATTCTGCCGCTGCGCGGTGCGCTGTACGTGGTCTCGGACAATCCGTTCTGGCTGGTCGGGGTGCAATTGCTCGACGGCATTGGCGCCGGGATTTTCGGCGCGCTGTTCCCGATCATCGTCAAGGACCTGACCGAGGGCACCGGCCGCTTCAACGTCAGCCTCGGCGCCTTGACCGCGATCTTTGGCCTGGGCGCAGCGTTGAGCCCCGGCATCGCTGGCCTGGTGGTGCAGTCCTCAGGCTATGATGCGGCCTTTCTGACCCTGGCCGGAATCGCCGCCGTGGCCTTCGTGCTGGTGCTGGTGGCCCTGCCGGAAACCCACCCCCGTTCGAGCGATACGCCGACGGTCATGCCGACCCCCGCTGGAAACTGAACCACCCATGAGTTTTTCTACGAGCACCTTGATTATCTGGACGGTGGCCGCGTTGGCCACCGGCGGCGTCATCCTGCGCCCATGGCGCATCCCCGAATACGTCTGGGCACTGGGCGGGGCGCTGCTGCTGACCGTGCTGGGGCTGATTCCACTACCCGCCGCGCTGCACGCCGTAGCCGAAGGTGGCGACGTCTATCTGTTCCTCATCGGCATGATGGTGTTGGCCGAACTGGCGCGCCAGGAAGGGCTGTTCGACTGGTTGGCGCGCTATGCCGTGGTGCACGCGCGCGGCTCCGGCCAGCGCCTGTTCGACCTGGTGTTCCTGGTCGGCACCCTGGTCACCGTGTTCCTGTCCAACGACGCCACCGCCGTGGTGCTCACCCCTGCCGTGTATGCAGCGTGCAAGGCAGCGAAAGCCAATCCCCTGCCCTACCTGTTCATCTGCGCGTTCATCGCCAACGCCGCCAGTTTCGTGCTGCCGATCTCCAACCCGGCCAACCTGGTGGTGTTCGGCAGCCAGATGCCGCCGCTGCTGGACTGGTTGCGTCAGTTCAGCCTGCCGTCATTGGCGGCCATCGTGCTGACCTACCTGGCCCTGCGCCTGACCCAGCGCCAGCAGATCAGCCAGCCACTGGCGCTGAGCATCGACCCGCAACCGCTGTCGCGGGGCGCGCGCCTGTGCGCGCTCGGCATCGTGCTGACGGGCGCGCTGCTGTTGTTGGCTTCGGCCCTGGATACACCGCTGGGCCTGCCGACGTTCTGTGCCGGGGTGGCGACCACCGCGCTGATCCACCTGAGCCAGCGGCGCAGCCCGATGCCAGTGCTGCGGCAGGTGGCCTGGGGCGTCCTGCCTCTGGTGGCGGGCTTGTTCGTGCTGGTCGAAGCCGTGGCCCAGACCGGCGTGATCCGTCAGTTGGCCCAGTCCTTGGCGGCGCTGGCCCACGACGCACCGACCCAGGCAAGCTGGGCCGCCGGCATTGGCGTGGCAATCGCCAGCAACCTGATGAACAACCTGCCCACCGGGCTGATCGCCGGCTCCATGGGGCACCTGGCCGAATTGCCGGTGCAGACCACCGCTGCACTGCTGATTGGCGTGGACCTGGGGCCGAACCTGTCGATCACCGGCTCGCTGGCAACCCTGCTGTGGCTGGTCGCCATTCGCCGTGAAGGCGAACAGGTCGGCGCCTGGCAGTTCCTGCGCCTGGGCATGGTAGTCATGCCGCCCGCACTGCTGGCGGCACTGCTGGCACTGACGCTGTAACGAGGACCAATTACTGAATTCAGTTCATTAGTTTCGGGAATTAATGCCAGAAAAGGGAAATGGATTAACGAATAGACTGATCGGCCTTCACATCGAGCCCGATCATGTCCGTCTACCAAACGCCCCCTCTGGCAGCACCTTCCACGCAGAAGACCGGGATCAGCATCGCGATCCTGGCCTTCTCGGCTTTTCTGATTGTCACCACTGAATTCCTCATCGTCGGCTTGCTGCCGCAGATCGCGCGCGATCTGGATCTGTCGGTTTCAGCCGCCGGGCAACTGGTCACCCTGTTCGCCTTCACCGTCATGCTGCTCGGTCCGCCCCTGACCGCCGCGCTCTCCCACCTCGACCGCAAGCGCCTGTTCATCGCGATCCTGTGCCTGTTCGCGGCGACCAACGCCTTGGCCGCCGTGGCGCAGAACTTCACCGTGCTGGCCATTGCCCGCATCGTGCCGGCCATGGCGCTGCCGGTGTTCTGGGGCACGGCGAGCGAAACCGCCGGGCATCTGGCCGGAAAACAGCACGCCGGGCGCGCGGTTGCCAGGGTCTACCTGGGCATCTCGGCGGCCATGTTGCTGGGCATTCCGCTGGGCACGGTCGCCTCCACGCTGATCGGCTGGCGCGGGGCGTTCTGGGTGCTGGCCGGGCTGTCGTTGCTGATGGCCGTGGCGCTGTGGTGGCTGATGCCCCAGGTCGCCCGCACGGCGAAACTGGACCTGCGCCAGCAGGCGACGATCTTCAAGGACGCCTATTTCGTGGGCAATGTGCTGCTGTCGGTGGTGGTCTTCACGGCGATGTTCATCGGCTACACCTACCTGGCCGATCTACTGGAGCGCGTGGCTGGCGTGCCGCCCGCGCAGGTCGGCTGGTGGCTGATGGGCTTCGGTGCGGTCGGCCTGATCGGCAACTGGATCGGCGGCAAGCTCGTCGATCGCTCGCCGCTCAATGCCACCCGGCTGTTCCTGATCCTGCTGGCGCTGGGTATGGCAGCGTTGGTTCCCGTCGCCCACTCCACCGTGCTGCTGTGCGCCGTGCTGGGGCTGTGGGGCATCGCCAACACCGCGCTGTACCCCATCTGTCAGGTGCGGGTGATGGCCTGCGTGTCGCAGGCCAAGGCCCTGGCGGGCACCAGCAACGTGTCGGCGGCCAATGCCGGCATCGGCCTGGGCGCAATCATCGGCGGGCTGACCCTGACGCACCTGGGCACCGACTGCCTGGGCTACGTGGCCGCCTGCGTCGCGCTGCTGGCCTTGGTGCTGTTGGCGGTGGTTCGGCGGCTCGCGCCCTGACCGGCAGCGCTCATTGTGCCGTGTCAGGCGGCGCAGGCCGTCTGCCGTGGGCGCACAGGCGCGGCGCCAGGTAGTCGAGCAGGGCGCGGACCTTGGGCAGGTTTTCCCGGCTCTTCAACCAGACCAGGTTGATCGGCAAGCCATCGGTGGACAGTTCAGGCAACACCTCCACCACGCTGCCTTGCTCCATGTGCGGTTGGGTCAGCCAGGTGGGCAACTGGGCGATACCGAGCCCCGCCAACACGGCCGCCACCTCGCCTTCGCCATCGCCGACGGCGATGCGCGAAGGCATGCTGCGTCGCTCGATGTCCCCGGCCTCGCGGCCCTTGAGGTACCACGGCCCGACACCGCCATCACGCTGGCCATAGACCACGCAGGCATGGCCGTGCAATTGGGCCTGATCACGGGGCTCGCCATGGCGTTGCAGATACCGGGGTGCTGCGCAGAACACCAGGCGCTGCGCACCGAGGAACTGGTGCCCTAGACTGGCTGGCCAGGCATCGGGACCACCGATACGCACCACGATGTCGATGCCTTCGGCCACCGGATCGACGAAACGGTCGGTGAAGGACACATGCGGATCGACCTTGGGAAACAGGTGCAGAAAATCCAGGATCAGCGGCAGCACGTGCAGGCGTCCGAAAGACGCCGGCAAGTCGATGCGTACCCTGCCCTGCGGCGTTTCGCTGTCGTTGAGCAACGCCGACTCCACGTCCTCCAGCTCGCCCAACACGCGGGTGCAGGTGCGCTGGAAGGTCACCCCGGCCTCAGTCAGTGCCAGGGTGCGGGTGGTCCGCTCGAACAACCGCACGCCCAACCGTGCCTCCAAGCGCGCCACGCTCTTGCTGACCGCCGAGGCGGTGAGGTTCAAGCGCTCTGCCGCGGCAGTGAAGCTGGCGCACTCGGCCACCGCGACGAACACGTCGAGGCCTTTGAGCCGCTCAGAAGTGTGCATGGGCGTGCCCCTGCCTAGACGACCGGCTCGGGCTCATTCGGCGGCCTCCAGCACACCCTGGTCTTCGCCGAGGAAGCCTCCGCTCTGGTGCTGCCAAAGCCGGGCGTAGGTGCCGTCGCGCGCCAGCAGCTCGGCATGGGTGCCCTGCTCGATGATGCGCCCTTCGTCCATCACGATCAGCCGGTCCATGGCGGCGATGGTCGACAAGCGGTGGGCGATGGCGATCACCGTCTTGCCCTGCATCATCTCGTCGAGGCTTTCCTGGATGGCCACTTCCACCTCCGAGTCCAGCGCGCTGGTGGCTTCGTCGAGCAGCAGGATCGGCGCGTTCTTGAGCATGACCCGCGCGATCGCCACGCGCTGGCGCTGGCCGCCGGAGAGCTTGATGCCGCGCTCGCCGACCAAGGTGTCGTAGCCGGTATGGCCCTGGCGGTCGCTGAGCTGGCGGATGAAGTCGTCGGCCTGGGCGTCGACGGCGGCCTGGCGGATCTGCGCTTCGGTGGCGTCAGGCCGGCCGTAGGCGATGTTGTCGCGAATCGAGCGGTGCAACAGCGAGGTGTCCTGGGTGACCATGCCGATGGCACTGCGCAAGCTGTCCTGGGTGACCTGGGCGATATCCTGGCCGTCGATGCGGATCTGTCCTTGGTCGACGTCGTGGAACCGCAGCAGCAGGTTGATCAAGGTCGACTTGCCGGCCCCGGAGCGGCCTACCAGGCCGATCTTCTCGCCGGCACGGATCTCCAGACTCAGGCCATCGAGCACCTGACGTTCGCCGTTGTAGTTGAAGTGCACGTTGTCGAAGCTCACGGCCCCGCCCTGGGTCTGCAGCACACCGGCACCGGGCGCGTCCTGCACCTTGGGACCGGTGGCCAGGGTGGCCATGCCGTCCTGCACGGTGCCGATGCTCTCGAACAGCGAGGTCATCTGCCACATGATCCAGTGCGACATGCCATTGATGCGCAGCGCCATGGCGGTAATCGCCGCCACCGCACCGGCGCCGACCTGACCCTGATGCCAGAGCCACAGGGCATAGCCGCCGGCACTCATGATCAAACCGACCACCAGCGCCTGATTGGCGATCTCGAACTGGCTGACCAGGCGCATCTGTCGGAAACCGGTGTGCTTGAAGTCTTCCATCGCCGCCCGGGCGAAATGCGCCTCGCGCTTGGAATGGGAGAACAGCTTGACCGTGGTGATGTTGGTGTAGGCGTCCGACACCCGTCCGGTCATGGACGAGCGGGCGTTGGCCTGCTCCTGCCCCACTTTGCCCAGGCGCGGCACGAAGTACAGCATGGTCAGTCCGAACAGCAGCAACCAGGCCACGAACGGCAGCATCAACTTCGGCGCGAAGCCACCCGCCAGGGCGATGATGGCCACGAAGTACACCCCGATACCCGGCAGGATCTCGATCAAGGTGAACAGCACCTCGCGCACCGCCAGGGCGGTCTGCATCACCTTGGTGGTCACCCGCCCGGAGAACTCATCGGAAAAGAACGACAGGCTCTGGCGAAGCATCAGACGGTGGAAATCCCACCGCAGGCGCAGAGGCAAATTGATCGCCAGGACCTGGTGCTGGACCATGGTGCGTGCAGCCACCAGCGCAATGCTGATCACCAGTACGGCGCCGACGCCCCACAGCACGCGAGTCTCCTCGGCGGTTACGGCTTCGCCGACCTGCCATTTGGCCAGCAGGTCCACCACTTGTCCGAGAAAGGCGAACAGCCAGGCTTCATACACCGACACCGCGGCGCTCAGCAGTGCCAGGGCGACGATGTAGCCGCGCGCGCCGCGGGTGCAGGCCCACATGAAGCGCGCCAGCCCCATGGGCGGTGGCGGGGCCTCGTCGGGCGGGAAAGGGTCAAGCCAGCGTTCGAGTACACGCAGCATGAAGGTCTCCAGACACAGGAAAAGGAAGGGATTCTGCCAGATGGGCGGCCGTGCTGACTGTAAGTGAAATGTGAAGGCGGTCCGTCAACCCAGCTGAATGAACAGCGCGTAACCGCCCAAAATCACCCAGAACGCCAGGAAGATCCACGGCGTGCGCAGGGAAAACAGCAGCGACTTGCGATGCGACGCCCGTGAGGTCTCGGCCTCGGCGAACAGCGGCGACTCGTCGTAAGCCAGGCCCATCAGCGGTTCGCTGCGCAGTAGATTGCTCTGCTTGAGCTGCCAGTGGTCGATGATCTTGTAGGCGGCATGGATCCCCGGCCAGGCGTTGAGCGAACTGAGCACGCCCAGCAGCGCCAGGAAGGGCGGCACCAGCAACGTGAACATCTGCCCCCAGCTCTCATTGAGGTTGCTCATGGCGGAGACGAAGGCGATGACCAGGAAGGATTGCGCGGTGAGGTAGGCGTCGGTGCGGTTGGCCAGGATGGTGGTCTCGTACTGGATTTCCCGGCGATAGAAATCCAGGCGCTCTTTCGGCGAGCCGAACATCCGTGCTTCGCGCTCGCTGGAGATTTCATGCTCGGGGGTAGCGGGGGTGATGATGCGTGGCACGCGATCGCTCCTGATCGTTGTGTGACTCGATAGGGGATAGAGACAGGCGCGCGAGAAAGATTCAGATCAATCGCCCGCTGACCGTTTGTCGTGGCAGGCGGATATCCGTTCCAACCCTGAGCACTGGCTCGCTTCATAGGCAAAGAGACCTTTTTCTTCAGCAGGAGTGACCGCCATGCGCAACTACCCCACCCCACCGTTCGCCTCGCAGCCGCAGACCGTGCCCGGCAGCCAGAAGCACATGGACCCGGTACCCGATTGCGGCGAACAGTCTTACACCGGCAGCGGTCGGCTGACGGGCAAGAAGGCGCTGATAACCGGGGGTGACAGCGGCATCGGCCGCGCGGTGGCCATCGCCTATGCCCGCGAGGGCGCCGATGTGGCCATTGCCTACCTCGACGAGCACGAAGACGCCAAGGACACCGCCAAATGGGTGGAGGCCGAAGGTCGTGAGTGCCTGTTGCTGCCGGGCGATCTGGCGCAGAAACAGCACTGCCACGACATCGTCAGCAAAACCGTCGGGCAGTTCGGGCACATCGACATTCTGGTCAACAACGCGGCGTTCCAGATGTCGCATGAAACCCTCGACGAAATCGACGACGAGGAATGGGTGAAGACGTTCGACATCAACATCACCGCCATCTTCCGCATCTGCAAGGCGGCGCTGCCGTCCATGCCGCGCGGCAGTTCGATCATCAACACCAGTTCGGTGAACTCCGACGACCCGTCGCCAAGCCTGCTGGCCTATGCCACCACCAAAGGCGCCATCGCCAACTTCAGCGCGGGGCTGGCGCAGATGCTCGGCCCGCAGGGCATCCGGGTCAACAGCGTGGCGCCAGGCCCGATCTGGACACCCTTGATCCCCGCGACCATGCCGGATGAGGCGGTGCGCAACTTCGGTTCGAAAACGCCGCTGGGACGGCCAGGACAGCCGGTGGAGGTGGCGCCGATCTATGTGCTGCTGGGCTCGGACGAGAGCAGCTACATTTCCGGGTCGCGCTATGCGGTGACCGGCGGCAAGCCGATCCTGTGAGGGGCTTGCACTGAATGCGATTGGGGCCGCACACTGCGGCCCCAATGCGTCACGCCTTCCACTGGACTCAGTAGTAGGCGTTCTCTTTCTGACTGTGGTCAGTCACATCGCGCACGCCTTTCAGCTCCGGCACCCGCTCGAGCAGGGTGCGCTCGATACCGTCCTTGAGCGTCACGTCGGCCTGGCCGCAGCCCTGGCAACCGCCGCCGAATTGCAACACGGCGATACCGTCCTCGACCACGTCGATCAGGCTCACCTGCCCACCGTGGCTGGCCAGACCCGGATTGATCTCGGTCTGCAGGTAGTAGTTGATGCGCTCGTTGAGCGGGCTGTCTTCGTTGACCATCGGCACCTTGGCGTTCGGCGCCTTGATGGTCAGTTGCCCGCCCATGCGATCGGTGGCGTAGTCCACCAGCGCGTCTTCGAGAAACGGCTCGCTGACGGCATCGATGTAAGCGGTGAAGCTCTTCAGACCCACGGCGGTGTCGTCAGGCTTCTCTTCGCCCGGCTTGCAATACGCGATGCAGGTCTCGGCGTACTGGGTGCCCGGCTGGGTGATGAAGACGCGGATGCCGATCCCGGGCGTGTTCTGCTTGGAAAGCAGATCGGCCAGATAATCATGGGCGGCGTCGGTAATGGTTATAGCGCTCATGGAAGTTCCTCACAGACTTGCCGTGCAGTGTACGCCAAAGCCCGGCATCGGACAAAGTCCTAGTATTTGACTCGGGATAGCGCCGGTGCAGCCTGGTTCGTGGCGAACTGCGCCTTCAATCGCCGGTACAGGCCGCACTCCAGCCACTGGTAACTGAACCACGACAGCAAGCCGATGGCCGGCACGCAGACGGCGAACACCAGGTACGGGTTCAGCGCCAGGCGCTGGCTGACGAACCAGCCGGCCCAGAGCACCAGCACGTGGATCAGGTACACCGAGTAGGAACAATCGCCCAGCGCCTTGAGCACCCGGTTGCCGCGAAAGTACGGCTCCAGGGCGATGAACGCCAGCACCACCATGGCACTGGGCAAGCCCCAGTGCAGCAGGCGTTGCGAGGCGTCGAGCCGATACAACGCAAAGCCGGCCGCGACCAGCACCGCCAAAGGCAGCCAGAGTCCCTCGCGGATCAAACCACGGCGGTACAGCACGCCCAGCCCGATCCCCAGCACGAACTCGTAGATGATGTCGTTGTTGTAGAAGCGGCTGAGCACACCAAGACGGCCGAGCACTTCACTGACCAGCAGCAACGCAGCGGTGACCAGAATCAGGTGGTGGCGCTGGCGCACCAGAAAGGCCAGGCCGAACAGCAGGTAGAAGAACATCTCGAAGTTCAGCGTCCAGCCGACGTTGAGCGTTGGATAGAGGCCGTAGCCACCGGGGTTTTCGGACGGCACGAACAACAGCGACAGCAGCAGATGCTGCCAGTCGAACACCTGATGCGGCATCCAGCGACTGGCCGCCAGCAGCATCACGGCCATGAGCAAGGTGTAGAACCAGTAGGCCGGGACGATGCGCAGCACGCGGTTGAGGAGGAATTCGCGGGGCGCGATGTCTTTGTCGCGGGTCGAGAGGTAGATCACCAGACCACTGATGACGAAGAAGATGTCCACGCCCACCGCACCGCGTTCGGCGAGCAGGCGGCCCACGGGGCCGTCGGCATGGAAGTCGAAGAAGATCTGCATGAAGTGGTGGCAGACCACCACCCAGGCGGCGAACGCGCGGAGCGCCTGAAGCGAATACAGCATGGGTTGTCCTGCGATTGTCGGTGCATTCAGGCCGGGGGGGGGGGGGGGGGGGGGGGGGGGGGGGGGGGGGGGGGGGGGGGGGGGGGGGGGGGGGGGGGGGCGGGGGGGGGGGGGGGGGGGGGGGGGGGGGGGGGGGGGCGGGTGTGGGGGCGGTCGTTTGTGCTGGGCTCTCCTGGTGCTCGTCCTCGTATGTAAGTCAACAACACAGTG